>NZ_JAMYSF010000015.1:0-151172 GCF_040321775.1 Mesorhizobium sp. M0243 | reverse complement strand
GCATTGCGGATATTGAACAATGCAGCCGTCTGCCGATACGACAGACCTTCCTCCCACATTCGCTCAAGCACCGACAGCCTGAACGCCGCGTCGTAACGACCGTACTTACCAGATAGCCCGGCATCGCCATGCGCCTGGTACAACGCAACCCACTTGCGAACAGTGGCCGCATCAACGCCATGCATCGACGCCGCACTCGCGCAGCTCTCATCCCCGCCTAAATAGCTATCGACAACCGAGCGCTTGAAACTCTCGCTGTATTTGGACATGCAAAACCCCCGAAGGTTGTGTCCAACTTTCGGGGGTCAGTTCAAAACGGGGCTTTTTTCATTGGAGCGGGAGGACGCATGGCCGGGCAGGTCATCATTCTGAACGGTGCACCGAGATCGGGAAAATCAAGCATCGCCAGAGCTGTTCAGGAGAGCTTCGATGGCGTCTGGCTCAATCTCGGTGTCGACGTCTACGAGCAGGCCACGCCGGCACGCTATCGGCCTGGGATAGGATTGCGGCCTGGCGGCGAGCGTCCGGACCTTGAGGCCCTCGTGCCCGGATTATACGCCGCGCTCTACGAATCGATAGCCGCTCATAGCCGGTTGGAGCTGAATGTCGTTGCGGATGTCGGCCATCACGATGCCTATTCGAGACCACTTCACATTGTGGCCGATTGCGCGCGCCGGCTTGTAGGTCTGCCGGTGCTGTTTGTCGGTGTTCGCTGCCCGCTGGAAATCATCATGGAAAGGCGTGCGGCCAGCGCGGCAGACAAGGGATATGTAACCGGCTCGCCCGATGATCCCGTCCCGCTGCCCGTGCGTCTGTGGCAAGAAGAAGTCCACCGCCCAGGCGTGTACGATCTGGAAGTCGACACCTCGCTCCTCAGCCCTGGGCAATGCGCGGATACGATCGCAGAGCAGCTTAGCACCGTATCCAACAGCGTTTCAGAAACTATTCAACCCATCCAGCGCGGCCCTTGAGCCGTTTTGACCGGCATGGCCGCCGCAGGCGGGTTCGTCCAGATCGGCGAATTTACAGCCCGCATACGGCCGGCGATTGCATGGTGGAGCTCTCGATTTCAGCGGCCATGCGGTCCGACGCGAAACGTGTCACCAAATATCCGCACGCCTTCCAGATCGCGATCATCAGGAATGCACCCGCATAGCCATCCACGGCATAGTGCCAGCCAAGTACGACGGAACCGACCATAATGACGCCGGCGAATAACCACATCACAAGACCGGCCAGCCGAGACCGCCGTGTTGCGTAGAGGGCGAACAGCACCGCCATCGCAACGTGCAGGGATGGGAAGGCGGATATACCGACGCTGCCGGTAGTTGCGCCGGTATAGCCACTCCACAGCATATCCTGCGTGCTGAGCGCCCAGATCGGATAGACGCGATCGGCAACGGCAAGTGCTTGCATGAGGGGGTGAAAGTCGTTGCCGAACCCCAATCGCTCGTAAAAGCAAGGGCCAGCCGACGACAGGCCCATCGCGAGGAAGAAGCCACCCAGCGTCCACATCGTCATGAAGCTCATCAGGAACTGGTGACGCAGCTTCGTATCCTTGCGTGTGATGCACACGGTGAAAACCGTGGTGATGAGCACGACGAACCAGAAATTGTACGCGATGTTGATGATCTTCAACGCAAGCGGCGACTGGACGACAAACCACAACCATTCGTGCGGGGCTCGACCGAAATGCAGGATGCGATCGGCGTGAGCCAATGCTTTGTCCCATGCAAACGGAGAGAGGATTGCAATGGCTCCCTTCAACACACCGATCGCGGATATGAAGGCAAGACCTGCACCCAGGCCATTCAGGCTGTTGGCAATGCGTTCGGCATCGCCAAAGAATCTACCCAGTGACTTGAGGAAGGTGTGCAGCGGTTCGGTATCCCGCTGGACCAGCGCAAGGTGGAAAAGCGTCCCAAGTGCAAGGGCTGAGCCGCAAATCCAGAAGGCGATGAAAAGATACTCGGCGTATTCCTCCAGAACGCCGAAATCCGGCATGTTTCCAGTGTGCCACCCGACTGCGCTTGCCAGAAGCAGCGCAGCGGCAGCCATAGCGTGCAGCAGCCGGTGTCGCCAAAAGGCATCCGCCAAGATACCAAGAAAAGCACGTCCGAAAATTGCCCCCGTCAGCGGGGCCGATGCCGCAACCGAATCTTCCATGGTTTTGAAGCCCCACAGCTCGCCACGCCGTTACTGTTTTACCGTGAGACGGTTCAATATTTCCTAATCAGACGATTAGAGTTGCAAACGGTTGAGTCCCGGCGCCGGCACGGCCGGGCACTAGAATCGTCTTCTCGGCTAAACGGCGCTACCCGGTCCGCCACATCGGCTGACCTCTCGCTCTCAATTTTTGAGCGCAGTCCGGATCTTTTCGGCATTTTCGGTCAGCACCTCCGGCTTCTCCATTCCTCCCGTGTGCGACTTCAGCGGGATGCCGTCGAAGCGCGGAATGACATGTACATGCAGATGATAGACGGTTTGCCCCGATGCCGGCTCATTGAACTGCATGATGGTGACGCCGTCGGCGCCAAAGGCCTTTTTCACCGCCAGCGCCACTTTCTGAACGACGTTCAAGAGATGGCCGAAAATTGACGGGTCGGCGTCGAGCAGGTTGCGCGATGGCGCCTTCGGCAACACCAGCGTATGGCCCGGCCCCTGCGGCATCACATCCATGAAGGCGATGACCGCTGCGTCCTCGTAGACGCGGTGCGAAGGAATTTCGCCGCGCAGGATCTTGGCGAAGATGTTGTCGGTATCGTAGGCGGCCTCAGTCATGGTGAACGCTCCGGATTGTGCCTTTCGTGTAGCGAAACGGTGGAAAATCGACAAGACGATCGGGCGAAGTCAGCCCTGCTCGTCAGGCAGCCCTGTTGCTACTCCTCCAGATCCTTGCGGAACGGGGTGTGCCCCTCGAGATATTCGCTCATCCGCTCCACCTCGTGGCGTTCACGCCTGAGATAATCGGCGACGGCATTGCGCAGGCCTGGGTGTGCAATGTAGTGCGCGGAATGCATGGTCACCGGCCGGTAGCCGCGCGCCAGCTTGTGCTCGCCCTGCGCGCCCGCCTCCACCACCTTCAGCTTGCGCTCGATGGCGAAGTCGATCGCCTGGTGATAGCAGACCTCGAAATGCAGGAAGGGATGGTCCTCGATACAGCCCCAGTTGCGGCCATAGAGTGCGTCGGAGCCGATGAAATTGATGGCCCCGGCAATGTATCGCCCGTTGCGCCTCGCCATCACCAGCAGGATGTCGTCGGCCATGCGTTCGCCGATCAGCGAGAAGAATTGACGGTTGAGATAGGGCCGACCCCATTTGCGGCTGCCGGTGTCCATGTAGAAGGCGAAGAAATCGTCCCAGGCCTTCTCCGTGAGGTCCTTGCCGGTCAGCCGGTCGATCGAAATGCCTGGGGCAAGCGCTTCACGCCTTTCCTTCTTCATCGCCTTTCGCTTGCGCGAGGCAAGGGTGGCGAGGAAGTCGTCATAGGTCGAAAAGCCTTCGTTGAAGAAATGGAATTGCTGGTCGGTGCGGTGCAGGAAGCCTGCCGCTTCCAGCACCTCCACATCGCTCTCTTGCGCGAAGGTGATATGCGCGGAAGAGACGCCGAGTTTTTGCGTCACCGCCTTCAGGCCCGCCACGAGACCGGCCTTTACTTTGGCGCTGTCCTCGCCTTTACTGACCAGCAGGCGAGGGCCGGTGACCGGGGAGAACGGCACGGCACTTTGCAGTTTGGGGTAGTAACGGCCGCCGGCGCGCTCGAAGGCATCCGACCAGCCATGATCGAACACATATTCGCCCTGGCTGTGCGATTTGAGATAACAGGGCACCGCGCCCAGCAATCTGCCTTGCCCGTCCTCCAGCCTGAGGTGATGGCCCTGCCAGCCGGTACGCCGCACGGCGCATCCAGAATCTTCGAGCGCACTTAGAAAAGCGAAGGAAACCAAAGGATTGTAACTGGTTTCTGAATCTCCGCGCGCAGTTCCGGCAAAGCCGTTCCATTCATCACAGGTGAAGGCGCCGATGCCGGCGGCGACGCGGATCGAATAGTCCGCATTGGCCGTTTGTCCGTCGCCCTCGTCGCCCTGATCCATGAGGCTTATTTAAGCTCCGTCCGGCCTGGTACAAGTCACGTTTCAGACACTCATGCGACTTTGACCAGATCGGGCTCGAACCCCTCGAACGTCATCTGGTCGGCATATCTGAAGGTCAGGTCGACCGCCGGCTGGTCATGCACCGTCCAGGTGATAACAGGCATTTTCAGCCTTTCACGCACGAAGCTGACAAATGGGTTCGGCAGGTCGCCGGCGGCGTAGGAGGTGAAGGCGATCTCATGCGCCAGCATGGCGAAATGCGCCTCGATCAACCCGACGTCCTTGCCGTAGGCGGTGAGCCCCCCTGGGATACCCGGCGCGTCCTTCGGAAAATCGCGGACCAGCCAGTGGTCGAACGACATGATCGCCGCTTTGCCCTTGTAGCGCTTGAGCATCTTGCCGACGCTTGCCACCAGGCCTTCGTCATAGCCGGGCGTGCCTTTCAACTCGACCACCAATGGCACGCGGCCGTTCACCAGGTCGAGCGCTTCCTGCAGCGTCGGCACATGGTCCGCCGTGCCACCGACCCTGAGCGCCGCGAGTTCAGCTGCGGTACGCTGCCAGACGAAACCATCCTGGCCGGTCAGGCGCTTGAGATCGCCGTCATGGATGATGACGGGAACACGGTCGGACGACAGGTGCACGTCGCATTCGATGGCATAGCCGCGCTCGGCGGCCGCGGCGAAGGCCGACAGCGTGTTTTCCCAGCGCGTCTTGTTCATGTCGTGGAAGCCGCGATGGGCGACGGGCCGGGCGGTCAGCCAGGATAGGTCGGTCATATCTATCCCCTGGCTCATTCGATTTCGAAGACGGCTTCGATTTCCACTGCGGCATTAAGCGGCAGGCAGGCGGTGCCGACGGCGGAGCGCGCATGCTTGCCACGTTCGCCAAGGGCCGCCACCAGGAAATCGGAGGCGCCGTTGGCAACCAGATGCTGCTCGACGAACTCAGGTGCCGAGGCGACGAAAACGGTGATCTTCACCAGACGGCTAATCTTCTCGAGGTCGCCGAGTGCTGCCTTGGCCTGCGCCAGGATGTTGATCGCGCAGTATTTTGCCGCGTCCTTGCCGCCTGCCGTATCCAGATCGCGACCTAACAGCCCGCTCGCCTGCAGCTTGCCGTCCTTGAGCGGCAATTGCCCGGCGGTGAACAGCAGATTGCCGGTCCGGCAATAGGGCACGTAGTTGGCGGCGGGCGCGGCGGCGACGGGAAGCGTCACACCCAGATCACTTAGCCGCTTTTCGATTGTTTCACTCATGGTATTTCCCTATTGCTTGGTGACGCCGCGCCGGCCGGGCCGAAATTGCTATTTTTGCCTCGCTTCCGCCACGACTTTTTTTAAGCTGGACCATCTTTCCCTGCGGCCTGCCATCAGTCGCGACGATCGGAGTACCTCATGCGCGCAACGCGCCTCGCATTCCATGCCGTCCTGTTGTCGGGAGCCCTCTCGATAGGCCCTGCCTTTGCCGCGCCGGCGCTGCAAGCCCACCGCGCCGTCTACGATCTTACCCTGAAAAAGGCTTCCGATCAGTCCGGCATCACGGGCATATCCGGCCGCATGGTCTATGAGTTCAATGGCTCGGCCTGCGAAGGCTATACGGTGAAATTCCGCTTCGTCACCCAGATCGTCACCGCCGACAACACCAGGTTGACCGACCAGCAGACGACCACTTTCGAGGACGCCGAAGGCAAGACTTTTTCGTTCGTGACAAAATCCTTCGTCGACCAGAATCTCGACAAGGAGGTCAAGGGCATCGCCACGAAAGAGACCAAGGGCCTGAAGGTCGACATCGACAAGCCTGAAAAGAACAGCGTCGAGCTGGCGACAACCCAATTTCCGACCCAGCACCTGGTCGAGCTGATCGGCAAGGCCGAAAAAGGCGAGAATTTTTACGAAACGAACCTGTTCGACGGTTCCGAAGACGCCAACAAGGTGATGACCACCACTGTCGTGGTCGGCAAGAAAACCGATGCCGACAAGGCCGACCCGGAAGCTTCGGCACTGGCAAAGCTCGCCACGGACAAATACTGGCCGGTCGACATCGCCTATTTCGACGACACCAACAAGACGGGCGAAGAGGTGCCGGAATACCGTATCAGCTTCAAGCTGCATGAGAACGGCATCACCCGCGATCTCGTCATGGACTATGGCGACTTCTCGATGACCGGCAAGCTGGTCAACCTGTCGCTGTTCGACCAGACGAAACCCTGCCCCGCCAAATAGTGCCGGTCTAGGCAGTTGATTTACCACGACACGGCGTGGTCGTTGCGATCGACTTGAACGTGCCGCAATCGTCTCTCAACCTCTCCCAGCGTCCAGGCGCGAGGGGGATCAGCTTGAGCAGGATCGATACATTCGTCGCGCCGCGGCCCAACCCGGCACTGATCAGGGCCATGACATCCGTCAACCGGATCGTCATGCTGCGCGGCATTCCCGGATTTCGGGATCTGTTGCCGTTCAATCGCCTGGCCGGTCTTCGCGGCGTCGCCAATGTCCGCCATATCGACTTTCCCGACGCCGATCTTGAGCGGCTGAAGGCCAGTTGCGGGGCAGGGAAGGCGACCTTCATCACGCCCAATCATCCCGAGTTCTTCACCGACTGGATGATCGACAAGGAGATTGTGTCGCAGGTCAGCCCGCTCACGGCCTCATGGGCAACCAATGGTGTCGTCAACGGCCTTGGCCGGCTGATGCAGAAGTTCTGGCTGGCCAACAATCTGATCGCCCAGATTCCGGGCAACAGCGGGGCAGCCAAGGAACACTCGATCGCCTGGGCCTTGAAAGGCCATGGCGTGCTGCTGCATCCCGAAGGCGGCGTCGGCTGGCATGCCAATGTCGTTGCGCCTTTGCTGCCGGGTGCCGTCGAGATGGGGCTCGAGGCCCTCAAGCGCGGCCGGGCCACGGATCCGGATTTCAAGGTCTGGATCGCGCCAGTCGTCTGGAAGCTGGCCTTCACCGGGAATGTCGAAGCGGCGCTGGCGAAGGAATGCGCCTATGTCGAGAAAAGCCTGAAAATAGAACGCCTTGCGACCGACACGCTGCCGCAGCGCATCCACCATGTCTATTCGACGCTGCTGGCCCGCGATGAAGCAGCATCGGGCATGCCATCCGACGAAGGCGCAACCTATACCGAGCGTCAGCAGGCATTGGTTGCTGAACTCGGCCGCCGACTCGGCGAAAGCATCTCGCCCGACACTGATGTCACCGACGCAACCGAACTTCTGCGGCGGGCGCGTCGTTGGCAGCGCGAAAACAGTGGCGATGCGGAAGGCCGAAAGCAGGTCCGCGCGCTCGCCGACACGATTCAGAGGCTGCAACGCGTCGGGCCCTGGGCCGCGGCCAACCCGCGCATCAGCCTGGAAGAGATCGCCGAACATCTGAAGCGGGTCCGCAACGACTATTGCCGGGGCGGACTGCGTGACACGATCAACCGGTTCATTCCGCAGCCGGCCGGACCGCGTTGCGCCCATATCCGGGCGCCGGAGGCGCTGGGCCTGCATGAGTATGCCGGCTCGATCGACGATGCGGTTGCCGAGTTGCATCGTCGCATGCAGGACACAATGACCAGCACCGTGGCTGAAGTCGAGGCCGGCGGCGGCTTCATTTTCTATCCGAATCCCTTCTATCATCGCTAGACGAGTGCCTGTCGGCGCAAGATGAAGGAATACGGCAAGCCTCATGGCAGTCTATGTCGACGCAGCGATCTGGAACTGGGCCGGCCATCGCTGGTGCCATCTGTTGGCCGACGACACCGACGAGTTGCATCGCTTTGCCGCCCGGCTCGGCGTCAAGCGTTCATCGTACCAGGGACCGCCCAAGACTTCGGCGCCGCATTATGACATAACGGGCTTCGAGCGTGATCGTGCGGTGCGGCTCGGCGCTATCGAATGCAGCCGCGAGGAGATCGTCGCGGTCTTCCGGCGGGTGCGGGTGCCGAACGGCAAGGTCAAGCGCTGACAGCAGGGCGCGGATCGTCGCACGCAACACCACGGATCCTGCGGCGCTTGCGTTTATCGCGCATCCCCTCTATATGCGCGCTCATTCCACACACGGACTTTGGTGTCTGCCCGGGAGAAATCCGGCTGAAACCTCCGGTGGCGTTCGAGGACAAAGTCCAAAAATGCCTGTGTCCGTGGAGGCTAACCGGAAAGGAACTTTGAATGGCACTGCCTGATTTCAGCATGCGCCAGCTTTTGGAAGCTGGCATTCACTTTGGCCACCAGACCCACCGCTGGAACCCGAAGATGGCGCCCTACATCTATGGCGCCCGCAACAACATCCACATCATCGACCTGTCGCAGACGGTGCCTTTGCTGCACCAGGCGCTGAAGCAGGTTTCCGACACCGTTGCCAAAGGTGGCCGCGTGCTGTTCGTCGGCACCAAGCGCCAGGCCTCCGACATCGTCGCCGATGCGGCACAGCGTTCGGCTCAGTATTATGTCAACTCGCGTTGGCTCGGCGGCATGCTGACCAACTGGAAGACGATCTCGAACTCGATCCAGCGCCTGCGCAAGCTCGACGAGATGCTGGCCGGCGAAGCGCAAGGGTTGACCAAGAAGGAACGCCTCAACCTCGACCGCGAGCGCGAGAAGCTCGACAAGGCGCTGGGCGGCATCAAGGACATGGGCTCGACGCCCGACCTGATGTTCGTGATCGACACCAACAAGGAAGCGATCGCCATCCTCGAGGCCAAGCGCCTCGGCATCCCGGTCGTCGCCATCATCGATTCGAACTGCGATCCGGACAAGATCGACTTCCCGATCCCCGGCAATGACGACGCGGCCCGTGCCATCCAGCTCTATTGCGACCTGATCGCCAAGGCTGCGATCGACGGCATCGCCCGCCAGCAGGGCGCGCTCGGCGTCGACATCGGCGCTTCGGTCGAAGCTCCGGTCGAACCCGCGCTCGACCCGGCTCCGGCCCCGGCGTCGGAAGCTCCCGAAGCTTGATAATCGAAGGCCGGTTGCGGCCTTCATCTTTCTCATATTCTGGCACGCTAAACAGACGCACCATCGAATACCGATGGTGCGTCGGTGCATTTAAAACAAAGAGGCGACAATGAGCATTTCGGCTGCACAGGTCAAAGAACTCCGCGACTTGACCGGCGCGGGCATGATGGATTGCAAGGCCGCGTTGACCGAGACCAACGGCAACATGGAAGAGGCCGTCGACTGGCTGCGCAAGAAGGGTATCTCCAAGGCCGACAAGAAGGCTGGCCGCACCGCGGCTGAAGGTCTGATCGGCGTCGACAATGGCGTGCGCGAAGCTGCCGTCGTGGAAGTCAATTCCGAGACCGACTTCGTGGCCCGCAACGCCGCGTTTCAGGAAATCGTCGCCAACGTTGCCAAGGTTGCGCTGGCCTATGGCACGACGGAGGCTGTGGCCGCCGCAAAGTATCCGGGGTCCGACAAGTCGGTTGCCGACACCATCAAGGACGCTGTCGGCACCATCGGCGAAAACATGGGCTTCCGCCGCTCGGCCAAGCTCACCGTTCCGCACGGCGCTGTCGCTACCTACGTTCACAACGCGGTTGCCGACGGCCTTGGCAAACTCGGCGTGCTGGTCGCGATCGAGACCACGGGCAATGAGCATGCCGCCAACGCCTTTGGCCGCCAGGTGGCGATGCATGTTGCCGCCACCAACCCTCTGGCGCTGACGGCAGAGCAGATCGATCCGGCCGCGGTCGAACGCGAGAAGGCGATCTTCTCCGACCAGGCGCGCCAGTCCGGCAAGCCGGAAGCGATCATCGAGAAGATGGTCGAGGGCCGTCTGCGCAAGTTCTACGAGGAAGTCGTGCTCCTGAAGCAGGCCTTCGTGCTCAATCCCGACATCACTGTCGAGAAGGCGCTGAAGGATGCCGAGAAGGAGATTGGTGCGCCGGCCAAGATCACCGCCTACCTGCGCTTTGCGCTGGGCGAGGGCATCGAGAAGGAAGAGACCGATTTCGCCGCGGAAGTCGCTGCAGCGGTCAAGAAATAGCCCTTTCCAGGGCTCACGAACTCAGGCAACTCGGCCGGGTGTCCGCAAGGAGGCCCGGCCGATTTCTTGTGCGGTGTCGATAAAGGCCCTGAGCTTCGGCGCCATCGCCGCCCGGCGAGGGAAATAGAGGAATAGCCCCGGTTCCTCGATCGCCGTCTGCGGCAGCACCTGGACGAGGCGGCCCGCGGCAAGATCGGCGCGCGCCAGCGGCTCGAACACATAGGCAAGCCCGACGCCTGCAAGCGCAAGATCGATTGCTGCGAGCGAATCCGTCACGACAACGCTGCCCCGCGTCTCCATGGCGATGTCCTTGCCATCCTCGATCAAATCCCAGCGATAGAGCGCACCGGAGCGGACGAGCCGGTAGCCGATACAATTGTGGTTCGCCAGGTCGGCAACGCCGCCGGGACGGCCGTGCCTTCCGATATAGGCGGGCGAGGCGACGATGACGACGGAGAATGGCGGCGTCAGCCGGACCGCAACCATGTCCTGAGCGATCATCTCGCCAAGCCGGACGCCGGCATCGAAGCCTTCGCCGACGATATCAACCAGACCCTGGTCAGCGAAGACCTCGACCGTAACCTCCGGATAGCGCTCGGCCATCGCCGCGACCACCGGCGTCACCGCCAATGGTATCGCTATGTTGGAGGCGTTGATCCTGAGCAGGCCAGACGGCCTGCCTTTGACGCTGCGGATGCGGTCCATCCGCTCGGCAATATCCTGGAGGGCCGGAGCCGCCGTTTCCACCAGCGCCTTGCCGGCCTCGGTGAGCGAAACGCTGCGCGTCGTGCGGGCGAACAAGGGCTGGCCGATCCGCTCTTCGACAATGCGCACCGCATGGCTGACCGCCGAAGGGCTCATGCCGAGTTCGGCGGCGGCAAGCGCGAAGCCGCCACGCCGGGCAACGGCGACCACGACCGGAAGATGGCTGAGCAGATCGCGATCCATTCATGAATGATATCGCATGGTCTTTGCGAACAATGCAACCTTATCGATGCCAAGGCGGTGGTCCACATTGTCGCCAACTCATCGGCGATCGGCTGATGGCACTGAGGAGACGAGACATGAACACGTTAAAGCACGTAACTTTCACGGCAGGCATGGCGTTGGCGCCGATGGATGCCGGTGGGGCGGAGCCATCAGACTGGCGGGCCCTTGCAGACGAACGCGCGGTCATTCGCATTGCCGATGCCATCGACCGGGCCGTTGACGCCCAGGACTGGAAACTTGCACGCGGCTATTTTGCGGATCGGATCACCGCCGACTTCAGCAGTCTCTCCGGACAGCCGGCGGCCAACATCGCTTCCGACGATCTGGTTGGCGCTTGGGCGGCCAACCTCAAGGGCAGCAAGACAAGCCTGCATCTGCGCACCAATCACCAGGTCGCTCTCAAGGCGGACACGGCGACTGTCCTGTCGAACGGCTATGCTTGGAACCGGATGGAAGGCAATGGCGACCCGCTTTGGGAGGTCTGGGGCACCTATGAGCATCACCTGACGCGTTTTGCGGATGGCTGGAAGGTCGATGGCTTCGCGTTCCACATGACACACGAGCGCGGCAATCCCTGGGTCAAGAACACTCCGGGCCAGTGACGCGCGGGGTATCTATCACCAAGCATTGGAAGACGATCATGACCATGACCTACTACACTCTTGGCAACAGCGGCCTTAGGGTCAGCCGACTGGCACTGGGCACGATGACTTTCGGCAAGGAATGGGGCTGGGGAGCCGACAGGGATACGGCGCGGGCGATTTTCGACGCCTATGTCGAGGCGGGCGGCAATGTGTTCGACACGGCGGATCTCTACACAGATGGCACGGCCGAAGCCTGGCTTGGTGAATTCATCGCCGAGCGCGGGCTGCGCGACACGGCGGTGATAGCCAGCAAGTTCACCATGAACATGCAGCCCGGCAATCCGAATGCTGGCGGCAACGGCCGCAAGAACATCATGCGGGCCGTCGATGCTTCGCTGAAACGGTTGGGGACCGACTATATCGATCTCTATCTCATGCATGTCTGGGACAGGCTGACCCCGGCTGAAGAGGTCATGCGCACGCTGGACGACCTGGTCCGGATGGGCAAGGTGCGCCATGTCGGCCTTTCCGATGTGCCCGCCTGGTATGCGGGCCGCGCACAGGCGATCGCCGAATTGCGAGGATATGAGCCGGTTTCGGCGCTACAGCTCGAATATTCGCTGGCCGAACGCGCGATCGAGAGCGAGTTCGTGCCATTCGGCACGCGCCATGGCGCCGGCATCATGGTGTGGAGCCCGCTGGCCGGCGGTTTGCTGAGCGGCAAGTATCGACCGGCCCAGACCGGAAACGGCCGCCTCGACGGATTTCGCAACTCGACGCATCCGGGTTTCCAAAAGTTCACGCAACGCAACTGGGCTATCGTGGCCGAACTCGAGAAGGTCGCATCCGAGGTCGGCCGCAGCATGCCTCAGGTCGCGCTCAACTGGGTGGCGACGCAGCCGGGGATCGCAACCGTCATCCTCGGTGCGACGACGCTCAGCCAAATGCGTGACAATCTTGGCGCGCTGGATTTCGAGATTCCGAAAGCGCATCGCGACCGGCTGGAGAGAGCCAGCAGAACTCCAGCGCCGTTTCCCTATTCCTATTTCGGTTCGCAGATACAGGCGCGCGTTACCGGCGGCGCGACAACCGGCGACAAGCCCCCCAACTACGTGTCACCGGTGCTTATCGAAGGAGAGTCGGCCAGCGTGTCCACCAATTGATCAATGGGCAGGAAACCGGCAATTTGCCGTTTGGGCGCCCCGTGACATCGCCGCCCCCATACTGTTTACGAACGCCATTGTTTAGGATTGCGCGCCAGCGCCAGAGCAGCCACCCGGAACGCGCCACATGCAAATGAAGAGGCCCAGATGACGGTGAAGCCCCTCTACCGACGTGTCTTGCTGAAAGCGTCGGGCGAAGCACTGATGGGCGAGCAGCATTTCGGCATCGACGTTTCAGTAGTGGATCGCATCGCCGGCGACATCGCCGAGGCGCGTGCATTGGGCATCGAGGTCGGCGTCGTCATCGGCGGCGGCAACATCTTTCGCGGCGTGGCCGTTGCCTCCAAGGGCGGCGACCGTGTCACCGGCGACCACATGGGCATGCTTGCCACGGTGATCAACTCGCTGGCGCTGCGCACGTCGTTGAACAAGATCGGCGTCGACGCCGTGGTGCTTTCGGCGATCGCCATGCCCGAACTTTGCGAGAGCTTTTCGCAGCGCCAGGCGACCGCCTACATGAACCAGGGCAAGGTGGTGATCTTTGCCGGCGGCACCGGCAATCCATTCTTCACCACTGATTCGGCCGCAGCCCTTCGCGCCGCTGAAATCGGCGCCGACGCGCTGTTCAAGGGCACTCAGGTCGACGGCGTCTACTCGGCGGACCCGAAGAAGGACCCGAATGCGACGCGTTTCGAGCGCATCAGCCATGGCGAAGTCATAAATCGCGGCCTTTCCATCATGGATACCGCTGCGATTGCACTTGCGCGCGAAAACAACATTCCGATAATCGTCTATTCGATCCACGAAAAAGGTGGTTTCGGCGATATTCTGAGGGGCGGCGGCCGCTGCACGGTCGTCGCGGACGATTGATCGGCGGCCTGACCCGAAAAGGGAAGCCGGTTTTCGGAAGTTCGATTCGAAGACGGCCCCGAAGCAGTGAGCCCGCATTAGACGGTCGAGGAGATAAAGATGAGTGGTGAGTACGACGATCTCAAGCGGCGCATGGATGGGGCCATTGCCGCGTTCAAGCATGATCTGGCCTCGCTGCGGACCGGTCGCGCCTCCAGCAATCTGCTCGATGCGATCCAGGTGCAGGCCTACGGCACCACCATGCCGATCAATCAGGTCGCCAACGTCTCGGTGCCGGAGCCGCGCATGATCTCGGTATCGGTATGGGACAAGTCGATGGTTGGCGCGGTCGACCGCGCGATCCGCGAATCCAATTTGGGGTTCAACCCGATCGTAGACGGCACCAACCTCAGGATTCCACTTCCCGAACTTAACGAACAGCGCCGCAAGGAACTGGTCAAGATCTCGCACACCTACGCCGAGAACGCCCGTGTCGCCGCGCGCCATGTGCGCCGCGACGGCATGGACTTCCTGAAGAAGGCGGAGAAGGACGGCGACATCAGCGAAGACGATCAGCGCAAGCGCTCGGACCAGGTCCAGAAACTTACCGACGAGACGATCAGCAACATCGACCACCTGCTTTCCGATAAGGAAGCTGAAATCATGCAGGTTTAGGGTCATGGCCGCCGGCTGACCCGAAAGCAAGAACATGGCAACGCCCGCGCATGTCGCGATCATCATGGACGGAAACGGACGCTGGGCCAAGGCGCGCGGCATGCCCCGTCTTGCGGGCCACCGTGCCGGTGTCGAGGCGCTGCGCAAGACGGTGCGCGCGGCACCTGGGCTCGGCATTTCCTACCTGACCGTCTATGCTTTCTCGTCGGAGAATTGGTCGCGGCCGAAGTCCGAGGTCAGCGACCTGATGGGCCTCTTGAAAATGTTCATCCGCCGTGACCTTGCTGAACTGCACCAGAGCGGTGTGCGGGTTAGAATCATCGGCGACCGGGCAGGGCTGCAGTCTGATATCAGGGGACTGCTCGATGAGGCCGAAACGCTGACGGCCGCAAACGAATCGCTGACGCTGGTGATCGCCTTCAACTATGGCGGACGAGACGAAATCGTTCGCACGGCACAAAAGCTTGCGGCGGCCGTGGCGCGTGGCGAACTCGACGCCGAGGCGATATCAGCCGAAAGTTTTGCCGGCGCGCTTGATACGCAAGGCATTCCCGACCCGGAACTCGTCATCCGCACCAGCGGCGAGCTTCGGTTGTCAAACTTCCTTCTGTGGCAAGCCGCCTATAGCGAACTCGTCTTCCTGCCTTGCTATTGGCCCGACTTCAGCCGCGAGCACCTTGCGGAAGCTTTGCGTGAGTTTGCTGGCCGCGAACGCCGTTTCGGCGGACTTGGAGGCCAGGACGTCGCTTCGCGACCGGCCGCGGGATGAGCAATCTTCAACTCCGTATCGTTTCGGCGATCGTGCTCGCCATCATCACTCTCGGCTTGACCTGGATCGGCGGTTTGCCGTTCCGGCTGCTGTGTGCCGTGATCGTAGCGGCGATCTTCTATGAATGGACCCGCATGTCGCGGCCAACCGGGGCAACGGGTCTGGGTTTCCTGCCGGAAGCACTGCTGGTTGTCTTCATTGGCGCCTTGATTGGCGGCCTGGCCGCCTCCTGGCTGCTACCGCTTGTGGCGGCCATTGTTGCCGCAACGGCGATAGCCGCCTCGGTTCGCAAGACCGGACAATGGGATGCGAGCGGCCTTGCCTATGCCGCGGTTTCAGGCCTGTCGCTCGCCTTGCTGCGGGATGGCGATCGTTCAGGCCTCATTGCCATCCTGTTCCTGTTCGCGGTCGTCTGGGCCACCGATATCCTTGCCTATTTCGTGGGGCGCGCCGTTGGGGGGCCGAAACTGGCGCCGGCGATCTCGCCCGGCAAGACGCGCAGCGGCGCACTCGGCGGCGCTGTCGGCGGCGTCGTCGCCGGGCTGGTCCTCGCCGCAGCTGCCGGTGTCGGCAATCTGGTATTGCTCGGCTTGGTCGCGCTCGTGCTGTCGATTGTCTCGCAGGCAGGCGACCTGTTCGAATCCTGGATCAAGCGCCGCCATGGCCGCAAGGATTCGGGGGCGCTCATCCCGGGCCATGGCGGCGTCATGGATCGTGTCGACGGGCTTGTCGCAGCGGCATTCGCCCTATACGTCATCGGCTGGATTTCGGCGAACGCCGATCATCCGGCGCAGGGTCTGTTTCCCGTTTGAGCGATGTCATTTCAGGGTCCTATGCGCGGTGCGCCTTGGATTCGCCCGGATTGGTGTCACAGTCACGGCGCAGTCTGCGCCGTGGAAGAATTTGAGGGTTTGTCTTGAACGAGATTCTTCACGCGCTTTTCAGCACAGAAGGCTTTGTCCTGGGCACGCTGGTGCCATTCCTCTTCGTGCTGACAGTGGTCGTGTTCGTCCATGAAATGGGCCATTACCTTGTCGGGCGCTGGTGCGGCATCGGTGTCAGGGCCTTCTCGATCGGCTTCGGCCCGGAACTTTTCGGCTTCAACGACAGCCACGGCACGCGCTGGAAACTGTGTGCGATACCGCTTGGCGGCTATGTCAAATTCGTCGGCGACATGAACGCCACATCGAGCCAGCCCACGTCGGAAGAAATTGAAACGCTGACCGAGGAAGAGCGCAAGGTCGCCTTCCACACGCAGCCGATCTGGAAGCGCGCGGCAACGGTGGTGGCCGGACCGTTGTTCAATTTCCTGCTGACGATCGTCGTCTTTTCCGTGCTGTTCACCGCCTATGGCCGCTATGTCGCCGAGCCCATGGTGGCCGAGGTGACCGCCGACAGCCCGGCGGCGAAGGCCGGCATTCTTCCCGGCGACCGATTCGTCAGCGTCGACGGCAACAAGGTCGAAACCTTTGGCGACGTTCAACGCCTGGTCTCGGGCCGTGCCGACGACGCAATCACCTTCGTCATGCTGCGCGACGGCCAGGAGGTCACTGTGACCGCGGCGCCGCGGCTGATGGAACAGGAAGACGCGCTCGGCAACAAGGTCAAGGTCGCCGTGATCGGTGTCGTCAATAACAAGGAACTCGGCCAGCCGAGGCTCATCACCTACACGCCGGTCGGAGCGGTCGCGGCGGCGGTCGAGGAAACCGGTCACGTCATCCAGCGCACCGGCCAGTTCCTGCAGCGCTTTGTTGTCGGGCGCGAAGACAAATGTCAGCTGGGCGGTCCGGTGAAGATAGCCGACATGGCGGGCAGGGCTGCGAAACTGGGATTCGAATGGCTCGTGCAGCTGGTTGCACTGCTATCCGTTGGCATCGGAATTCTGAACCTTTTGCCGATTCCCCCCCTCGACGGCGGTCACCTCTTGTTCTACGGGGTGGAGGCTGTCATTCGCCGTCCGGTGTCGGAACGGATGATGGAAATGGCCTATCGGGCCGGGTTGCTTCTGGTGCTGTGCTTCATGGGGTTCGTTTTTTGGAACGATCTGTTTGGGTGCTGAAATCATGAAGAAATTTGGCTTCTGCATGGACGATGTTGAGACGCCGTTTACCATGCAAGGGGATATGAGTGACGCGAAAGCCACGCCGCAGGGTTAAGTAAATACAAATTAACCAGAAGCCTTGCGTGTAGGGAAAATCCGGTTAATACGGTAGGGGAAATTACCGCACGTCCGGTTTTCTCGCCGTGGGGACTACGAGAAAAGGTTATTAAGCCCGATGAAGGCAGCATCCAAGTTTCTAAGCGCCGCGTCCGCGGTGACCCTGTCCGCGGCCATGGTCGTGCCAGGCGCGCTCGCAGTGCAGTTCGTTGCCACATCGGCGGCTGAAGCCGCTGTCGTCAGCAGAGTCGAAGTGAGCGGCAATCAGCGTATCGACGCTGAGACCATCCGCAATTACATCACCATCAAGCCGGGCAAGGCTTTCTCCAGTTCCGATATCGACGGTGCGGTCAAGGCGCTCTTCGGCACAGGCCTGTTTTCGGACGTGCAGATCAACCAGGTCGGCTCGACGCTGGTGGTCAAGGTTGCCGAGTACCAGGTTGTCAACCAGGTGCTGTTCCAGAACAACAAGAAGCTCAAGGACAATGCGCTTGCGGCGGCCGTGCAGCTGAAGCCGCGCGGAACGTTCTCGCAGGCGACGCTCGATGCCGACGTGGAATCGGTCAAGGCTGCATACAGGCGCATTGGTCGCGACGATGTGACCGTGACCACGCAGGTCATGCAGCTTGGCGACAATCGCGTAAATGTTGTCTTCAACATCGCTGAAGGCGATCGCACGCAGATCGCGGCGATCAATTTCGTCGGCAATAGCGCCTATTCCAGCCGCCGCCTGTCGGATATCATCAACACCAAGCGTTCGTCCTGGGTTTCCTTCATCCTGCGCGACGACGTCTATGACGACGACAAGCTGCGCGCCGACCAGGAGCTGCTGCGTCGCTTTTACTACAATCATGGGTATGCCGACTTCCAGGTCGTGTCCGCTGTCGGTGAACTCGACAGTGCGACGAACAAGTACACGGTCACCATCACCGTCCAGGAAGGCGACCGCTACACGTTCGGTGACGTCAGCGTCGAGAGCTCGATCCCTGAAGTCGACGGCAAGTCGCTGGAATCGGTGATCGAGACCCACAAGGGTGACGTCTACAACGCCAAGAACGTAGAGGATTCCATCATCGCGCTGACCGAGAAGGTGGCCGGTTCCGGCTATGCCTTCGCGCAGGTCACGCCGCGCGGCGACCGCAATTTCGAGAACCACACCATTTCGGTTGTCTATACGATCGACCAGGGCACCAAGGCCTATATCGAACGCATCGAGATCCGCGGCAACGATCGCACGCGTGACTATGTCATTCGCCGTGAGTTCGACGTCAGCGAAGGCGATGCCTTCAACCAGGTGCTCATCCAGCGCGCGAAGAAGCGTTTGGAAAACTTGAATTACTTTGAGAAAGTCGACATCTCGACCGTGCCGGGCTCGCAGCCTGACCAGGTCGTTCTGGTGGTCGATGTGGTCGAGAAATCGACCGGCGAGTTCTCGGTAGGCGCTGGTTATTCGACCGGTGGCGACACGGCCGGTCCGTCGGTCGAAGGCTCGGTGACCGAGCGCAACTTCCTCGGTCGTGGCCAGTTCATCAAGCTGTCGGCGGGCGGCGGCAAGAATTCACGCGACTACAGCCTGTCCTTCACCGAGCCTTATTTCCTCGGACGGCGCATCGCTGCCGGTTTCGACATCTTCAAGCAGACCAGGGAATACGACAACTACGAAAGCGACACTGTGGGCGCGACGGTGCGCTTCGGTCTGCCGATCACCGACAGCATCTCGACCCAGTTGGCGTACAACATCTCGCAAGAAAAGTATAAGCTGGAAGACGATTGCGTGACCGGCGGCGTTTACGATCCGGCGAAGTGTGACGTTTCCACGGCTATCCTGGATGGCATCGAACAAAGCCCTTGGATCAAGTCGTCGGTCAGCCTCGGGCTGGTCTACAACACCATCGACGATATGAAGAGCCCGCACGAGGGTATCTACGCCACCACGACGGTAGAAGTCGCAGGCCTCGGCGGTGATGCCAAGTTCGTGAAGGTCACGGGGCGCGGCAGCATCTACCAGACGTTGTCGGAGCAGTACGACCTAGTCGGGCTCATTTCAGGTGGCGCTGGCCATGTTGAAGGATACGGCAGCGATGGTCTGCGGATCTTCGATCAATTCCAGAGCACCGATCGCATGATCCGTGGCTTTGCCTATGGCGGCATCGGTCCTGTCGATATTGCTACGGGCGACCATCTCGGCGGCACGACCTATTTCAATGCGTCCGCAGAAGCTCAGTTTCCGTTGCCGGTCGTACCGGAAAGCTTCGGCTTGCGTGGCGCTGTCTTCGCGGATGCGGCAACGCTCTATGGAAGCAAGGTCGACACCGCTGGCGTCACCCAGGACTCGGTCGGCATGAAGTTGCGTGCCTCGGTCGGCCTCGGCCTGATGTGGGCGTCGCCGTTCGGTCCGATCCGTATCGACTATGCGATCCCGGTCAAGAAGGAAGCGCGCGACGACGTGCAGGAATTCAACTTCGGCATATCGACCCGCTTCTGATCGGCGGCCAACGATGCTCCCGGGTCTTCAGGGTCCGGGAGAAATGTTCCGACCTAGCTGGATATAGCTTCTGGAATGACCGATCCGGTGTTCTTCGCGCCATCACGCCGGTATACGGCGGGCGAAGTCGCGAATCTGACCGGCTCGGTGCTCGTCGATTCCGGCCACTCAGATATTTCGATCGAAGCACTCGCGCCAGCCAGCGAGGGCGGCGAGAATGCGCTCGTCTTTGTCGACGGCAAGCGCAATTCCGCGCTGATGCCGTCGCTGCGGGCAGCCGCGGTCCTGTGCCCGGCGGAATTTGCCGGCAAGGCGCCGGCCGGCGTTGCCGTTCTGGTTCATCCGCGTCCGCAACAGGCCTTCGCGTTTGTCGGGCGTCTGCTGTTTCCGAGGGCGGCGACACCAGGGCCGATGACCAGTGAAACCGGCGTCTCGCCGCACGCTCATGTCGATGCGACCGCGCATGTCGAAG
Organism: Mesorhizobium sp. M0243; assembly: GCF_040321775.1. Taxonomy (NCBI): domain Bacteria; kingdom Pseudomonadati; phylum Pseudomonadota; class Alphaproteobacteria; order Hyphomicrobiales; family Phyllobacteriaceae; genus Mesorhizobium; species Mesorhizobium sp. M0243. The sequence goes on along the minus strand of NZ_JAMYSF010000015.1, from coordinate 130,953 downwards.
CCGGTGCCGTCATCGAGGCCGGCGCGGTCATCGGGCCAGGCGCTTCGATCGGCAGCGGTACCGTCATCGCCCCAAATGCGGTCATCGGACAATCCTGCCAGATCGGCCGCGACGGCTATGTCGGTCCAGGCGCGAGCGTCCAGTATGCCTTGATCGGCAATCGCGTCATCATTCATGGCGGTGCCAGGATAGGCCAAGATGGTTTTGGGTTCGTCGGCGGGGCCAAGGGGCCCGAGCGCGTGCCGCAGATCGGTCGTGTCGTTATCCAGGACGACGTCGAGATCGGCTCCAACACCACCGTCGATCGCGGCGCCATGTCCGATACGGTCATCGGCCAGGGCACCAAGATCGACAATCTCGTGCAGATCGCCCATAACGTCCGCATCGGCCGCAATTGCATAATAGCCGGGCTTTCGGGTATTTCGGGTTCTGTGATCGTGGGTGACAATGTCACCATGGGCGGCGGCGTCGGGCTTGCGGATCACCTGACCATAGGGACAGGGGCCAAGCTTGCCGCCAGAAGTGGATTTATGAGCAATGTCCCTGCAGGCGAGATCTGGGGCGGCTATCCGGCACAGCCGATGGCGGAAGCCATGCGGGAGATAGCCATGCTGCGCAAGCTCGCCAGGACCCGCAAACAGGGCGAGGGAGGCAATGGCTGACATGATCGCGTCGACGACGCTGGAAGCGGTCGACATCATGGGGCTGATGAAGCTCCTGCCGCACCGCTATCCGTTCCTGATGATCGATCGTATCGTCGACATCGATGGCGACGAATCCGCCATCGGCATCAAGAACGTGACCATAAACGAGCCGCATTTTCAGGGCCATTTCCCTGAGCAGCCGGTCATGCCGGGTGTGCTCATCGTCGAGGCGATGGCGCAGACGGCCGGCGCCATCTGTATCCGCAGCCTGGGCACCGAAAAGCCGTCGCTGGTCTATTTCCTGACCATCGACAACGCCAAATTCCGCAAACCGGTCGTTCCCGGCGACCAGTTGAAGATCTATGTCAAGAAAATCAAGAAACGCGGCAATCTGCTCAAATTCGCTTGTGAAGCTATGGTCGACGGCGCCAAGGCGGCCGAGGCCGAGATTTCAGCCATGATGGTCACCAGCGACTGACGATCGAGTGCTTATGAAAATCAAAACATCCATCCATGCTTCCTCCGTTGTGGAGGAAGGCGCTCAAATCGGCCAAGGTGTGCGCATCGGACCGTTCTGCCATGTCGGTGCCGATGTGGTGATCGGCGACGACGTCGAACTGGTCAGTCATGTCTCGGTGATGGGCGCGACGTCGATCGGCGCCTCGACCAAGGTCTATCCGATGGCGACATTGGGCGCGCCGCCGCAAAACACCAAGCACAAGGGCGGCCGCACCACCCTGGTCATCGGCAAGAACTGCACGATCCGCGAAGGCGTGACCATGCATCTCGGCACCGATTCCAGCCGCGGCGAGACCACGGTCGGCGACAATGGCAATTTCCTTGCCTACGCACATATCGCCCATGATTGCGTCGTCGGCAACAATGCGACGTTCGCCAATGGCGCAACGCTGGGCGGCCACTGCGAGGTCGGCAACAATGTCTATATCGGCGGCCTGACCGCTGTGCATCAGTTTGTTCGCATCGGCGACAACGCCTTTCTGGGCGGCTGCTCGGCGATCGTCGGCGATGTCATTCCCTTTGCCATCGCGGTCGGCAACCGCGCCAGCCTGCGCGGTCTCAACATCATCGGCCTCAAGCGTTCCGGTCTGCCGAGGTCCGAAATCCTTGTGCTGCGCAAGGCTTACAGGATGATCTTCGATCGTTCCCGCACCGTTGGCGAGAACATCGAATTCGCCAAGGCGGAGTTCGCGTCGTCGCCGACCGCCATGAAGATCATCGATTTCATCACCAGTCGCGGCAAGCGGCACTATGCTGTGCCGTCGCTCAAGGGCGGCGATGGCGACGATGTCGATGACGAAGACTGAGACAGCGGCAGCGCGTCTTGATCTTCCGCCGGGCTCCAGGGTCGGCATCATTGCCGGCGGCGGCAGTCTGCCGGTCGAAGTCGCGGCCGGTTCGGCTGAACAAGGTTATCCGCCCTTCGTCATCCTGATGGAAGGCGAAGTCGACCGCATCGCGGAACTCTCCCGATACGATCACGAAAACCTCGCTCTGGAAGGTATAGGCTCGCTCGTCCCATTGCTGCGGCGGCACCGGATCACCCATCTGGTGCTTGCAGGCGAGATCAAGCGCCGGCCGCGATTGCTTGCGCTGCGCCCCAGTCTCAGCCTGCTCGCGGTGATTCCTTTGGTCGTCATGGCGCTCGCGCGTGGCGATGATGGTCTTCTAAAGATCTTGGCACGGGGCCTCGAAGCGCGTGGAATAAAGGTCGTTGGCGCCCACGAAGTAGTGCCGAATCTTGTCGCCGCCGAAGGCGTGCTGACCAAGACCGAACCGCGAAAATTGGACTGGCGCGATATTGAGGCGGGCCTTGCGGCAGCAAAGGCCATCGGGGCGCTGGATGTCGGCCAGGCGGCGATCGCCGTTGGCGGCCGGGCAATCGCGCTGGAAGGCATCGAAGGAACAGCCGGCCTGCTTGATCGTGCGAAGCTGCTGCGCGGCCACGGCCGTATTGCGGGCAAGACCCGGGGCGTCCTCGTCAAGTGCGCCAAGCCTGGTCAGGAACTGCGCGCCGATCTTCCATCCATCGGTCCGCAGACGGTCGAGGCAGCGCACGCGGCCGGGCTCGCCGGCATTGCCGTCGAGGCGGGACGCTCGCTGATCCTCGAAGGTCCTGAAACCATCGCACGCGCCAATGCACTCGGCCTGTTCGTCCTTGGCCTGCCTGTCGCCACGGAGCCGCGTAATGGCTGACAAGGTATTGAAGATCGCGATCGTTGCCGGAGAGGAGTCCGGCGACCTGCTCGGCGCCGACATAGTACGCTCGCTCAGGCAGGCGGCCGGGCGCGAGGTGCAACTCGTCGGCCTCGGCGGCCGTCATTTGCAGGCGCTGGGACTGGTCTCGCCATTCGATGCCGGTGAGATCGCCCTCATGGGGTTCAGTGCCGTCCTGCGCGACCTGCCGCGCCTGATACGGCGGATCAGCCACCTGGCCAAGACCGTTGCCGACGAAAAGCCGGACTGCCTTGTCACCATCGACAGTCCGGACTTTTCGTTGCGCGTCGCCAAAAAGGTGCGTGCGGCCAACCCGTCGATTCCAATCATCCACTATGTCTGCCCGAGCGTGTGGGCGTGGCGGCCGGGCAGGGCGGTGGCGATGAAGCCCTATGTCGACCACATCCTCTGCATCCTGCCTTTCGAGGTCAAGGAGCTCGAGCGGCTCGGCGGGCCACCGGGCACCTATGTCGGGCATCGCCTGACCCACGATGCGGGTTTGCTCGCCGCAGCCAAGGCGCAGGAGCTGCCGCGCGACCTTTCTCCTGATCGCGTCAAGACCCTGCTCGTCCTGCCCGGTTCGCGGCGTGGCGAGGTACGGCGGCTGCTCGACCCGTTCGGCGAGACGGTGTCGATTCTGCGTGCGCGTGGCCACCGCCTGCGGCTGCTGCTGCCGACCGTTCCGCATGTCGCCGACCTCGTCAAATCCTCCGTCAACCGCTGGGATGAAAAGCCTGAGATCATCGTCGATCCCCAGCGCAAATGGCAGGCTTTCGGCAAAGCCGATGCGGCGCTGATCGCGTCCGGGACGGTATCGCTGGAACTGGCGCTGGCCGGCGTGCCGATGATTTCCTGCTACAGGCTCGACCCGATCGCGCGCGTCTTGGCGCCGTACCTCGTTTCCGTCTGGTCGGCGCTGTTGCCCAATTTGATATCGGATCGAGCGCTTATTCCGGAATTCTACGACGGCTACATCAAGCCGAACAATCTGGCCCGGCAATTGGAAGCCCTGTTCGCCGACAGCGGCATGCGCGCCTGGCAGAAGAATGGATTTGCAGAGATCACGCGGCGCATGGCGACGGATAGACCGTCCGGCGAGATCGCCGCGCAGGTGGTGATGCGGTATATCAAGAGAGGGAATAGTCAGTAGGGAGTAGGGAAGTTGACCGTGCCTACTGCCTACTGCCCAATCCCCAATCCCTACTCCCAATTCACCGCTTGGCGATCGGCACGTAGTCACGCTCGGGTGCGCCGGTATAGAGCTGACGCGGGCGGCCGATCTTCTGGCGCGGATCCTCGATCATCTCTTTCCACTGGGCGATCCAGCCGACGGTGCGGGCGACCGCGAACAGCACGGTGAACATGGTGGTGGGGAAGCCCAGCGCCTTCAGCGTGATGCCGGAATAGAAGTCGACATTCGGGTAGAGCTTCTTCTCGATGAAATAGGAATCGGTCAGCGCGATCTTTTCCAGCTCCATGGCGATGTCGAGCAGCGGATCGTCCTTGATGCCGAGTTCGCCCAGAACCTCATGTGCCGTCTTCTGCATGATCTTGGCGCGCGGATCGTAGTTCTTGTAGACGCGGTGGCCAAAGCCCATCAAGCGGAACGGGTCGTCCTTGTCCTTGGCGCGGGCGATGAATTCGGGGATGTGATCGACATGGCCGATCTCGCCAAGCATGTTGAGCGCCGCTTCATTGGCGCCGCCATGCGCCGGTCCCCACAGGCAGGCTATACCGGCGGCGATGCACGCAAACGGGTTGGCGCCCGACGAGCCGGCGAGACGAACGGTCGAGGTCGAGGCGTTCTGCTCGTGGTCGGCGTGCAAAATGAAGATGCGCTCCATGGCGCGCGCCAGCACCGGATTGATCTTGTATTCCTCGCACGGCACGGCAAAGCACATGTGCAGGAAGTTGGCGGCGAAGTTGAGCTCGTTCTTCGGGTAAATGAAGGGCTGGCCGATGTGGTATTTGTAGGCCATCGCCGCGATCGTCGGCATCTTGGCGATCAGCCGCATGGAGGCAACCATGCGCTGGTAGGGGTCGGAGATGTCGGTGGAGTCGTGGTAGAAGGCCGACAGCGCGCCGACCACGCCGCACATCACCGCCATCGGATGCGCGTCGCGGCGGAAGCCGGTGAAAAAGCGCGACATCTGCTCATGCACCATGGTGTGGCGCGTCACGCGGTAGTCAAAGTCGTCCTTCTGCGCCTTGGTCGGCAATTCACCGTAGAGCAGGAGATAGCAGACCTCGAGGAAGTCGCCATGTTCGGCCAACTGGTCGATCGGATAGCCGCGGTGCAACAGGATTCCGGCGTCGCCGTCGATGAAGGTGATTTCGGATTCGCAACTTGCCGTCGAGGTGAAGCCGGGATCGTAAGTGAAGGCGCCGGTGGTTGAGTAGAGCGAGGCGATGTCGATGACATCAGGCCCGACCGAACCACTTCGCACCTTGAATTCATGGGTCTTGCCGGCGAATGCAAGCGTTGCCGTGGCCTCCTGGGTCTTGCCGCCCAAATCCATTTTTTTCGCAGCTTCGGTCATTGCAAACTCCTTCTTGTTTCCTCATGCCGGCAAAGGCAAAATTCTGCAGAGCGACACGTCGAAAATCACCGCAATGCGCGTATTCGCCACCGCATTTCAGGAGGTGCGTGCCAGATTGGGCCAAGGCCTAATGTTGCACTGCGAAACCCGCCTTTCAATGCCAATCTTCTTGGGCCAGTTTGCTCCTAATCGATTTGGTCTGCTATGCGCGCCAGGCTTTCCTCGCGGCCGAGCACGGCAAGCACATCGAACACGCCCGGCGAGGTGCTCTTGCCGGTCAATGCGGCGCGCAAAGGCTGGGCCACGGCGCCGAGCTTGTGGCCGCCGGCCATGGCAACCTCGCGGATCGCGGCCTCCGCTGCAGCCGCGGTCCAGTCGCTCGTAAGCCCGTTCAAAGCTTCGTGAGCGCCGCGCAGGATCTTGCGGGCATCGGCATTGAGCACAAGGGCCGCCTTGTCGTCGATCGGCAGGGGGCGCGTGGCGAACAGGAAGGCCGCGCCATCGACGAGCTCGACCAGTGTCTTGGCGCGCTCCTTCAGGCCCGGAAGCGCTGCCAGCAACTGCGCCTTGGTGCTGTCGTTCAGGCGCGCGGCGATCGCCGGGCCACCTTCGAGATAGGGCAGGGTGGCGATGAAGATGTCGAACAGTTCGGCATCGCTCATGCGGCGCATATGCGCGCCGTTGATCGCCTCCAGCTTGGCGAAGTCGAAGCGCGCCGCGCCCTTGTTGACATCGCCGATGTCGAACCACGAGATCATATCCTTGATCGACATGATCTCGTCGTCGCCATGGCTCCAGCCAAGGCGCGCCAGGTAGTTGAGCAGCGCCTCCGGCAGGTAGCCCATGGCGCGATAGGCCTCGACGCCAAGCGCGCCGTGCCGCTTCGACAGCTTGGCGCCATCGGCGCCGTGGATCAGGGGGATATGCGACATGGATGGCACGTCCCAGCCCATGGCGTTGTAGATCACGGTCTGGCGAGCGGCATTGGTCAGATGATCGTCGCCGCGAATGATATGGGTGACGCCCATATCATGATCATCGACGACGACGGCATGCATGTAAGTGGGATTGCCGTCAGAACGCAGGATGATGAAGTCATCGAGATCTTTGTTGGGAAAGCGCACCTCGCCCTGGACACGGTCATGGACGATGGTCTCGCCTTCGGTCGGCGCCTTGATGCGGATGGCGCCCTTGACGCCTGCGGGCGCCTCAGAGGGGTCGCGGTCGCGCCAGCGGCCGTCATAGCGGGGCGGCAGCCCCTTGGCTCTGGCAGCCTCGCGCATGGCCTCCAGTTCGGCTGGCGTGGCATAGCAATAATAGGCCATGCCCATGCGCACGAGCTCCTCTGCCACCTCGCGGTGGCGCGGCGCACGCTCGAACTGTGACACCGGCTCGCCGTCCCAGCTCAGGCCAAGCCAGGAAAGCCCGTCGAGGATGGCAGCCGTCGCGGCTTCATTGGAGCGTTCACGGTCGGTGTCTTCGATGCGCAGCAGCATCGTGCCGCCAGTGTGCTTTGCATACAGCCAGTTGAACAGCGCCGTGCGCGCGCCGCCTATGTGCAGATAGCCGGTGGGCGAGGGGGCAAAACGGGTGACGACCTTGTCGGACATGGAACTCTCGGAAACCATCTGAAGCGGGTGCGGTTGCGCGGACTTTCGCGCGCCCGGCGTTCATGTAGCATAGGGTGTCGAGGGCGCAAGGGGCAGACCCGATGGCTGGACGAGGCTGGGGCTCGGATCAGGGCGAGGACGCTGCCATCGGCGTCAGCGAACGGTCCCTCTTTGCGCCTCTGCCATTGCCGTCGCCCCTCCTGCCGGATCCCGGCCAAGCGCCGTTACAAGCGGATGTCGCCGCCTCTGTTCCTGTTGCCGAAACCGGCAGGATCGTTCGCGTGCGCCGGCAAATCAGCCTGACATCACTGCCTCGCCTGCGCCACAGCGTGAACACGGCGGCGAGCCTGGAACTCGACCGGGGCGTGGCCTTCCTGCTGGTGCCGGTCTGCCTGGCGATCGGAGCGATCGGCTATTTTTCGCTGACGGCTGAACCCGACTTTGCGAGACCTGTCGCGGTTGTCATTCTGACGGGGATCTGTGCGCTGGTCTCGCGCTCATGGCCAAAGACCCATCTGTGTTTCATGGCGGCACTTTTGTGCGCCCTAGGACTGCTTGCTGCCAAGGTCGAGACGTGGCGTGCGGGCACACAAATGTTGGGCTCGGAAATTTCGACGCAAGTCACCGGCCGCGTCGTCTCGCTCGACCGGATGGAAACCGGCCGTATCCGGCTGACCATCGACGTGACATCGACCGCAAGACCGAAACTGCGCTATGCGCCGGAACGGGTGCGGCTTTCGGCACGCAAGATCCCGGCTGACGTGACCGCCGGCTCCCTCATCACCGGATATGCCAAGCTCTTGCCGCCGACCGGGCCGGTGCGGCCGGACAGCTATGACTTCTCCTTCGACAGCTACTTTGCCGGCATCGGCGGCAGCGGGTTCTTTCTCGGCAATCCAAAGCTTGTCGTCAACGATGACGGCGACATGCCGCTGCCGGCCCGAATTTCCTCTAGCGTGGAAAATGCCCGTGAAGGTATCGCCGACCATATCAGGGCCAGCGTCGGCGGCGCCGAAGGCGAGATCGCCGCGGCGCTCATCGTCGGCGTGCGCGCCGGCATTCCCGATGAGATCAATGAGGCGATGCGACGTACCGGCATCTACCACATCATCTCCATTTCGGGACTGCACATGGCGCTGGTCGCGGGCACCATCATGGGATTGCTGCGCGGCGCCTTCGCCTTGTTTCCCGACTTTTCCGCGCGTCGCCCGGTCAAGAAGTATGCCGCTGCCGCCGCGCTGTTCTCGATCGCGGCCTATCTCATCATCTCTGGAGTCGTCGTTGCCGCCGAGCGCAGCTTCATCATGCTGGCGGTGATGCTGATTGCCGTGCTGTTCGATCGAGCAGCACTCACCATGCGCAATCTGGCGATCTCGGCGATCGCCGTCATCGTGGTGTCGCCGCATGAGGTGGTCGGCCCGAGTTTTCAGATGTCGTTCGCCGCGACCGCGGCTCTGGTCGGCGCCTATGCCGGCTGGGCCGATCACCGCGCGGGAAAAGCTAGACCGCCGCCACCAAAGCGATCCATGCCAGGTTTCCTGACGCGAAAATTCCTGCTGGCGGCAACCGGCCTTGCCATGACCTCGATCATCGCCGGAAGCGCCACGACGCTGTTTGCCATCTGGCATTTTCAGCGTGTCTCGCCGCTTAGCCTGTTTGCCAACCTCGCGGTTATGCCGATCGTCACCGTCGTCATGTTCCTGGCCGTCGCCAGCGCGCTGCTGATGCCTTTCGGATTGGATTGGCCGGCTCTCTACCTGATGGGTAAGGGCCTGACGATGATGATCGCCATATCCGGCTGGATCTCCGAGCGTTCGCCTGTCGACGGGGTCGGGCTGATTTCGCAACAGTCGGTCCTGTTGGTGGCAATTGCTTTGGTCATCGCGACGATGGCGACAACTTGGCTGCGGCTCGCTGCCCTGCCATTCGCGCTGGCAGGCTTGCTGACCGTCTCGGATACGCGCACGCCGGATGTGCTGATCTCGGAAGACGCCCGGCTGGTGGCGTTGCCGATCGGTGGCGGCGAGCTTGCCGTCAGCCGGGAACGGCCGAACGAATTCACCGTCGACAACTGGAAACGCGCCCTGACATCAGAAACCATCGTCGTGCCAGAGGTGTTCGACAACAGCTATGGGCAATTCGATGTCGCGGATGCCGTTGATCTGCCGCTGGGATCGCCGTTCTATTGCTCCTCAGGCGTTTGCGTGGCCAGGCACATGTCCGGTGCGATCATTGCCTATGTCGAGGACCGCAAGGACACCTGGAAAGCCTGCGGCTTCGCCGAGCTGATCGTCATCAATGACGCCACCGCGTATGACGCCTGTCACAATCCGCTGGTTCTCGTCATCACCAAGCGGCAACTGGCTCGCAAAGGCAGTGCCGCGGTCTTCTTCGATCGCCAATCGGCGACCACGCCGGCGACGATCAGCTTCGCGGTGGACAGCCCATATCGGCCCTGGCACACGCAACGCAAATACTCTCGTGAGGCAAGGGGGCTGGCACCCTTCAAGAAACCGGAGAAGCCAGCGGCCAACCCGCAGCCGGCTCAGTAGCGGCGGATCAGGCCGACGAGCTTGCCTTGCACCTTGACCCTGTCCGGGCCGAAAATCCGTGTCTCGTAGGCTGGATTGGCGGCTTCGAGGGCAATCGAGGCGCCCTTGCGGCGGAACCGCTTCAGCGTCGCTTCCTCTTCGTCGACCAGCGCCACGATGATCTCGCCTGGCTGGGCGGTATCGGCGTTGCGGATGATGACGGTGTCGCCGTCGAAGATACCGGCCTCGATCATCGAGTCGCCCTTGACCTCCAGCGCATAGTGGGCGCCGCCCATGATCATGTCCGGCGGCACCGAGATCGAATGCGTCTGATGCTGGATGGCATCGATCGGCACACCGGCGGCGATACGGCCCATGACCGGGATCGACACGGCGGAGACCGCATCGTCATCATTGCCGGGCGAGGGCATCCGCGAAGGCGCCGGCTTGATCTGCCGGCCAAGGGCACCACCCTGACCGAGACTGCCCTGGATGACGCTTGGCGAAAACTTCTTTGCCGCGTTGAGGCCAGGCGCGATCGAGTCCGGCAATCGCAGCACTTCCAGCGCGCGTGCCCGGTTGGGCAACCGGCGAATAAAGCCGCGCTCCTCAAGTGCGGTGATCAGCCGATGAATCCCGGATTTGGAGGCAAGGTCAAGCGCCTCCTTCATCTCGTCGAAGGATGGCGGAATGCCGCTCTCCTTCAGGCGTTCATGGATGAACATCAGCAGTTCATGTTGCTTGCGCGTCAGCATGGCGGCCCCCAGGTTACCTGAAACCAGAATCGAAAAACAAACCCAGAACAAACCCTATCTGTTCCAGTTGTGTTCTGCAACCGTTTAAAGTTTAATGAATTTGTTAAGGCTGCTGAAATTATTTGGCGCTTGCCAGCGGGTCGCGATCAACAAGCGCCAGGCACAGCGATGCGCCTGCTCACATTGAAATTATTATGGTTAATGACCTGTGGCTCATCCTCGACCCAAGGCTTGGCATTATCAGTCTATCGACCTCCACAAAGGACGATATCAATCTTCGGGACGTTCGTTTGCCGTGAACGAAACGGAGCCAAAACGCCAACGTCTGTTGGCATTTGTGGCTGGAAATTCAGCCTCCGTCATCTGCCAGGCAGTGAGGGCGGCGGCGGTGGATCGCGGGGATCGTTGCGTCAGGTAACGGCTTCCTTGACCGCGAAACGGCGGTCCTTCCATGCGCCCGTGCGCAGAATATCCTCCAGCACCTCAACCGCCAGCCACACATTCTTGTAGCCGACATAGAGCGGCGTGAAGCCGAAACGGATGGTCGATGGCGCACGAAAATCACCGATGACGCCGCGCTCGATCAGCGCCCGCATGATTTGATAGCCGTGATCGTGAAGGAACGACACCTGGCTGCCGCGCCTGGTCGCGTCGCGGGTGGTCTCCAGCGTGAGACCGTAGGCGCCGCACCTGGCTTCGACGAGCTGGATGAACAGTTCTGTCAACGCGACACTCTTCTTTCGCAATGCCGCCATGTCGACGTCATTCCAGATGGCAAGCGCGCCTTTGAGCGCCCGCATCGACAGGATCGGCTGAGTGCCGCACAAAAAGCGGCGGATGCCGGTGCCGGCAACATAACCCCGTTCGAAGGCAAAGGGCCGCGCATGGCCCCACCAGCCGCTGAGCGGCTGGCTGATATCGCCGTGGTGGCGCTGCGCGGCATAGATGAAGGCCGGTGCGCCCGGACCGCCGTTGAGGTACTTGTAGGTGCAGCCGATGGCGAAATCGGCATTTGCGTGATCGAGCTCGACGGGCAGGGCGCCGGCGGTGTGGCAAAGATCCCAGACGATCAGCGCTCCGGCCGCATGAGCTTTGCGCGTCAGCGCCGCCATGTCGCGCAGTTCACCCGATTTGTAATTGACGTGATTGACCAGCACCACCGCGACGTTTTCGTCGATCAGCTCTTCGATGGTCGGCGCGTCGACACCCGCGAGGCGCAGCAGGACGCCATCCCGGGTCGAGGCCACGCCTTCGGCGATGTACAGGTCGGTGGGAAAACTGTCACCTTCGGCGACGATGGCCGACCGGCCGGGCCGCATCTCCATCGCCGCGTGCAGCACCTTGTAGATGTTGGTCGATGTCGTGTCGCAGACAACGGTCTGGCCGGCCGCGGCTCCTATCAGGCGTCCGAGCTGGTCGCCGAGTTCGATTGGCATCTCGAACCATCCGGCCGTGTTCCAAGCTCGGATGAGATCCTGGGCCCATTCTTGGGTCGCCGCCTGCTGCAGCTCGCTGAAAACGGCATGAGACGCTGCCCCCAGTGAATTGCCGTCGAGATAGATCATCCCCTCCGGCAGAATGAAACGGTCGCGCATGGCCCGCAGCGGATCCGTGGCATCCATCGCTTCGACTGCGGCGAGATCAGGAATTCCACTCATGGTCGGTCAGTCCCCGGTTGTTCGCGAAGGGTTTTCCGCCACAGCGCGTCCCCTCGGTGTGCCTGTTTTCATTTCGACGTCAGAGCCGGGTGCGGACCGTCCACAGCTCCGGGAACAGCACGACCTCGAGCATTTTCTTCAGATACGAAGCACCCGACGTGCCGCCGGTGCCGCGTTTCAGGCCGATGATGCGCTCCACCGTGGTGACGTGGTTGAAGCGCCAGCGGCGGAAGTAGTCCTCGAAGTCGACCAGCTTCTCGGCCAGTTCGTAGAACATCCAGTAGCGCTGCGGATCGCGGTAGATGGTCTGCCAGGCGACCAGCACCTCTTCATTCTCGGTTCGCGTCTCACGCCAGTCCGTGCGCCTGGCATCGGCACCGATGTCGAATCCGTTGCGCGCCAAAAGCAGCAGAGCCTCGTCATAGAGCGACGGCTCGGCCAGGATCGCTTCCAGCTTCCCGCTCAGGTCGGGCCGATGCTTGTGCGGCCCGAGCATTGCCAGGTTTCGGTTGCCGGCCATGAACTCGATGGCGCGATACTGCCAGGACTGGAAACCCGAGGACTGGCCGAGCGCGTCGCGGAACTCGGTGTATTCGCTGGGCGTCATCGTCCGCAGCACGTCCCAGGCATTGTTCAGCTGCTCGAAGATGCGCGCAACGCGCGACAGCATCTTGAAGCTCGGCTCGAGCCGGTCGGCGCGGATGGAACGGATCGCGGCGCCAATCTCGTGCAGAGCAAGCTTCATCCAGAGCTCGGAGGTCTGATGCTGGATGATGAACAGCATCTCGTCATGCGCCGATGACAGCGGCGTCTGGGCCTCCAGCACTTTCTCCAGGTGCAGGTAGTCGCTGTAGGACATGCGCTCCTTGAACGACATCTGGGCGCCTTCGGACGCCGGATCGTACGGTTGGCTCAATTGATTTTCTCCGTGCGCAGCCGGAAGCGCTGGATCTTTCCGGTCTGGGTCTTGGGCAGAGCGGCGATGAATTTTACCGATCGCGGATATTTATAGGGCGCGATCGTTGCCTTGACATGGTCCTGCAGGCGCTTGGTGGTGAGGGCGTCGGGCGCGACGCCCTGCACCAGCACGACATGCGCCTCGACGATCTGGCCGCGTTCGGCGTCCTCTGCACCGATCACCGCGCATTCGGCGACGTCCGGATGCGCCAGCAGCGCCGCCTCGACCTCGGGACCGGCGATGTTGTAGCCGGCGCTGACGATCATGTCGTCGGAGCGTGCGGCGAAATGGAAGAAGCCGTCCTCGTCCTGCGTGAAGGTGTCGCCGGTGAGGTTCCAGCCGTCGCGCACATATTCCTTCTGCCTGTCATCGGCCATGTAGCGGCAGCCGGTCGGGCCGCGCACCGCCAGCCTGCCGGTCGTGCCGCGCGGCACCTCGCGCATCTCGTCATCGACGATGCGCGCCTCATAGCCGCCCACCGGCTTGCCGGTCGACGCAGGCCTCATGTCATCGAAGCGGTTGGAGATGAAGATGTGCAGCATTTCGGTGGCGCCGATGCCGTCGAGGATCGGCTTGCCGGTCTTTTTCGTCCACTCTTCGAAAACCGGGGCGGGCAAGGTTTCGCCGGCCGAAACGGCGACGCGCAGCGACGACAGGTCGGCACCTTCATCCATGGCCTTCAGCATGGCGCGGTAGGCAGTCGGCGCGGTGAAGGAGATCGTCGCTTTGTAGGTCTCGATGATGTGGATCATGTTGGGTGGCGTCGCCTGCTCCAGCAGCGTCGCCGCCGCACCGAAGCGCAGGGGAAAGATAGCGAGCCCGCCAAGGCCGAAGGTGAAGGCCAGCGGCGGCGAGCCGACGAAGATGTCGTCCGCCGTCACCTCCAGGATTTCGCGTGCATAGGCGTCGGCAATGATCAGGAGGTCGCGGTGGAAATGCATCGTCGCCTTCGGAACGCCTGTCGTGCCCGAGGTGAAGCCGAGCAGGGCGACATCGTCGCGGCCCGTGTCGACTGCGGTGAACGTCACCGGCTTGTCGAGCGCGGCGCGATCGAGTTCAGCATCATGGTTGGCGGTGCCGTCGAAACCGATGACCTGCCTGAGGAATGCGCTGTCCTTGGCGCACACGGTCATCTCGTCCATCAGCCTGGTGTCGCAGAGCGCAACGGTGATCTCGGCCTTGTCGACGATCTTGGCGAGTTCGCCGGCGCGCAGCATCGGCATGGTGTTGACGACCACGGCACCGACCTTGGTGGCGGCCAGCCAGCAGGCGACCATGGCGGGGTTGTTGGCCGAGCGGATCAGCACCCGGTTGCCCGGCTTGACTCCGTAATTCTCGACCAGCGCGTGGGCCAGCCTGTTCGTCCAGTCGGACAGTTCCTTGTAGGTGCGGCGGCGGCCATTGCCGATCAGGGCGGTGTGGTCGCCGAGACCTTTTTCGACCAGCCTGTCGGTCAGTTCGACACCGGCGTTGAGGCGTTCGGGATAGTCGAAGCCGTCGAGCAGGATTTCAGGCCATTGCTCCGGCGGCGGCAGGTGATCGCGCGTGAACGTGTCGATATGCGCTGAAGGCCCAAGCATGTCGCCGCTATCCCGTCTGCTGCCTGACCAGTGCGCGATGCGCCTTGGCCGGATGTAGTGGATCCTAAGGTCCTGCTCTGAGGAAGCTTCGTACTACCCATCGCACCTGCTGAGATGCGCCCAGAAAGGGTGAACATCTGCAGGTTCGGGCAGCACAGCAGACCTCCCATTGTCGGCTGTTCGTTGGGGCAGGATCGCACCAGTCGAAATTTGTTTCAAGCCTAAAATGTTTTTGCTCAGGGCATTGACGCATGGCATGGCGGTGGCCATTGCTAGCAAGTAGCGATGCCGTCTTGGGGAAGGGCGCAGATGTTCGAACGTCACATCGTCGATTGGGATGATGCCTATGCCAACGGCGCCAACATCGCGGGCAGTGATCGCTGGCCGTCTGCATGGGCGGAGCCAGCGCAAGCATTCCGCGATGCGCTGTCGGCGCAGGGCCGGGCGCGGCTCGACATCGCCTATGGCGACGGACCGCGCAATCGGCTCGATCTTTTCCTTCCCAGGGCCGCGCCCAAAGGGCTGGTGGTGATTATCCATGGCGGTTACTGGCTGGAGACCGACAAGAGCTTGTGGTCGCACCTCGCCAATGGCGCGGTCGGCAGTGGCTTCGCCGTGGCGATGCCCTCCTACACGCTGTGCCCGAACATACGCATCGCCGGCATCGTCAGCGAGATTGGGGCGGCAATCGGCGAGGCAGCGGCAATGGTCGACGGACCGCTGATGCTGACCGGACATTCGGCCGGCGGCCATCTCGCCACCCGGATGGTGACGACAAGCACGCCGCTGGCCGCCGATGTGGCGCGGCGCATACGCCATGTCGTCTCGATTTCAGGCCTGCATGACCTGCGTCCGCTCATGCGCACCGGCATGAACGCGGCGCTGGCCATCGACGAGCACGAGGCGCTGACTGAAAGCCCGGCGCTGCTGAGGCCAATGGATGGTGCCCGCATCACTTGCTGGGTCGGCGGCGGCGAGCGCGCCGAGTTCCTGCGTCAGAATGCGTTGCTTGCCAACATCTGGACCGGCCTCGGCGCCACCACCAGAACCGTGGTCGAGCCCGACCGGCATCATTACAGCATTGTCGAAGGCCTTGCCGATTCGGCGCATCCGCTGACGCAGAGCCTGATCTCGAACTAGAGCCGGGATCATTTTCTCGTCTGTTATGAATGGCTTGTTCGGGGTTCCTCAGCGCAGCATCAAAACGCTGCAAGCCTCGCCCGCGGCTGCTGCAGGGGCAAACGGCGCCCGCACGATCAGCCCGTTGGCGTCGGCCAGCATTCTCAGCATCGAGGAATCCTGGATACCGAACGGCGTCGCCACCAGCACGCCGTCATCTTCCCTGACCACGGCTCGGACATAGTCCTGGCGCAAATCATTGGCCGGCATTGCGGCGCCCAATCGCGCTTGGCGAACGTCCTGGCGATGATTGCGGCCGCCGAGCCGCGCCAGCAGCGGCTTCAGGAACAGTTGCGAGCAGACCAGGCTTGCCACCGGATTGCCGGGCAGGCCGATGCACCTGATATCGCCGAGGCGGCCGAACATCAGCGGCTTGCCGGGGCGCATGGCGATCTTCCAGAAGCCGAGCGTCATGCCTTCGCCGGTCAGCACGTCGTGGATCAGGTCGTGATCGCCGACCGAGGCGCCACCAAGCGTCACGATGACATCCGCACCGGCCGCGACCGCTTTTTGCACCAGTTCGGCGATGGCCTCCTTGCGATCGGCGGCAATGCCGAGATCGAGCGCGCGGGCGCCGACCGAGTGTGCGGTGGCAGCGACGCCATAGGCATTGGACGAGATGATCTGGTCCGGGCCGAGATCACTGCCCGGCGGCAGCAATTCGTCGCCGGTGGCGATGATAGCGACCAGCGGCCGTTTCACCACGCTGACCCGAGGATGGTTGGCCGATGCTGCCAGCGACAGTGCCGCCGGGTCGAGTAAGCGGCCTTTTTCCAGCAGCATGTCGCCTGTTGAAAAATCGAGCCCGATGCGGCGGATATTGCGCCATTGCGCCGTCGGCTCGGTCACTTCGATTTCGCCGCCGCCGAGGTCGCGGACATTCTCCTGGATGACGATGGTGTCGGCGCCTTCGGGCAGCGGCGCGCCGGTGAAGATGCGCACGGCCTGCGTCTGGCCGACCGTGCCGTCGAAGCCACGTCCAGCCGGCGCCATGCCGATCACCGACAGCCTGGATGGGACCGACGTGACGTCGGCGGCGCGCGCCGCATAGCCGTCCATGGCGGAAGCATTGAAAGGCGGCTGGGTGCGAAGAGCAACGACCGGTTCCGCCAGAACACGATCCACTGCCTCGAACAGAGGAACGCTTTCGCCGGCTAGAGGTGCCGCACCATCGAGCAGGCGTTCAAGCGCCTCCGCGATAGGAACCAGCGCCATCAGGAACTCACCTTGTAGTCACCCGACTTGCCGCCGGTCTTTTCGACCAGGCGGATACCGGAGATCACCATGGCGCGGTCGACTGCTTTCGCCATGTCGTAGATGGTCAGGCAGGCTACCGAAGCGGCGGTCAGCGCTTCCATCTCGACGCCTGTCTTGCCGGTGACGCGGGCGAGTGCTGTGACCTTCAGGCCCGGCAAAGCATGGTCGGGCTCGATGTCGACGGAGACCTTGGTCAGCAGCAGCGGATGACAGAGCGGGATCAGTTCATGCGTCTTCTTCGCCGCCATGATACCGGCGATGCGCGCGGTGCCGAGCACATCGCCCTTCTTGGCGTTGCCGGCGAGGATCATCTTCAGCGTCTCGGGCTGCATCGCGACAAAGCCTTCGGCGATCGCCGTGCGCGTTGTTTCTTCCTTGTCGCCGACATCGACCATGTTGGCCTCGCCCTGCGCGCCGAGATGGGTAAGGCCTGATACCATCGTCAGATAGCCTCGGCCAAAGCCTTGCCTGTCAGAAGCAGGCGCGTCGCCGCGGTGACGTCCTGTTGCCGCATCAGGCTCTCGCCGACAAGAAAAGTGCCGATGTCGCTTTTTTGCAGCCTGAGGCAGTCGTCATGCGAGAAAATACCGCTCTCGCTGACCAGCAAGCGGTCGGCCGGCACCATTGTCGCCAGCCGCATGGAAGTGTCGAGGCTGGTCTCGAATGTACGCAGATTGCGGTTGTTGATGCCGATCAGTCGCGACGACAATTTTAGCGCGCGCTGCGTCTCGGTCTCGTCATGCACTTCGACCAGTGCATCCATGCCGAGTTCGAACGCCGTCGCCTCGAGTTCGCTCGCCAGGGCGTCGTCGACGCTGGCCATGATGATCAGGATGGCATCCGCGCCCCAGGCGCGGGCTTCGTAGACCTGATACGGATCGAACAGGAAATCCTTGCGCAGCGCCGGCAGCGCGACGGCGGCTCGCGCCCGGGTGAGAAATTCAGGCGCACCTTGGAAGGACGGTGCATCGGTCAGCACCGAAAGACAGGCAGCACCACCCTTGGCATAGGCCTGCGCCAGAGCCGGTGGATCGAAATCGGCACGGATCAGACCCTTGGAGGGGCTCGCTTTCTTGATCTCGGCGATCAGCGCGAAGGCGCCGGATTTGCGCTTCGCTTCCAGTGCGGCAAGAAAACCGCGCGGTGCGTCGGCATCTTTTGCCCGGACCTTGATTTCGGCCAACGGCACGCGTGCCTTTGCCGCCGCGATCTCGTCGCGCTTGTAGGCCTCGATCTTGCGAAGAATGTCAGACACGCTCTATCCGTTATCCGTTCGAAATCTCGACCAGCCTGTCGAGCACTTGCAGGGCACGGCCGCTATCGATGGCTTGCGCCGCCGCCGCGATGCCGTCGCCAAGCGTCGTCGCCTTGCCGGCCACAACCAGTCCGGCACCGGCGTTCATCAGCACGGTGTCGCGATAGGCGCCGGCGCCGCCGCCCAGCATATCGCGCAAGGCCTTGGCGTTGTAGTCCGCATCGCCGCCGCGCAACTCATCCTTGCTATGGCGCGCTAGCCCAACCGCTTCAGGGGTCAGCGTGAAGCTGCGGATTTCGCCGCCGATCAGTTCGGCGACCTGCGTCTCGCCGGTGGTGGTGATCTCGTCATAGCCGTCGCCATGGGCGACCCAGACATGCTCGGCACCCAGCGCCTTCAGCGTCTCGGCAACCGGCAGGATCCATTCCGGCAGGAACACACCGACCAGCTGCCGCTTGACGCCGGCCGGATTGGAGAGCGGCCCGAGCAGGTTGAATATGGTGCGGGTGCCGAGTTCGACGCGGGTCGGGCCGACATGCTTCATCGCAGGATGATGCGCGGGCGCGAACATGAAGCCAACGCCTGCCTCGTGGATGCAACGGCTAATGAAATCGGGCGAGATGTCGATCTTGACCCCGAGCGCCACCAGCACATCGGCTGCCCCTGTCAGCGACGACAGGCCGCGATTGCCGTGTTTGGCAACCGGCACGCCGCTGCCGGCAACGACGAAGGCCGATGCCGTCGAAATGTTGACGCTGTGAGAATTGTCGCCGCCGGTACCGACGATGTCGACGGCATCGGTGGGCGCGTCGACGTGCAGCATCTTGGCCCGCATGGTTGCGACGGCGCCTGAAATCTCGCTCACCGTCTCGCCGCGCACGCGCAGCGCCATCAGGAAGCCGCCGATCTGGCCGGGGGTCGCATCACCCGACATGATGATGTCGAAAGCCTCGCGCGCTTCCTCGAAGGAAAGCGCGCTACCGGTCGCGATCTTGGCGATATGGGTTTTCAGCGCGCTCATCTTGTCGAGGCTTGGGCGACGGCGGCCTGGTCGATGCGAACGTCGTACTGCGTCTGCAACTGCGCCACCAATTGGTCGAGCAGGTCGTCCGACATGCCGGAGGTGAAGGATTTCTGTGCGTCATCCGGCACCGAGCTGGCATCGGCTCCGGCGGGCTCGAACACTTCGGCGACCTTGTACAGGATCTGCCCGTCGCCGGTGGGCGAGGGGATCAGGCCGGTACCGCCTTCGCCGACACCGAACATCGCTGCCGCACCCTCCTTACCGAAATCGACGTCGTCAGCCTCACGCTTGACACCGCGCTTGGTCTGCTTTTCGAGCTTCAGTTCGCTGGCGATGACATCGAGCGTTGCGCCGGCCTTGAGCCGCTTTTCCAGCTCGTCAGCCTTGGCGGCCAGCCGGTTGCTTATTTCCGCCGCCGTCCAGTCGGCGACGACTTTCTGACGAACCTCATCCAGCGTGCGGTCGCGAGCCGGCGTGATGGACGCCACCTCATAGAAGACGAAGCCGTTGTCGGCTGTGGTCAAGGCATCGTTTTCCGTGTTGGGTTCGGCGTCGAAGACCGCCTTGATCAGCTCCGGCGATTGCGGCAGGTCCTTGACGATGCTTGCATCTGGCCGCAGCCCACTGCGATCGATGGCGTCGATGGTGACGACCTTCAGCTTCAGCTTGGCCGCGGCCTCTGCCAGCGAACTGCCGGCGGCGCGGGTGTCATCGTAATTGTCGCGCACGTCCAGAAGGATGCGGCTTGCCTCGCCCAGCGCCAGATCCTTGCGGATCTGATCGGACACCTCGGCCAGTGGCTTCACCACCTCGGGCTTAATCTCGGTGACGCGCAGCAGCACCGGACCGAAGGCGCCTTGCACGACCTGGCTGACTTCATTGGCATTGAGCGAAAAGGCCGCGTCGGCGACCGCCTTGTCCGCGATCTTGTCCTTGGCAAGCGTGCCGAGCAGCGTGTCGGCCGGCGTCTTGCCTTCCGCCGTGACCAGCTTGTCGAAAGTAGCGCCGGCCTTGAGCGAATCGAGTGCGGCCTTGGCCGCATCCGGCGTCTTGAACACGAGCTGCTCGACGGTGCGCAGTTCCGGCGTGGTGTAACGCGCCTTGTTCTTGTTGTAGTCGTCGCTGACCTGGCTGTCGGTGACGGCGGTCGTATCCATGATGTCGACAGGTTCGAGGCGGACATAGGAGAATTTGCGGTATTCGGGTGCCGCATATGTCTTCTTGTTGGCTTCGAAATAGGCCGAGAGCACGCTATCGGACGGTACCGCGATCGGCTCGACCAGTGCCTTGGGCAGCGTCAAATAGTCGATGGTGCGGTCTTCGCCGCGATAGAGCGCAACAGCCTTGAAGAAAGTGTCCGGAGCCTTGAGGCCATCCGAGACAGCCTCGACGATCTGCTGGCGCACCGCCACCTGGGCACGGTTCTTCAGATAGTCCTCGGGCCGCATGCCAATCTGCTGCAGCATATATTCGAACGTTCTGCGGTCGAACTGGCCACCTGGGCCTTTGAAGGCCGGGTCTTCGCGTGTCAGCTCGGCCAGTCGGTCCTTGGAAAGTCCGAGGCCCAGCTTGCGGGCCTGTTCGTCGAGAACGGCACCAGAGACGAGCTGAGCCAACACCTGGTTGTCGACGCCGAGCGCCTTTGCCTGTTCGTGGCTGAGACGCTGGCCGAACTGTTGCGACATGACGGCGAGCTGGCGATCGTAGGCGAGACGGTATTCGTTGATCGACACTTTGGTGCCGCCAGCCGTTATGACCGAATCATGGCCGGCCAAACCGCCCATCAGCCGTCCGGAAACGCCCCAGACCAAAAAGCTGAGCACCAGCAGCACCAACAGTCCCTTCGCGACCCAGGTGCCTGCCGCGCTTCTCAATATACCAAGCATTTTTACTTCCGATTTATGCGCATTTTCGCATGCGCCGAGTCTGAAACAAGCGCAATAGCGCCCTTCCGGTCCACTGTCGATTGCTTTGTGGCCTGATTTTGGTAGTGAGGGCCAGAGCCCGATATCGCCCGGAGAAGCAAACCCATGACGCCAGGAATTCGCCCGCTCGTCGCCGGCAACTGGAAAATGAACGGCACCAGTGCCTCGCTCAACGAACTCAGGATGATCGGCAACGGTTTCATGAGCGGACTTGACGCGGAGACCGAAGCGTTGGTTTGCGTTCCCGCGACCCTGCTTGCCCACGCCGCGGAGATCCTGTCACGCACGCCGGTGCATGCCGGCGGTGAGGATTGCCATACCAAGGAGAGCGGCGCCTACACCGGCTGCATCTCGGCGGAAATGCTCAGGGATGCCGGCGCCAGCCATGTCGTCGTCGGCCATTCGGAATGCCGCGAGCAACGCGGCGAGGATGACGCGACGGTCCAGGCCAAGGCGTCCGCCGCCTGGCGTGCCGGGCTCGTGGCCATCATTTGCATTGGCGAGACACAGCGGCAGCGCGAAGCGGGCGCGACGCTGGACGTGCTGTCGCGGCAGGTCGACGGCTCGGTGCCGCCAAGCGCCACACCGTCCAACACCATCATTGCTTATGAGCCGGTATGGGCGATTGGCACCGGCCTGACGCCGACCGCCGCCGATGTGGCCGAAGCACACGCGCATATTCGCGAAAAGCTGTCGGAAAAGCTCGGCGGCGTTGCGGCCAAGGTGCGCATTCTCTATGGCGGCTCGGTCAAGCCTTCCAACGCGGTCGAATTGCTCGGCGTCAGGAATGTCGACGGGGCGCTGGTCGGCGGCGCCAGCCTGAAAGCGGCGGATTTCCTAGCTATTGCCGAGGCCTATCGCAATATTGCTTGAAGACATTCGCCACGCCGGACAGGGCTTCCGGTGCCTGAAATCGTTGCAAAGGACGGGTTGCTTCCCATATTCCGGCCACGGGCTTGGAAATGCCGTCAAAGCATTGTATTGAGCCGCCTCCAATTCACCGGTCGTGTCCGCGGCCGGGCAAGGCCTTGCCAGGATAAACTATGGAAACCGTACTGATCGTCATCCATCTCATGGTTGTGCTCGCCCTTGTCGGCGTGGTGCTGCTGCAGCGCTCCGAAGGCGGCGGCCTCGGCATCGGTGGCGGCTCCGGCTTCATGACCGCGCGTGGCGCTGCCAATGCGCTGACGCGTGCGACGGCGATCCTGGCGGCCGCCTTCTTCGCCACCTCCTTGACCCTGTCGATCGTCGCCCGCTACGGCGAGAAGCCGATCGACATCCTCGACCGCGTGCCGGCGACATCGGACGGTGCAGGCAAAGGCGTGCTCAACCAGTTACCCGGCACGACCACCCCGGCGCCCGCAGGCACCACCACGCCGACGCCGCCGTCAGGCAACGATGCCGCGGCTCCGGCCACTGCGCCTGCCGCCGGCTCGACGCCGCCGGCGACCAACGGCACGGCTCCCGCCGCGCCGGCGGCCCCGCAGGTTCCAAACCAGTAGTCTTCGGCGGCTGAAGCCGCGATCTGTGCTCGTTTGAACACAGTCGCGGCAAATGCAGCGAGATCACAAAGATTCGACTGGGTGAGGTACGACCTCACGCTTGAGGCCCCCGCGCTTATTCGACTATAGATTGCGCGCGGCACTTCCGGCGCCCTTGGGGGGCGCTGGGCGACGCCGTGGGCAACACGCATAGAACGATCGGATCTTCGCCATGCAGCTTCGCAGCTTCATTTTCCTGGGACTTTGTGCCGCAATCGGCATCAGTTCCCCCGCTTTCGCTGGCGTTCCAGCCAATATGGCCGCACAGCCTTCGGTTGAAACAACCTCCGCCATCAACGTCGCCGTCAAAAGTGACGCGTCGCAATTGAAGCTTCTCAAGAAGAAGAAAAACCCGACGCCCGACGACCTCGCCCAGATCAAGAAGATCGAGGCCAAGATCGTTGCCGACAAGGAGGCCGCCAAAGCCAAGGCGCTCGAAGCCAGGAAACTGGCGATGCGCGAGGCGGCCAAGGCCAAGGCCGACGCTGAACGGCAGGCGTTCCTTGCCAAGAAGGGCAAGAGCGCGCCGGCAACCGAGGTGGCCGATGCCAAGCCGGCCAAGAAGCAGGTTGCCAAGATCATCGAGCCTATCGAACCGATCGCGCCGATCCAGTCGGCAGAGCCGCTTCCGGCAGAGGCGATGAACGTCGCCTTGACCGGCAACAATGGCGAGCTGCGCAGCGAGGTCATCGGCCAGAAGCAGCCGAGCAGCGGTGGTCTGTTCGCCGGTCTCTTCGGCGGCACCTCGTCCGGGTCTTCGATAAGCTATCTCCCTGAGACACGGGCTCTCGACCAGGTGCTCGCCAAGAGGGAAGCCAAGAAGCAGTTCAAGGTGAAGCCGGAATTCGTGCCGCAGGACGTGGAATTCAGCGGTTACGATGCGGGCACCATCGTCATCGACACCAGCGCGCGGCGCCTCTACCTCGTCGAATCGTCCTCCACCGCCCGCCGCTACGCCATTGCGGTCGGCCGCGAGGGTCTGCAGTACAAGGGTACGGTTGCGGTCGGCGACAAGCAGGAATGGCCGCGCTGGATCCCGACGCTGGACATGCAGAAGCGTGAGCCGAAGCATTACGGCCAGTACAAGGACGGCATGCCCGGCGGTGGTCAGAATCCGCTCGGCGCGCGCGCCATCTATCTCTATGACGGCAAGAAGGACACGCATCTGCGCATCCACGGCACCATCGCGCCGCAGTCGATCGGAACCAGCGCCTCGAATGGCTGCTTCCGCATGATCAACGAGCACGTCATGGACCTCTACAGCCGCGTCAGGGTTGGCACCAAGGTCGTTATCATCTGACGTTTTCGTCATCCTGCCGAAAGGGCCGGCTCAGCCGGCCCTTTTGTTTTGCCCTGTTCACGATCCGAGCGCCTTCTTGGGAAAAAACCTTCGCGGTGGTTTTTTCTCTGGCGGAATCAATCCGGCCGCGTTAAGCGATGACTCCCATGGCGCGATATGTATTCATCACAGGCGGCGTGGTTTCCTCACTTGGAAAAGGCATAGCCGCAGCGGCCCTTGGGGCTCTCCTGCAGGCGCGAGGCTATCGCGCACGCATCAAAAAACTCGACCCCTACCTCAATGTCGATCCGGGCACGATGTCGCCGTACCAGCATGGCGAGGTTTTCGTCACTGATGATGGCGCGGAAACCGATCTCGATCTTGGCCATTACGAGCGCTTCACCGGCCGCTCCGCCAATCAGCAGGACAACATCACCACCGGCCGCATCTACAAGAACATCATCGAGCGCGAGCGGCGCGGCGATTATCTCGGCGCAACCGTGCAGGTCATTCCGCACGTCACCGACGAGATCAAGAATTTCGTCCTCAACGGCAATGACGACTATGATTTCGTGCTTTGCGAGATCGGCGGCACGGTCGGCGACATCGAGGCGATGCCGTTCCTGGAAGCGATACGCCAGCTCGGCAACGACCTGCCGCGCAACAACGCCGTCTACGTGCATCTGACGCTGATGCCCTACATCCCGACGGCCGGCGAGCTGAAGACCAAGCCGACCCAGCATTCGGTCAAGGAACTGCGCGGCATCGGCATCGCGCCCGACATCCTGCTGGTCCGCGCCGATCGCGCCATTCCCAAGGAAGAGCGCAGAAAACTGTCGCTGTTTTGCAATGTGCGCGAAAGTGCCGTGATCCAGGCGCTCGACGTGCCGCATATCTACGATGTGCCGATGGCATACCATAGGGAAGGGCTCGATTCGGAAGTGCTGGCCGCCTTCGGCATCGATCCGGCGCCGAAGCCGCGCATGGAGCCCTGGCAGGCGGTGTCCAACCGCATCCACAATCCGGAAGGCGAGGTCACCATCGCCGTGGTCGGCAAATATACCGGCCTCAAGGATGCCTACAAATCGCTGATCGAGGCGCTGTCGCATGGCGGCCTGGCCAACCACGTCAAGGTCAAGCTCGACTGGATCGAATCGGAGATCTTCGAAAAGGAGGATCCGACGCCATGGCTGGAAAAGGTGCATGGCATCCTGGTTCCCGGCGGCTTTGGCGAGCGCGGTGCCGAAGGCAAGATACTGGCGGCGAAGTTCGCGCGCGAGCGCAAGGTGCCGTATTTCGGCATCTGCTTCGGCATGCAGATGGCCTGCATCGAGGCGGCGCGGTCGCTGGCCGGCGTCGAACATGCGTCTTCGACCGAGTTTGGTCCGACCGAGGAACCGGTCGTCGGCCTGATGACCGAATGGCTGAAAGGCAACATGCTGGAGAAGCGCCGGGAAACCGGCGATCTCGGCGGCACGATGCGGCTCGGCGCCTATCAGGCCGAACTCGCCAAGGGCTCCAAGATCGCCGAGATTTACGGCGACACACAGATTTTCGAGCGCCATCGCCACCGCTACGAGGTCAATATCGACTACAAGGAGCGACTCGAGGATTGCGGCCTGGTATTCGCCGGCATGTCGCCCGACGGCGTGCTGCCGGAGACGGTCGAGTATCCAGACCACCCCTGGTTCATCGGCGTGCAATATCATCCGGAACTGAAAAGCCGGCCGCTCGACCCGCATCCGCTGTTCGCCAGTTTCATCGAGGCGGCGGTGGAGCAGAGCCGGTTGGTGTAGCGATCAGGTCGGGCGGCAATGCAGACCTATGTCGCGCTGCTTTACAGCATCATCCTGGGCGAGGGCCGCCGGGTCGTCATGGCCGACCTCAAGGCCATGGCCGAAGAGCTCGGGCTGAACAACCCGCGCACGCTGGTGGCGACGGGCAATCTGGTCTTCGAGGCACCGGCAACTGATATCGCCGACCTGGAACAGCGGCTGGAAGCAGCCTTCGAAAAAACCTTCGGCCGCCATGTCGATATCATCGTGCGCGGTGCCGAGGACTGGCTGAAGCTTGCCGCCGGCAATCCGTTTCCAGATGAATCGAATGCGACCGCGGATCAGGTGGCGGTGCGCGTGATGCGCCGGCCGGTGCCGGACGAAGCCGTCACGGCGCTCGGCTCCTATGTCGGCAAAGACGAAAAGATGCACGCCGTCGCTGGCAATATCTGGATTGTCTTCTCGCGCGCCGCACCCAGTTCACGGCTTCTGACCGCAGCGAGCCACAAGCGTCTGGGCGTCGGTACCTCACGCAACTGGAACACGGTGCGAAAACTGGCCGAGATGGTGGGCAGTAGGCAGTAGGGAAGCGGTTCTCTACTCCCTCACACCTACTGCCTACTGCCTCATTTTCAAGCCTTTGCCGTCTTCGCTCCGGCGCCAAGGGCGGCGGTGCGCAGCACGTAGTAGATGATGCCGGCGATCGCCACGCCGAAGAACCAGCCATAGACGCCCCACCAGGACGGCAGCCAGTTGGTGAAGTTGGGCAGGATCGACGAGAAGATGGCGCCGATGCCGGCGGCGATAAAGGCATTGACGTGCCAGCCGCCCTGGAAACGGAACTCGCCGTCTTCGCGGTAAAGCGCCTCGACGTCGACCTCACCCTTCCGGATCAGGTAGTAGTCGACCATCATCACCCCGAAGATCGGCCCCATCGTCGCGCCGATGATGTTGACGAAGGAAGCGGCACTGCCTTCCCATGGCGCGAAGGGATAGAGCAGCAGGGCAATGACGGCCGCGATATAGCCGCCCTTCTTGAAGTCGATCTGCCTGGGGAAGACGTTGGAGAAGTCGAAGGCCGGCGAGACGAAATTGGCGACCACGTTGATGCCCAGGGTCGCAACTGCAAAGGTCAGGGCCGCGAGCGCCGCCAGGAACCAGCTGTCGAATTTCGCCGAGATCTGGTCGGGATGCAGCAGCACTTCGCCATAGACGTCAAAGGCGGCAATGGTGGTGACGCCGGCGACCAGCGAGAACAGGATGAGGTTGATCGGCAGACCCCAGATGTTGCCCTTGCGCAGCGATGCCTTGTCCGGCGCGTAACGGGCGAAATCGCAGAAGTTGAGATAGAGCGCCGAGAAATAGGTGACCCAGATTGCTGCCACCGCAAACAGCGAAGTCCACGAGCCGGGCGTGCCGGGCACGCCCGCGTCCTTCGTCTTGTCCAGCAACACGTCCATCGGGATGTCGCTGGTGAAGGCAAATCTCCCGGATTTGACGCAGAGATAGATCGCCAGGATCAGCATCATCACCCACACCGCGGGGCCGGCCCAGTCCTGGAAGCGGCGCACGGTTTCCATACCGTTCTGGATGATCAGCAGTTGCAGCGCCCAGATAACCACGAAGCAGATCACCTCCAGGCCGGTATGGCCGAGGAAATGCGTGCTGGCGTTGAAATCGGCGAACCATTGCGTGCGGATCAACAGCGCCACGATAGCGCCGGAGGCGGCAGCCGTCTGCGCGCCGTACCAGAAGCAGGCGACGATGGCGCGCACCAGTGCCGGTATGTTGGCGCCCCAGATGCCGAAAGAGGCGCGGGCAAGCACGGGGTAGGGCACGCCCGTCTTCACGCCGGCATAGCCGACCATGTTCATCAGCGCGTAGATGATCAGCGATCCGATGCCTATGGCGATGATGAAATTGACAAAGCCGCCGCAGAACAGGAACAGACTGGCGGCGAGATAGTAGCCCCAGAGGCTGTGAACGTCCGACGTCCAGACGTTGAAGATCGAGAATGGTCCCCAGTTTCGAACTTTGGCTGGAGCCAGATCCTCGTTATAGAGATCAGGTGAAGCACCCTGTATTGTCATTGCAATGGTCCCCTTTTGCAGCACGCGCCCTCACGCGTTGGCCGCGTGCAGGTTAAGCCTGCCGCAGGGGAACCGACAAGCAACCTATTTGCCGGCTTTGGCCTTAAAGATATTCAATGAGAACTGCGATTATCGATGCACGGCGATGGTGGGTCATCGCTGAGCCCGGCACGGATGATTCGAAGTTCGACGCCGGGATTCCAATCTGAAGCGGTGGCTCCCGACTCTTCGGTAGGGGGCCATCTAGGTGATGGCCATAAGCTGCTTGTGATCCGCGACTTCGGCGAGCAGCCAATCCTGAAACAGGCCGGTGCCTGGTTTGTTGCCGATGCTGCGACGCTGATGCAGGTAAATGCCGGCCGGATAGGTGTGGCGGGCACGGAACGGGGCGACCAGTTTGCCTTGCTGCAGAAAATCTTGCGCCATCATCGTGTCCGCGAGCGCTATTCCCGCGCCATTGATCGCTTCGCGCATGATCAAGGTGCAATCATCCAGTGTTGTGCTGGATTTTGGCGTCGTTTCCAGAACGCCTTCCTGCTCCAGCCAACGCTTCCATCTCATGGTTTCGCATTCATGGATCAGATGATGATTGACCAGATCGTCCGGCGATCGCAGCGGCACAGGCCCCTCCAAAAGCGAAGGCGCACAGACCGGCGTCAAAAGCAGCGGGATCAGCAGCGTCAAAGCCGGGCCGGCCTTGTAGACGAACTCGTCGACAATGGCCAAATCGAAGTTGGCGCGCTTGCCTGAAGTGGAAATCTCCAGATCCACCGACGGATGCAACCGGCGAAAGTTCGGCAACCGATCCGCCAGCCAAAGGTTCAGAACGGTGGGCACGCACAAGACCCGCACACGTTGGATCTTGCCGTGGCGCGACCCCTCGGAGAGGCTGACGTCATCGGTGGCGCGCCAGATGGCTTCGAACGCCTCCGAGAGGCTGCGCGCATAGTAGGAGCCCCTGATGGTTGGGGTTATCTGGCGAAAACCGCGTTCGAACAGGTCCTGGCCAAGATTTCGTTCAAGCGCGCGGATGTGGCGGCTGACAGCCGAGGGTGTCAGATGCAGTTCTTCCGCCGCGTCCTTGACGCTGCCGAGGCGAGCGGCGGCCTCGAAAGCGCGCATGCCATTGAGTGAGGGAAGGGCCATTGGCCGATCATGAATTGTCAGTTGAGTTTTTGTCAATCGACATGGGCAGAATTCGCGTTTGATCGCCTGCCCCGTTAGGGGATACCCAGAAGACAAGAGCAATTAAGTCGTCTCAAGAAAGCGACTGTTTGGGGACCGGCATTATACCACGAACGGCGGAGACCGGCTTGACCAGTCTCCACCGGGGCGAGCGAAGCGTTGCTCGCTACCGGCTGGTGTTGCCGCAATTGGAGAGAGCGCCAGCCTATGCCTCAATCGCCAGCGCCGGTTTTCGAGACCGCGGACGAGATTTCCGCCGAAGCCTCTGTCGTCGTGATTTTGCAAACTGCCCACACGGGCTTTGGCCCGCGGGCAGTCGCCCTGGATGCCGAGATGAGCGGGATTCTCTCTCGCGCCTGCTCCGACCCGGCCGCCTTGGCCGAATCCGGCACCTGCATCGATCTTATTGCTCCTCAGGCCGTATCGATTAAGCGCGTGGTCGTCCTGGCCTTGGGCAAAGCTGAAACCGTAACCGCCCTGTCGTTGGCACGCGCCGGCGGTCTGCTTGCCGCGCATCTGGAGGGCAAGGGAGAATGCGCGGCCACGCTGGTCCTGGACCCCATCGCCGGCGTTGACCTGCCCGGAGCCGAAATCCTGGCGCGTGTCGCGCTCGGCATGCGGCTGCGCCGCTATCGTTTCGACATGCGCAACCGGCGGCAAGGGGCGGGAGCGGATCGAACCTTGCGGGTGAAACTGGTCGGGGCCCGCGGCCCGGATCTGACCGCGGCGCTGGCGCGGATCAATGCCATCGCCGACGGTGTCGAATATGCGCGGACCCTGGTCAACCTGCCGCCGAACCATCTCCATCCCGACAATTTCCATGATCATCTGGAGCCGCTGCGTGAAGCCGGAATCGACATCGAAATGCTCGATGCCGTGCAACTGAAGGAGCTCGGCATGAACGCGCTTCTTGCTGTTGGATCGGGCTCGGCGCGCCCGCCCCGGGTCGCTGTCCTGCGTTACCGGGGCAAGGGTGCGCCCGCTCAACCACTCGCTTTCGTCGGCAAGGGCGTCTGCTTCGATTCGGGAGGCCTCTGCATCAAGGGCGGAGCGCAGATGTTCGACATGAAAGCCGACATGGGCGGAGCGGCCGCTGTGGTCGGCCTGCTGATCGCGCTCGCCCGGCAAGGCAGCCCGGTACACGTTGTCGGTGTTCTCGGCATCGCCGAGAACATGCCATCGGGCACCGCGCTCAAACCGCGCGACATCATCACCACGGCCTCGGGACAGACCGTGGAAGTGTTCGACACGGACGCGGAAGGACGCCTGCTTCTGGCCGACTGCCTCCACTATGCAGCCACGCGCTTCAACCCTTCGGTGATCGTCGATCTGGCAACGCTGACCTATTCGGTGACGCGTGGCCTGGGCTCGATATTCGCCGGCCTGTTCAGCACCGACGATGCCATCGCGTCACAGATGATCGCGGCCGGAGAAACGGTCGGCGAACGGTTCTGGCGGCTGCCGCTCGACCGGGCCTATGATGAGGGCCTGCAATCGCCGTTCGCGGACCTCAGGCATCATGCCAAGGACATGGAGGACGGCGACGCTCCCTATGCCGCGGCCTTCCTGCGCCATTTCACGGAAGATCGCCCCTGGGTGCATCTCGACATCGCCAGCAAGGAACTGACCGACACCGATCGGCCTCTCGGCAGGCAAGGTGCCACGGCATTTGGCGTGCAGATGCTGGAAGAGTGGGTGCAGGTCAGCCGAAACATAAGTTAGGCCCCCGTCGTCACGGACAAATACAAGATGCCTTCAACCGCACTGGGAACTGGGATGTCATCTGAGATCATCGGCATGGAAGGACGGGGCGCTTTCGGTGCCTACGAGACCTGGTATCGGGTCAGTGGCGAACTCGGTGGCGAAAAGGCACCGGTGGTGATCCTGCATGGCGGCCCGGGCGTCGCCCACAATTATGTCGATGCCTACAAGCTTCTTGCGCGAAGGGATCGCGCCGTCATTCATTACGACCAGTTGGGCTGCGGCAATTCCACCTTACTGCCTGAGAAGGGCGCCGATTTCTGGACACCTGGGCTGTTCATCGACGAGCTTGAAAACCTGGTCGACCACCTCGGCATTCGGGCGGGCTTCCACGTGCTCGGCCAGAGCTGGGGCGGCATGCTGGGCGCCGAATATGCCGTGACGCGGCCGAAGGGTCTGAAATCGCTGACCATTGCCAACTCACCGGCGTCCATGAAGCTGTGGGTCGAAGAGGCCCACCGGTTGCGTGCGGATCTGCCCGCCGATGTGCAGGAGACTCTGACCCGGCACGAGCAGGCCGGCACGACGGACGATGCGGCGTACCAGGCGGCGACGATGGTGTTCTACGAGCGGCATGTCTGCCGGGTCGTGCCTTTCCCGCCCGAAGTCACGGAAAGTTTCGCCCAGGTCGTGCGCAATCCGACCGTCTATAATCTGATGAATGGGCCAAACGAGTTCCACGTCATCGGAACGTTGAAGAACTGGAGCATCGTCGACCGTCTGCCGGCCATCGATGTTCCCACGCTGATCATCTCCGGACGTCACGACGAGGCCACGCCCGCGACCGTGCAGCCCTACAAGGACGGCATCAAGGGGTCGCGCTGGGAGATATTCGAGCATTCCAGCCACATGCCGCATGTCGAAGAGCAAGATGCGTGCATGCGGGTGGTGGGAGACTTCCTGGACCACAACGATAACTGAAAAAAGGGGAATCAAGACATGAAGAAACTGCTTCTGGCGGCAACAGCCGCGGCATTGCTGGCCGGTACATGGCTGGCCCCGGCACAGGCCGAATATCTCAAGGAGCACCGGGGCGGCACCATCCGCCTGCTGGCCCGCTCCGCGGCCGGAACGCTCGATCCGCACATCAATTACACGGACCAGGGCTGGCAGATGTACCAGCCGATCTATGACGGCCTGGTGGCCTTCCGCAAGGCCGAGGGCATGGACGGCTTCACCATCGTTCCCGATCTGGCCGAGGCGTTGCCGCAGGTCAGCAATGACGGTAAGACCTTCACCTTCAAGCTGCGCAAGGGCATCAAGTTCTCCAGCGGCCAGGATCTTGGCGTGAAGGACGTCGTCGCTTCCTTCCAGCGCATCTTCAAGGTTTCCGGACCCACCTCCGGCACGTTCTATGCTGGCATCGTCGGCGCGGACAAATGCCTGGCCGACACCAAGAGCTGCACGCTGGAAGGCGGCGTTGTCGGCGACGAAGCGGCCGGCACCATCACCATCAACATCACCAAGCCGGATGCCGAACTGCTCTACAAGCTGGCCTTGCCGCATGCCGTGGTCCTGCCGGCGGACACGCCCGCAGAAGACATGGGTTCCAAGCCCATTCCCAGCACCGGCGCGTACACGATCTCGGCCTTCGACCCCAACAAGGGCATGACGGTTTCCCGCAACCCCAATTTCAAGCAGTGGAGCGAAGAAGCCCAGCCGGACGGCTATCCGGATGTCGTCCAGTATGATTTCGGCTTGTCCGAAGAGGCAGCCGTCACCGCGATCCAGAACGGCGAAGCGGACTGGATGTTCGACGCTCTGCCCAGCGATCGCCTGGGCGAACTGGGCAGCAAATCCATGGACCAGCTGCACATCTCACCGCTTTCGGCTTGGTGGTACGCGCCGCTGAACAACCGTCTCGCACCCTTCGACAATGAAAAAGCCCGCCAGGCCGTTGCCTATGCGATCGATCGCAACACGCTGGTCAAGCTGTTCGGCGGCAAGGTGCTGGCTTCGCCGGTCTGCCAGGTCCTGCCTCCGGACTTCCCCGGCCATGAAGACTATTGCCCCTTCACCAAGAATCCGGGCGCCAAATGGTCGGCTCCTGATCTCGACAAGGCAAAGCAGCTCGTCGAGGACTCCGGCACCAAGGGCCAGAAGGTGACGATCATCGTCGAGGACACCGCCATTTCGCGGTCCATCGGCGTCTATCTGCAGAGCGTGCTGACCAGCATCGGCTATGTCGCCGACGTCAAGCCGATCTCGTCGAACATCCAGTTCACCTACATCCAGAACACCAACAACAAGGTGCAGATGTCCGTCACCCAGTGGTACAAGGACTATCCTGCGGCCTCGGACTTCCTGAACATCCTGTTCAGCTGCGCCTCCTTCCGTGAAGGTTCGGACGCCTCGATCAACATCGCCGGCTTCTGCGACAAGGAAATCGACGCCAAGATGCAAAAGGCATTGGACCTCGGCGTCACCGATCAGAAAGCCGCCGACAAAATGTGGGCTGAAATCGACAGGCAGGTCACCGACAAGGCACCTGCCGTCGGCCTCTTCACGCCGAAGCGGCTCGACTTTGTCAGCAAACGTCTCGGCAATTTCAAGTTCAACCGGCAGTTCAACTGGATGATCACCCAATCCTGGGTACAGTAATGGCCTGGGTGCAGTAACGAACCGCGGAGAGGCACGCGCGTGTCGAACCAAGCTGTCACCATGCCGCGCAAGACGCGAGGGCCCTGGGCCGTCGCGTTTGCGAAGCTGGCAACGGACGGGGCTGCCATGGCGTCCCTGGCCGTGTTCCTCCTCATCGTCCTTGCCTGCCTCAGTGCGCCTCTTTATGCGAAATGGGCAGGCGTGGATCCCTTCGCCTCGACGCTCGACGCCGTCATCCAGATCGACGGTGCCGACGTTCCGGTGATGGAACAATCGACGGAAGGGCTGGGGCTTGGCTACACACCGCTCGGCCCGACCTGGCGGCTGGGCAATTATTTCCTCGGCGCCGACAGCCAGGGCCGCGATGTCATGGCCAGGATGCTCTATGGCGGGCTGAGCTCGTTGTTGATCTCCGGAGCAGCCACTATCTTCACCCTGATCCTGGGCACGGCGGCGGGATTGATCGCCGGCTATTTCGGCGGCGTCACCGACACGGTGCTGTCGCGCTTCCTCGACATACTGTGGGCGTTCCCGATCTATCTGCTGGCGATTTCGCTCTCCATCGTCACCATCGCGCATGGCATCACGATCGGTCCGATCCAGATCGAGTCCGGCAGTCTGTGGCTGCCTGTCATCATCATCGGCATCGTCTACGTGCCCTATGTGGCCCGCCCAATCCGCGGGCAGGTTCTGGCACTGCGTAAAAGCGAGTTCGTGCTGGCCGCGATCAATCTGGGCGTGCCGGGGTGGCGCATCCTGTGGCGCGACATCCTGCCCAACGTCACCACCACGCTCATCGTCTTCGTGCCGCTGATGATGGCGCTAAACATGCTTACGGAATCGGCCCTTTCCTTCCTTTCGATCGGCGTGCAGCCACCCGCAGCGAGCTGGGGCACCATCATCCAGGACGGACAGGCGCTGCTTTACACCAGGCCATTGGTGGCGCTGGTGCCGGGGCTGGCGATCGCGGTTTCCGTCATGGCGCTCAATGTCTTTGGCGACGGCCTGCGCGACGCGCTTGATCCGCGCTCCAAGGTTCGGCTGGGGCGCGACTGATGATCTACGCCATCCTGCGCCGTTTCGGCCAGATGCTGTTCGTGATGTTCGGCATCTCGGTCATCGTCTTCCTGATTTTCTTCGCAACGCCGGGCGCCGACCCGGCGGCGCGGATCGCCGGCCGCAATGCATCGCCCGAAGTGCTGGAGGCGGTACGCCACAGCTTCGGCTTCGACCGGCCGCTCTACGTGCAATATGTGACGATGATGGAGAAGATCTTCGTCACAGGCGACTTGACCTCCTTCGTCAATCGTGGCTGGAAAGTGGTGCCGGCGGTGATGGATTCGATTCCGGTCACGCTCTCGCTGGTGTTCGGAGCAGCGATCCTGTGGGTGGTCGTCTCCATCATCATCGGCATCGCCGCCGCCGCCACGCGCGGCAGCTGGCTGGACAAGCTGCTGATGGCGCTAGGGCTGCTCGGTATTTCGATGCCGGTGTACTGGCTGGGCGAAGTGATGAACCTGATCACCCAGAGCCGCTACCACGACAGCTGGGCGTTCTCCTGGGTGCCACCGCTCGGCTACAAGAATTTCTCCGACGATCCGAAGGGCTGGTTTCTGACCCTGGTCATTCCCTGGATCACACTGTCCATTCTCTATATCGGCATTTACGGGCGCGTGCTGCGCGCGGCAATCATCGAATCGCTGCAGGAAGACTATATCCGCACGGCCCGGGCCAAGGGGCTGTCGGAAACCCGCATCCTGCTGCGCCATGCCTTGCGCACGTCGCTCATCGCCTTCGTCACTCTGTTCGGCCTGGATTTCGGCGCGCTGGTGGGAGGCTCGGCCTTGCTCACAGAGGTGGTGTTCGGGCTGCACGGCATCGGCAAGCTCACTTATGACGCTCTGCAGAATCTCGATCTGCCGATGATCATGGCGACGGTGATGTATGCGTCCATGTTCGTGGTTATCGCCAATGCGGTCGTCGATTTCGTCTACATCCTTCTCGATCCGCGCCTGAGGACATCATGATACTGTCGGTGCGCGACCTCAGAGTTTCCTTCCGCACAAATGATGGCCTGGTGCGGGCCATTGATGGCGTTTCCTTCGACCTCGAGGAGAGCGAGATCCTCGGTGTCGTCGGTGAGTCCGGTTCCGGCAAGACCGTGTCGCTGCTGGCCGTCATGGGTCTCATCACCGATCCCAACGCCACCATCGAAGGGTCGATCCGCTACAAGGGCCGCGAACTCGTGGGACTGCCCGCGCGCGAACTCAGGCGGCTGCGCGGCAACGAGATCGCGATGATCTTCCAGGATCCGATGACCGCATTGACGCCTGTCTACACGATCGGCTGGCAGATCGCCGAACAGATCCGCGCGCATCGCAACATCAGCAAGTCCAAGGCGATGGAGCGCGTCGAGGAACTGCTGGCCGAGGTGAATTTTCCTAACCCGCACGAGGCGATGTCGCGCTATCCGCACCAACTGTCCGGAGGCATGCGTCAACGGGCGGTGATCGCAATGGCTTTGTCCTGCAATCCGGCGCTGCTGGTGGCCGACGAACCGACCACGGCGCTCGACGTCACCGTACAGGCCAGTATTCTCGATCTGGTGCGCAAGCTGCGCGCGACGCACAAGTCGGCGGTCGTCTTCATCACGCATGACATGGGCGTGGTCTCCGAACTCGCCGACCGGGTCATGGTCATGTATGCCGGCCGCGTGGTGGAGCGCGGCAGTCGCGCGGAGCTGTTTTCCGATCCGCGACACCCCTATACGCGCGCGCTGCTGGGTTCGATCCCGCCGCTGACCGGCGAAAAACCACGGCGCCTGCCGGCCATTCCCGGTTCGCCGCCGTCATTGCTGCGATTACCGCAGGGCTGTGCGTTCGGTCCGCGGTGCCCGGTTCACTACGAGCCCTGCGAGGCCGGCAAGCCCGACCTCGGGAGCGGCACCCATGCCGCGGCATGCTTCAGGGTGGCACAGGCATGAGCGGACCGATGATCGACAAGAACCGCCCAATCCTCGAGACGCGTTCGCTGGGCAAGCGCTTTTCGATCGGGAGCCGCTTTTCTGCCGAGGGCAAGCGAACCGTCCATGCGGTCGACAATGTTTCCCTGACCGTGTGGCGCGGCGAGACGGTTGGGCTGGTCGGCGAATCCGGATGCGGCAAGTCCACGCTGGCGCGCTGTCTGGTGAGGCTCTACGACATATCGGACGGCGAGCTTCTGTTCGAAGGCAAAGACATCACCTCGAAGTCGCTGTCTGAACTCAGGCCGCTGCGGCGGCGCCTGCAAATGGTTTTCCAGGATCCGTCGGCATCGCTCAATCCGCGCCGGCGCGTCGGCGACCTGGTGGCCGAGCCGCTGCGCATCCATGGCAGGCTCTCGTCGAGCGAGATCACTAAACGCGTGGCGGAACTGTTTGACCTTGTCGGCTTGCTGCCGGATCACGTCATGCGGTTTCCGCACGAATTTTCCGGCGGACAACGCCAGCGCGTCGGCATCGCGCGGGCTATTGCCCTGAACCCGGACCTCGTGGTCCTGGACGAACCCGTCTCCGCGCTCGACGTGTCGGTGCAGGCGCAAATCGTCAACCTGCTTGCCGATCTACAGGAGAAGCTCAACCTCACTTACATATTCATCGCCCACGACCTGTCGGTGGTACGTCAGGTTTCAACCCGCATCGCGGTCATGTATCTCGGCTCGATCGTCGAAGAAGGGCCGGCGGAAGAAGTGTTTGCAGCACCAGCCCATCCCTATAGCCAGGCGCTGATCTCGGCGGTTCCCGTCGTGGAGACGACGCCCGGTGGGACGCGCAAGCGCATCATCCTCACCGGCGACGTACCG
Source organism: Mesorhizobium sp. M0243 (assembly GCF_040321775.1). Classification (NCBI taxonomy): domain Bacteria; kingdom Pseudomonadati; phylum Pseudomonadota; class Alphaproteobacteria; order Hyphomicrobiales; family Phyllobacteriaceae; genus Mesorhizobium; species Mesorhizobium sp. M0243. The sequence continues at coordinate 93,730 of NZ_JAMYSF010000015.1, read as the reverse complement.
AGCCCGCTGAACCCTCCAACCGGCTGCCGTTTCCATCCCCGATGCCCGATCGCGGCGGAGCGCTGCCGTTCGGAGCGGCCGCAGTTACGGGAATACCGGCCCGGTCGCAAAGTCGCCTGCCACTTCCCCACGATGTAGGCGACACTCACCACCGCACGGGTGATCGCCTTCGCCTGACAGATTTCTAAAAAATTCCATTTTTGCCGGGAACCAACTGGCTATTGGCGCGTTTGGTGGGGTTCGATCGAGCGCATTGCGGTCGACCGGGAGGAAGCGATGGATCAATTGCATTTCTTTTCGCCCGTGCGGATTTCGCGCGGGCAGGGACACCCTTTGGAAGAAATCGATAGTGTTGCCGAAGCCATGATGTTCTTGCGGAAATGGCCGACGGGACGGCGCGGTCCGGTTTATCAGTGCGCGCTGAATTGTTGCTCGGCCGCCTTGTCGGGCCAGATGTCGGCCGAGGAAGCAAGGAAAGCGTTCACCGGCTTTGCCCGCATCACGCGTCTTCTCGATGACGACATGGCGTTGCCGGTGCCCGGCGAAAGCAAGGCAAGCGTACACGCGTTGCGGCGATAGGCTGTTGTCCTGACGGTCCCCACAAGGTCCCGCGGTGCAAGGCGCGGGACCTTGTGCCGCGCTCGGTTTGACGCATCGAAAGTTCGTCCTGCATGGCACACTTTCACAGCGGACGGTCGTTCATGCTTACTTCGGTCACGAGCTTGCGGCGAAGCGCCATGGTGTAGTCGTCTGGCCCCTTTGGCGTCATGACGAAGGCTTGGGAACCGCCAATCACCGATTTGGCAAAATAGGATGCCAGAGGTTCGCCGGGATTCTCATCCTCCGTCGGGATGGCGATGGCGTTGATCGTATATCCCTTGGCTATGGCGTTCGACCTGCTCGGCTGGACGGGAAGCCCGTCGTTGTTCTCGCCGTTGGAGGAGATATCGATGACTTTCTTGGCTGCCTTTCCCGGAAACTGGTCGAGCAGGAGACTGCCGATGTCGATAGCCGAGGAAACGGATGTTCCGCCTCGCCCTCTGCGGATGAAGCCGGTATCGCCTTTCCTGCTGATCACCGCAGCCGCCGCTTTGGCATCTTCCAGTCCGCAGATGCTTGTCCACGGCAGCACGATGCGCGCGTGTCCGGGGCTCGACCATTCAAAGTAGGCAATGCCGATGCAGCCAACGTAATTCCGGCTGATGGCGGCGATGATCTCTGGCGAGGTGAGTGCCGCGGCATGTCCCTCGCGTTGCATATCGGCGATCTTTGGATCGATTGACGACGAGAAATCAACCGCGAACACGATAGCGACGTCAACGTTCGCGGCATGGGCAGAGATCGCACAAAACATCGAAGCTGCGACTATTCCTGTCACTCTCGAGATTGAACTGACCGGCGTCAGAATGCCCCAACCTTTCGTCCGTACCCGTTCACGAAAGGATAGGGGGCCGGCGTCCTGATGATATACACTGCCAAACATGTCATTCTCCATCTCGACATCCGGTCGTTTCAAAAAGCGAGCTCAACATGTGGAAATTTGGCGGGGCGCCTTGGCACCCACCCCGAACAGCAGCAGATCGGCCTTGGTCCACAAAAGATAACAGCCGAGCAAGGTCAGTGGCATGGCGAGTGCCGCGAAGGACCCGCCCGACCAGACCTCCGGCAGAGCTCGGCCGAGGGCGACGGTCGTCGCCAGCATTGCCGGCAACCGGCTGGCGAGCACCGCACTGCGGAACGGATCGGGCCAAGCGGCCGGCCACATCGGAATTGGCGTGCCGGGCCTGTGGAAGGTGCTGCCGAATTTGCCCAGGGCATGGAGCAGGCCAGAGGTCGCCGCAAGCAATGGATCGCCGAGCAGCAACAGGGCAATACCGAGTCCGATCGCACCCAGACCCGACAGGAAGTCGCCCAGACGGTTGAGGGTGGGATCGGGAGCATCCGGCCTTGCCCAGGCCCGGTGATAGGCCTCGCCGCCCCAGAAGAAGACCAGGGTGGTCAAGGTCAGCGCAACAGTGCCATGGCTGCCGGCGAAATATTCGATCACCGCCATGGTGACGCTGCTTCCCTCATGCAAGCCGACCGGCGCGGTAGCAATCTGGATCGCGAGACCGACAATGAGGCCGAGCGCGTTACCGCTGTTGTAATAGCCGCCCGGTCCCTTCATGCGGGCGCGAAGCGCCGAAACCAAATGTGCGATAGGAAGAAGGATCGTCCGCGCGTCCATCACTGCGCCCCCACGACAAGTCCTGCCGCCATCGGCAAGGCCACCGCCGCCTGGCTGATCGACGCCACTGGCCCCGTGTCGGGCGGCAGCCGGGGCCGGAATAGGTTTCGCATCACCGGCAAGGGTCATCACATTCCTCCACTGGACCTGAATTGTTGGGGTGACGATCGCCTGCCCAATTTGCGGCGGCAGCTGCAAAGGCAGGGGCCCCGTCGGAGGGTTGAACCGAAGCGGTTCGCAAGGACGTGCGTGCCTGCGGCGCTCGGTTCGACAGTGCCACGGACAGGATCGCACCCAGAATGATGGCGGCACCCAATGCGCTCGCGGACGAGCTCCGCTCGCCGAGAAAGATCGCCGCGCCCAGCGCCCCGAAAACGCTTTCTGCGCTGACGATCACGGCGGCGTGGCTGGCCGGCGTAAAGCGGAGGGCAACCGTCTGTATGCCGAAGGCAATCGCAGTGGAGAACACGCCGAGGATCGCCAGTTCCGGGCCGGCTGCGAATGCGGCGGCCAACGACAGATTGCCTTGCATTGCGCCGAGCGGCAGGGCGAAGGCTGCGGCGCCGAAGAACTGTGTCGCGGCTGCGGTGAACGGCCGCGCATGCACCTGCATGTGCCGGCCCAGCTCGACTGCCCAGAGCGCATAGCAGGCAGCCGAGAGGACAGCGGTGAGATCGCCACTGCTGAACCCGGCAATCCCATCCGACAACAGCAGTGCGCCAACAACGGTCAGCCCGGCGGCGACCGTGAGACTCGCTGTCGGACGCTCGCCTGCGAGAAACCAGGCGGCTAGCGGTGTCATTACCGTTGCCGTGCTGACCAGGAAGCTGGCATTGGTGACGGAGGCACTGATATAGCAAAGCTGCTGGAGCGTGATGGAGATGGCAAACAGCGCGCCCACCTTGGCCAAGCTGGAAAAATAGTCCGGCCCGAGCGAAAGCCGCCTCTCCATCAAGACAAAGGGCAGCACAAGCAGCCCGCCGATCAGGCAGCGCAGACCCACCGCACTCAGCGCGTCGAGATGCACAAGCACCATCTTTTGCGAGACATTGCCGAAGCCCCACAAAGCGGCTGCGAATAGCAGCAGCAAATTGGCTCTTGTCCTGGACACGCGTCCCCCTCGAACCAAGCCTTTCGTTGACTTGGTCACTTTAATTTAGCAAAGCCTAAACAGCCTGCCGTTACGGCAGCGCTTGAGCGCGAAGGCCGACTGTTGCGAAGCGTTAGTTTTGAGTTAGGATTTCGTCAGGCTGGGATAGCAAATGCAAAGTGAGGACAGGGGCGCTGCAAATAGAATCTCACTCTTCGGCGGTTTCCGGATTGAAAATGAAACGGCCGGTCCGCTTCGGCTGACCGGGAAACGAGGGCCGGCAATCATCGCCTATCTGGCCCGGTGTCCGGGCATGGCGGCGACGCGGGAGAGGCTGGCTGACCTCCTATGGGGCGACAGTGACGGCGAACATTCGCGCAACAGCCTTCGGCAAGCCCTCAGTGTCCTGCGCCAGGATCTGGCGCGAGAAGGGGTGGATCTCATCCATTCCAGCGGTGAGCTGATCGCCCTGAGGCCAGAGGCCTTTCAAATCGACGTGGAGAAGTTCGAAACGGGTCTCTCGGCCCGTTCCGCTCAGGACCTCGCGAAGGCCTTGGCGAACTACACCGGGCCCTTCCTCGACGGGCTTTATCTGGGAAGCAATGCGTTCGATGACTGGATCACATCGGAACGCGACAGGCTGCTTAGCCGTGCGCTTGAGTCCTTCGAAAAGCTGGCCCGTCTCGTCGACCCCGATGCAGGGCTGATCCTAGCCGATCGTATTTTGGCCATGGAACCGACACGGGAAGAATCCTATCGGCTCAAGATGGAATTGCTCCTTGCATGTGGCCAACGCGACAGGGCAATCAGGACATACGAAGCTTGCAGAAGCATGCTGAAGAAGGAGTTCGGCGTCGAAGCAGGCCCTGAAACGCGGGCGCTTTGGCAATCTCTGTTGCTTGCCGCCGACGACGCCTCAAATGTGCAGTCGACAAGTGGTGTTCCGGCCAGCCAGCGCCTTGGGCGCCCGTCCATCAGCGTTGCCGACTTCGTCAATCTGACCGGAAAGCAAGGCGACGACTTTTTCGCCAAGGGACTTGTCCAGGACATCACGACGGCCCTCTCCGAAGTGGCCGACTATGTCGTGCTCGCCGCGCTTCCGCCCGAGAAGAGCGGCCCGGGCGAAGAAGCCAAGACGCCAGGGATACTCCGGGCGCGATATATGCTCAGCGGCAGCGTCCAGAGATCCGGCAATGGGTTGAGGGTGAATATCCAGCTCGTCGACGCCGCCGGCGGCCACCACGTCTGGGCCCAGAAATTCGACGGCCACTCCGAAAACGCGCTCGAATTCCAGGACAGGATCGCACAGTCTGTTGTTCTTGCCGTGATCCTCGAACTTCAACTGACCAACTGGAAGGTTCGAGACAAAAGCCCGCCGGGTACCCCTGAAGTGCGCAGGCTGGTCAACGAAGCCCTCATGAAATATTTTGAGATGACTCGGGACTCGCTTTTGGTGGGGGTAGAGCTTGCCGAGAAGGCTTTCTCGATAGGTCCCGACAACGCCCGTGCAAAGCGGACGCTCTCGATCGTAATATCCATGGGCGTGGCGTTTGGCGCGCTGCCTCGGGAGCGTGGGGTGATCGAGCGTGCGGTCGAACTCGCGGAAGCCGCGGTGCGGGCGGTACCGGACGATGAAATTGCCCGATGTATCTTGTCGTTCGCTCTCGAAAGTTGCGGTCGTATCGACGAGGCGATCGCCGAATGCCGCCACGCGATCAGCCTCAACCCAAGCTACCCGACTGGCCACGGCGATATTTCGATGCTCTTTGCGTTGCGCGGGCAGGTCGACGAAGCGGTGCGCGAGGCCAACGAAGCAATCCGGCTCGGAACGCACGATGTGATCGACTTCTGGCGCCACCACGGCCTGGTTGTGGCGCTCTTCGCTGGCGGAGACAACCAGCGGGCGCTCGAAGCCGCCCGCAAAGTGGTCAGGACAAAGCCGGGCTTCGTTCGCGGTGCCCTTTATTGGGCCGCGACCGCGTCGGCCACCGGGAACAACGAAGAAGCGTCCCGAGCCATCCACCATTGCCTGTCACAACTTCCGCATCTCAATCTGAGCAATGTCTGCCCTGGCTTTGTGCCGCGCTATGTGAAGGATCATCACCATTCCCGGTTCCTTGAGATGCTGTCGAGGGCTGGCCTTCCCAGTTCCTAGCCACATCTTTGGCGCAGACACCATCATACGAAACTGGAGGGTTCCATCCTCCGCCCAGGCATCGAAAGCAGATGACGCGTTGGCAATTCCGGCCAGGTCGACCTATAAGCTACCCCTGCGATTGAGCTAGTCGCGCCGCACGCCGTCGCGCCAGCCAGTCATCCGCCGAATTTGCGGCTTGGCCTATCATGGCACGTGATAGAGTTCATACGATACGATTTAACCTATTGAAGTTACTAAATATGCAAGAGTATCAAAGGTTTAGGATAGCCATAGCCCCGATGATGGACTGGACGGACCGGCATTGCCGGTTCTTCCACCGCCAGTTGACGAGCCATGCACTGCTTTACACCGAGATGGTGGTGGCCGACGCGGTCATTCACGGCGCGCGCGAGCGGCTGCTCGGCTTCGATGCGACGGAACATCCGGTCGCGCTGCAGCTCGGCGGCTCTGATCGTGAAAAGCTCGCCGAGGCTGCCCGCATCGGCGAGGCTTTTGGCTATGACGAGATCAACCTCAATGTCGGCTGTCCGTCGGACCGCGTTCAGTCGGGCACGTTCGGCGCCTGCCTGATGAAGGTGCCGGACCTCGTCGCCGGCTGCGTCGCAGCGATGAAGGCGGCGGTGACAATTCCCGTCACCGTCAAATGCCGCATCGGCGTCGACGAGCAGGACCCGGAACCAGCCCTCGATGCGCTGGCGGATGGGGTTTTCGATGCCGGCGCCGACGCGTTGTGGGTGCATGCACGCAAGGCGTGGCTGGAAGGGCTGAGTCCCAAGGAAAACCGAGACATCCCGCCGCTCGATTACAGCAGAGTCTATCGACTGAAGGCAAAAAAGAACAACAAATTCATAGGCATAAATGGTGGAATTCAGTCGATTGAAGAGGCCCAGGCGCATCTCGACCATGTCGATGGCGCCATGCTTGGCCGCGCCGCCTACCACACGCCCGGCATTCTGGCCGGCGTCGATGCCGCTTTCTACGGCGTCCAGTCCGAGCCGTTCGATTTTGCCGCGCTGATCGATACCATGGCGGACTATGCGGCACGCCATATCGAGCAGGGTGGCCGGCTTGGCCATGTCACCCGCCATATGGTCGGACTGTTCCATGGCCTGCCCGGTGCGCGCCGCTACCGGCAGATCCTGTCCACCGACGCGACAAAACCCGGCGCCGGCCCGGACGTGCTGAAGACGGCTTTCGCGGCCGTCGAGTTCGGTGGAGCAGCAGCCGAAGCGGCTTGAGTTTTGGAGATCAATCCCTGAGGATCATGCGGTCGCCGCGCACGTCAAAACCCGACAATGAACCGATGAAGTTCATGCCGAGCAGGCTCTGGCTGAGCATGCCGGGTGCGGCGATCATCACCGACATATCCCTGCGCATGATGCCGCCGATCGCAATCTGATCGGTTTTCACGGCCGCGGCGCGTGCCATGCCGTTGGCGGTCGAAACCGGTATGGTGTAGTTGAGCGCGGCCGGATTGAATCCGGCGGCCTGCGCATCCTGTGACGTCAGCACGGTGCTGGTTGCACCCGTATCCACCACGGCCCGGACCGGGTTGCCGTTGACCAGGATGCGCGCTTCGAAATGGCCGTTGTCGGCCTTGTCGAGCGTCACCGTGGCGTGACCGTCTTCGACGCCGAGCGCAAGCGGGCTGCCGGGAACAAGGCCCGCGGTCACCCGGCTGGCGACATCCTGCAACTCATAGCGATATTGGTAGCCAGCGATCAGCGCGAGTGCGATCGCCGCCCAGGCGCCGAGGTTGCGGGCCATGGCGCCCAGGGGCCGGCCCGAGCGAAGCAGGCCGGCGCCGACAAGGGCGCCAAAGGCGCCGAGCCAGATCAGTCGGCTGAAATCGTTGTTCTCGACGCCGAGCGTGCTGCCGGCGGAATCGTTGAGCATGAGCAGGACTGCTCCCACCCCGATCGCGGCCATCAAGATCCAGAACAACCGGCTCATCCGCACCTCACGATAGCGCGTCGCGTTCGCGCGTCATGCGGGTGCGGCGCGTTTCCCGGCGCGGCCGGCGCTCGACCGTTTCCAGCCGGGCCGGCAATTGCGCCATGACGCTGCGGCGCGTTTCCGTCGTCATCCCGATCCAGGCGCCGATCTCCTCGCGCGTGCGGCCGCAGCCGAAACAGAAGCCGGTTTTCATGTCGATCGAACAGACCAGGATGCACGGGGATTCGATGGCCGTCATGACTTTCTCTTGGGCTTCCATCCGGAATCCCTTGTTCCACCTCCACATGGTGCAACGGCAAAGCCAATGCAAGCCCTCGCGATTGCGCCCTTCGGGGCCGGCTTTGCGTCAAATGCAGGCCCATCATCCCGGAGGTTGTGCCAACCTCGCAAGGCGGCTATGCCGCTCACCAACTCCAGGGAATGATCGACAACAAGATGACCAGCGCACTGCCTTTCGACGATTTTCGCAACCTGTTGGCCAATCTGCCGACGGCCGACACGGCAGCCGAGACCCGCGTGCGCATGCTGTTTGCCAAGGCCGACAAACCAGGCAATTCGCTTGGCCGTATCGAGGACATCGCCGCGTGGCTGGCAGCCTGGAGCGGGCGGGCCCCGCCCGCGGTGACAAGACCGCTGATGGCGGTCTTTGCCGGCAATCACGGCGTCACGCGCCACGGCATTTCGCCACGGCCGGTGGCGGCGACCGCCAATGCGGTCGAGCTTTGCGCCGCCGGAGGTGCCGCGATCAACCAGATCTGCATCGCCAACGATCTCGGACTGAAGGTCTTCGATCTCGCCCTGCACATCCCGACCGCCGACATCACCGAGGATGCTGCGCTCGACGAGCGTGGCTGTGCCGCCACCATGGCCTTCGGCATGGAAGCGATCGCCGGCGGCACCGACCTTTTGTGTCTCGGCGATCTCGGCGTCGGCAACTCCACCGTCGCCGCCACCCTGTTTGCGGCGCTGTTCGGGGGCAGGGGCGCCGACTGGGTCGGCGCGGGGTCGGGGGCCGATGCGGCCATGCAGGCACGCAAGGCCGACGTGGTCGATGCTGCGCTGGCTTTTCATGACGGCCATCTCGGCGACCCGCTCGAGGCGCTGCGCCGGGTCGGCGGCCGTGAATTCGCAGCAATCGCCGGCGCCATCCTTGCCGCGCGGATGCAGAAAATCCCGCTGCTGCTCGACGGATTGGCCGCCACGGCAGCCGCAGCGGTACTGCATGGCGTCAATCCCACCGCGCTCGATCATTGCCTGCTGGCCAGCCTGTCGCCAGAGCCTGCGCATGCACGCGCCGCCCAACGGCTCGGCCTGCGCCCGTTGCTCGATTTGGGCATCAGCCATGGCGAAGGGGCAGGGGCCGCCCTTGCCGCGGGGCTGGTCAAGGCCGCCGCGCTGACCAGTTCGGGCATGGCTGCGGCAGTACGCGGCTAGAGTCTTGAGGTATTAGCGCCGGAGATTGGGAATGCGATAGACGACAGCGTTGTATTTTGGGTTGGAGCGGCCGCCGACTATTACGCCTCCAAGGCGTTCCGCTATTCTTCTGCTGGCCACGTTCCTTTCGGCAACCGGATATTCGAAGCAGTCCGGTTCAAGTGCCTCGGAGGCCCACTCCGCGACAGCAGCAATTGCCTCTTGGCCAATGCCGTTTCCTTGAGCGTCTTCCCTGATCCAGATCCCGAGTTCGGGACACACGGTCTTCGCTGCATGAAGGCCGACAAGTCCCAGACAGCGATCGTCCGCCAATGCACGCACAACAAAGTGCAAATCCGATCCGTCCTGGATTGGCGTCAGCCAGGATCGCCATACTTTGGCAAAGGCCGCCAGTGATCGAGGTGGTTCCCACTGCATGAAACGGGTGATGGCGGGAGTGATGGCGAAAAAGAGGTCTTCAGCGTCGTCGGCTGTAAACAGCCTCAAGCGAAGGCGGTCCGAGTGGATCTCTATGCCAACGACGTGCCAATCACCTTCTGCCATCGTGGGGCGCCGTCCTTCTTGCTGGCCATCGACACAGTTCGCCGCGACGCTTACCGTCGTCGAGCCGCCACCGCCGCTGTCGGCAGTGCTGGCAGTTCCTCCATCACCCGGCTCAGCGGAAAGATGGCGATCGCCTCGGTCCCTTCGCGCAGCTTGGAATGAAGCTCGAACTCGCCGCCATGCATGGCGAGCAGCCCTTGCACGATCGGCAAGCCAAGCCCGGTGCCTTGCTCGGCGCTCTTGATCGCGATCGAGCCCTGGCCGAAGGCGGAAAGCACGATCGGGATCTCGTCTTCCGGTATGCCCGGACCGTTGTCCTTGATCGAAATGTATTGTCCGCCGCCCGCCGTCCAACCAACGCGGACACGGATTTCACCGCCGGTAGCGGTGAATTTTATCGCATTCGACAGAAGGTTGAGCGTGATCTGTCGCACCGCACGCTCATCAGCGAAAAGGCGCGGCAGTTCGTGCTCGAAATCCTGGACGACCCGGATATCCTTGTTGCGCGCCCTCAACTCCATCATGTGACAGCAGTCCTCGACGATACCAAGCAGCATCACCGGCTCTTCGTTGAGCTGGTAGCGGCCGGCCTCGATGCGCGAGAGGTCGAGGATCTCGTTGATCAGGTCGAGCAGATGCTGGCCGGATTCGTGCACGTCATGGGCGTAGTCGCGATAGGTGGGATTGCTCATCGGCCCCAGCACCTCGTTCGACATCACCTCGGAAAAACCGAGAATGGCGTTGAGCGGTGTGCGCAATTCGTGGCTCATCGAAGCGAGGAACCGCGATTTCGCCAGATTGGCGTCTTCGGCCCGCCGCCGCGCCTCGTCCGACATCGATTTCGCCGTCTCCAGTTCGGCGATCAGCGCATCCTTTTCGGAGCGGAACGACAACATCATCAGGGACGAGTGGTTGAGATGCCGGGCCACATAGGCGAAGAACGGCAGCGACATGACCAGCAGCGCGGCCATGATCGCCTCGACCGGCATCCATAGCTTGGCGCCGGCATAAGCGTAGAGCGCCACGGGAACGGCAAAGGTGGCCAACAGCGCCCCGCGCAGAGACGAGGTCATCACCGCGGTCGCCGCCATGGCGAACAACAGCACCACGGCCTTGACGATGTGGAACGGATCGACCTCGCAGACGCTGCAGCCAAGCCACACAAACCATGCCCAGCCGAGACCGCAAAGGAAATGGCCGATCAGGAATTCCCGTCGTGCTTGCGAAGGGTTGAGGTCGGAAGCTTCCGTGCGCTCGATGCGCCGCGCCATGAAGGCAACGATGGTGTAGCAGGTCAGGGCGAACAGCGCCCAGAGCCCGATCTCGTTGCCGATTCCGGCCAGCCGGCCGGCCGCCGCGATCGACAGGACAAGAAGCGGGATGGCGATGGCGCCGCTGGTCATCGCGCGGGCATGCAGCTTCAACAGTTCGCGATCGAAATCGGGATTGCCGGCCTGCTGCGAAAGACGGTCACGCGTCTTGCGCACCGCGCGCGCCACATCGCTGTTGCGATGAGGTTTCCTGCGGTCCACAATGAACTTGTCCGCTGTGTTCGAGCGTTGCAAGGGCATCAAAACTTCAATTTATGCGAGCAGCGGTTTCCAAGTGTTAAGCTACGTTCGAATGATTAACCAACCGTTTGCCATATGAGCCGCTCATGGTCGCCAAGACCGCGCCGGCGATACGTTGCGCGCCCCAGAAGCCTGTGGCGCCGGCTGGTGGATTACGGGCTTGCCGTCATCATCCTCGGACTGCTGATCCTGCTGGCGGCCCGCCTCGACCGGGTGGAGACACGCAAGACGCAAGGCGTGGCAATCATCAACGACGGCGATTCGATCACGCTTGGCACCGAGCGTATCCGCATGCGCGGCATCGATGCTCCAGAATATACGCAGACCTGCCGCAAGAACGGCGCGGACTATTCCTGCGGCACGCTTGCGCGTCAGTCGCTCGTTCGCCTGATCGCCGGCAAGCCCGTCTCTTGTACCGGCTGGCAGCGTGATCGTTATGGCCGGCTGCTCGGCGACTGCACCGCCGGCGGCAAGAATCTCAACCGCGCGCAGGTCGAGGCCGGCTGGGCGGTTGCCTATGGCGACTTCGAGAGCGAGGAGGCCGTCGCCCGGGCGGGAAAGGCCGGCATCTGGGCGGGAACGTTCGATCAGCCGCAGAACTGGCGAGACAGCCATCACGGGGAAGTCGTCGAGAAGAAGCACGGCACGCTGGCCTCGATCGGCGATGCCGTGCGCGAGATTTTTCGCTTCTGGTGATACGCGTCCTGGAACTGGAACCGAGAACGAACAGGAGGATGGAATGAAACTCTTCGACGGGGGCCGGGCGCCCAATCCACGGCGGGTCCGCGTTTTCCTGGCCGAGAAAGGCATCGAGGTTCCGCAGGTGCCCATCGACATGGGGGCGCTCGAACACAGGCAACAGGCGGTCAGCTCGCGCAATCCCTTGCAACGCCTGCCGGTGCTGGAACTCGACGACGGCACCGTCATCACGGAATCCGTCGCCATCTGCCGTTATTTCGAGGAACTGCATCCCGAACCGGCCCTGTTCGGGCGCGGCGCACTCGGCAAGGCGCAGGTCGAGATGTGGCAGCGACGGATGGAATTCAATTTGCTCAGTTGCGTCACGCAGGCTTTCCGGCACATCCATCCGGCCATGAAGGAATGGGAAATCCCGCAGGTCCCCGAATGGGGTGAGGCCAATAAGCCGAAGGCCGTGGCGTTCCTCAGGCTTCTGGACGGCGAACTGGGCAGCCGGGAGTTCATCGCCGGTGACAGCTATTCGATCGCCGACATCACCGGCCTGATCGCCGTCGACTTCATGAAGCCGGCACGCATCAAGGTGCCGGATGACTGCGCGAATGTGTTGCGCTGGCATCAGGCCGTCTCCAGCCGGCCGAGCGCATCAGCCTGAGAATGACTGTTGAACTCGAAAACCTCGTCGCCAGGGTCCGCGCCTGCCGTATCTGCGTGGAAAATTCGGCCGGCAAGCCGTTGCCGCATGAGCCACGACCAGTGCTGCGCCCTTCGTCCAGCGCCCGTATCCTGATCGCCAGCCAGGCGCCCGGCACCAAGGTACATCTGTCTGGCATGCCGTTCACCGACGCCTCCGGCGACCGCCTGCGCAGTTGGCTTGGCGTGACGAGCGACGAATTCTACGACATCGAAAAATTCGCCATCGTCCCGATGGGCTTCTGCTTTCCCGGCCAGGATGCCAAGGGGGGAGATCTGCCGCCGAGGCGCGAATGCGCGGCGGCCTGGCGCGCGCCTTTGATGGCCTCGATGCCACGGATCGATCTGGTGCTGACGATCGGCATCTATGCGCAGTCCTGGCACATGGGTGCGGCGCGCCGGCCCTCCCTGACCGAAACGGTCATGGATTGGCGCTCCATCTGGGAGAATTCCGTCGGTCCGAAAGTGCTGCCGCTGCCGCATCCCTCGTGGCGCAACACCGGCTGGCTGAAGAAGAATCCATGGTTTGAAATGGATTTGCTGCCTTTTCTGCGTTCGGAAATCCGATATCGCCTCGGCTGACCTTACAGCAAGAAATCACTCGCTTTTCCGTCAATTGGCAGAATTTCTTTCTTGTGAAAGGTCGGAATAAGGGGGAGTATAGCCAATCTATTCCCCTGGGGAGCAAAATATGGACCGCCTCGATAGAAAAATTCTCCGCCTTTTGCAGGAGGACGCGACACTAGCGGTCGCCGACGTCGCCAAGAAAGTCGGGCTGTCGACAACACCTTGCTGGCGGCGCATCCAGAAGCTCGAGGAGGAAGGCGTCATCAAGCGGCGCGTTGCCATTCTCGACCATGAAAAGGTCAATGTGCGCGTCACCGTCTTCGTGTCGATCCGCACCAATTCGCACAGCCATGAATGGCTGCGGCGTTTCTCGGAAGTCATCCAGGAGTTTCCCGAGGTGGTCGAGTTCTACCGCATGAGCGGTGACGTCGATTATCTGCTGCGGGTCGTGGTTCCCGACATCGCCGCCTATGACGCCTTCTACAAGCGGCTGATCGCCAAGATCGAAATCCGTGACGTGTCGTCGTCCTTCGCCATGGAGCAGATCAAGTACACGACCGAAATCCCGCTCGACTACATGGTGCTGGACAAGGAATCGGGTGCCAACGCTGCCTGAGCTGCAGCAGGTTGTCCTGCTTAGTTCTTCTTTTTGTTGAGGAAACTCCAGGGCGAGTTGACCGGCAGGGTGACGGTGTCCGGCACGCTGCCGACGGCGACCACGTCTGCCTTGCGGACGCTGTAGCCAGACTGGATGACGCTGACGCCGTCGAGGATGAACAGCTGGCTCTTCTCCATGTCCGGCTTCAGCGCGCCGGTGACCGCGACTGGCTGATAGGCCTCGGACATTTTGTAGGGACGTGCCGGCGTGACCAGCACGATCTGGTTGGGGGGCGGCGTTGGCATGTGGCTGCACGCACCCGTCCACGGCACCAGCAGGAACTGATAGACAAGATCGCCGTCGCGATCGACCGGCAATGCGTAGCCGGCTAGCTGAATGCTTTTGTCCTGCAGGTTGAGGGACAGCGTCTCGCCATGGTCGGGCAATTTTGCCGCGATCATCGGCAGCCCGACGTTTTCGGCGGCGGATTGCGTAGCCGGACGCAGATCCTTCCAGAATATGTGCGCGGTCTCGGCCGAGGCATCGGTGGCCGCGGACACAAACAATGCCGCTGCGAAGGCCAGGATTGATTTGGGAGGATTGCTCATTGGCCGCGTCCATTTGAAGCTCAAGTAAAGACGCCGCTGTCAACGACGTCAACGCTCCCGCCGCATCACATGTCGGCAGCCGCATCACATATCGGCGAGATCCAGACATGCCGGAAAGCGAAATCCCGCGCCGTCAGCCTTTCCTGGCGACGATCCGCGCGAGCGTCTTGGCATTGGACAGCTCCCTTACGGCGTCCTTGCCGATCCAGCGCGCCGTCTTGTCTGCCGACTGCGCCAATCGTTCGGCGACAGCCAGGGCAGCGCCGTGCATGTCCATTGATCGTTTGCCGATCGACCGAAGCGCCCAGTTCACGGCTTTCTTCACGAAATTGCGGCTGTCGTTGGCATGCGTTTCGATGATCGGCAGGAAGGCGAGGAAGGTCGTCTCCGGCTCCTTCTTCCGGTGGACGACAGACCAGGCCATCATGGCAAAGGCCGTGCGCCGAACGAATTCCCGCTCGTCCGCCGCGAACTCGGCGATCAGTTCTTTCCAGGCGTCCGTGTCGACAAAGAGGTCGGAGACGCCGTCGACGATGTCCCAGGAGTCGAAGCTGGCCGCCCATCGTCTTGCATCTTCAGCAGAAAACCGTTTCGGGTCAGCCGTGACGGAGGCGATGAACTGCGCCTCCATGATGCCGGTGTCCCATAGCTCGAAGGCGCGCTCGTGGTTGCGTCTGATCTTCCTGGCGATCTGCCGCTGCATGCCGTGCGAGATACCAAGCGCACGGTCGATCTTGATGCCGTAGCGCAACATGCCGAGGCGGTTCTCCTCCGACCCGATAGCGCGAAGATGGGCGACGATTTCCGCGGCTGTGGATTGAGGTGAGAGCTCTGCCACGGCGGAAACCTACTTCTCCAGGCGCGCCAGCAGCGAGGACGTGTCCCAGCGCTTGCCGCCCATCGCCTGCACATCCTTGTAGAACTGGTCGACAAGTGCTGTCACCGGCAGTCTGGCGCCATTGCGATCGGCCTCGGCCAGACAGATGCCGAGATCCTTGCGCATCCAGTCGACGGCGAAGCCGAAATCATATTTGCCGGCGTTCATCGTCTTGTGGCGGTTCTCCATCTGCCAGGAGCCCGCGGCGCCCTTGGAAATCACCTCGATCACCTTCTCGATGTCGAGTCCGGCCTTCTTGCCGAAATGGATGCCTTCGGCCAGGCCTTGGACGAGGCCGGCTATGGTGATCTGGTTGATCATCTTGGTGAGCTGGCCGGCACCGGCCGACCCCATCAAGCCGACCATGCGGGCAAAAGCGTCGATAACAGGCTTCGCTCTGTCGAAAGCGTCCTGCTCGCCGCCGACCATGACGGTCAGCACGCCGTTCTCGGCGCCGGCCTGGCCGCCCGAGACAGGCGCATCGAGAAACGAAAACCCGCCGGCTTCCGCCGCCGCCGCTAGCTCGCGAGCGACCTCGGCCGAGGCCGTGGTGTTGTCGATGAAGACCGAACCCTTCTTCATCGATTTGAAGGCGCCTTCCGGACCGGTCGTCACCGAACGCAGATCGTCGTCATTGCCGACACAGGAGAAGACAAAATCCTTGCCCTCGGCGGCCTGTGCTGGCGTCGCCGCAAGGCTACCGCCATGCTGGCCAACCCATTGCTCGGCCTTGGCCTTGGTGCGGTTGTAGACGGTGACATCATGGCCACCCTTGTTCTTCAAGTGCCCGGCCATCGGATAGCCCATCACGCCAAGACCGAGAAATGCAACAGATGCCATGAGCTTGCCCTTCAGAAACGGAATTTGCTGCGAAAGCTCTAGGCTCTGCGCTCAATTCGTCAAGACGCGTAGGGCAGGATCGGCTGGTGCAGCTGAATTGAAATAGTCAGCGTTTCAGGTGAACGGTGATCCGGCGCTCGATCCATTCGACGCCATGGCGCAATATCTCGACCATCACCAGATAGACGAGCGCGACCCAGATATAGGCCTGGATGTCGAACGAGTTGGCGAAGGCGAGCTTTGCATTGCCCATCAGATCATAGACCGTGATGATGGCGACGATGGCGGACGCCTTGACCATCAGGATCAGTTCGTTGCCATAGGGCCGCAAGGCGACGATCAAGGCTTGCGGCAGGATGATCTTGCGCAAGGTCTGCAACTTGTGCAGACCAAGCGATGCCGCCCCTTCCCATTGCCCTCTTGGCACGCTCTCGATGGCGCCGCGCAGAATCTCGGCCTGATAGGCGGCGGTGTTGAGCGCAAAGGCAAAGACGCCGCAATTGAACGCGTCCTTGAAAAAGTCCCAGAGGCCGATCGACTGGAGCTCGACCCTGAACGAGCCCAATCCGTAATAGACGAGATAAGTCTGGACCAGCAGCGGCGTGCCGCGGAAGAAATAGACGTAGCAATAGGCGAGGCCGGACAGGATCCGGTTCTTGGACATGCGCCCGTAAGCGACGGGCACCGACAGGATCGCGCCGAGCACCATCGATATGGAAACCAGCGAGAGCGTTACCCCAAGCCCTCGCAAATAGGCTGGCGCATATTTGGCGAAGAACTCAGGGTTCCAGGCAAGGAAGAGATAGCTGACGATGCCAATGCCGAACAAAATCCACAGGCAGACCAGCGCATAACCGGCAATACGCCTGCGCGGCCAGCCGCGCGCCCGGGGCGGGGGCCGTTCGACGATGGTGGCCGTGGCGCTCATCGTTGCGCCTCCCGCCGGCCAAGCGAGCGCAGAATCGCGCTGGTGGCGAAGGACGACAGGACGGCCAGGGCTAGAAAGACCAGGGAGGCGACGCCGAAGAACAGGAAAGCGTGCTTGGTGACGCGGGCGGCAATGCTGGCATTGCGCAGCGTCTCGGCCAGGCCGACGACCGATACCAGGGACGTGTCCTTGAGCAGGCTGAGCCAGCAGTTTTCCAGTCCGGGGAACGCGATGCGCAGCAGTTGCGGCACGATCACCTTGCGCATGGTCAGCCAGTTCGAAAGACCGATGGCATAGCCACCCTCATACTGGCCTTTCGGAATGGCCCGGAAGGCCGACAGGAAAACCTCGCTGGCATAGGACGAGAAGATCAGCGCAAGCACGATCATACCGGCGACAAAGCTGTTGACGTCGATGGTGGTGTCCGGCCGGAAGTACCTGACGAGATGCTGCAGCAGGATCGGCATGCCGAAGAAGAACAGGAAAAGCGTCACCAGCTCCGGCAGGCCGCGAAAGACGGTGGTGTAAATGTTGGCGGCAAGGCGCAACGAGGGTTCTTCGGACTGCTTGGCGAGTGCAATGAAAAAGCCGATCGCCAGGCCGATGGGCAGCGTGGCAAGCGCAAGCGCAATGGTGATCAGTGCGCCATAGGCAATATCGTCAAGCCAGCCTTCGGGTCCCCAACTGAGAAGTGTCCATATGCTCTGGGCTGGCATCGACCGGTCTTATCTCCACGGCATTCCCAAGACGAATAGAAAGACGGCGGGGAAATTCCCCGCCGTCTTGACCGTATTTATCAGGACTCGGCGCCGTAGACGTCGAACTTGAAGTACTTGTCGTTGATTTCCTTGTATTTTCCATTGGCGCGGATGGCGTCGATGGCCGAATTGAGCTTGTTGACCAGGTCGGTCTCGCCCTTGCGCACGGCAATGCCGGCGCCCGGCCCGAAGATCTCGACCGGCTGCGGCGAAGGCTGGCCGAGAATCTTGCAGCAGGCGCCATCAGGCGAATCCAGAAACTGCTGCAGCACGACGATATCGTCCTGGATGGCGTCGAGACGACCATTGGCAAGATCGGCCTGCTCCTCGGGGCTGCTCGGATAACCCTTGACGGTGCTGTCGGTGTAGGTCTTCGAGGCATAGTTGAAATGCGTGGTGGTGGTGGCGACGCCGATGGTCTTGCCGGCGAGATCTTCCTTGGTCACGCCTTTCAACGTCGAGTCTTTCGGCACGGCGAGCGCCGACGGCGTGTTGTAGTATTTGTTCGAGAAGTCGACCTTTTCCTTGCGCTCGGGCGTGATCGACATCGAGGCGACGATGGCGTCAAACTTGCCGGCCTGGAGGGCTGGAATGATGCCGTCCCAATCCTGGGCGACGAAGGTGCACTTGACCTTCATCTCATCGCAAAGCGCCTTGGCGATGTCGATGTCGAAGCCGACGAGCTGGCCATCGGCGGTGAGGTTGTTGAATGGCGGGTAGGCGCCTTCGGTGCCGATCTTCAGGGTCTGTTCCTGGGCCTGAGCTACGCCGAGCGTCAGCAGCGCGGCCGAAGCGGCGAGCGCGATACGCAGTGCAATACGCATGATAGTCCTCTCTTTATGGTCCCGGCCGTCGTTCCGAACGGCTCTGTGGGGCGGTGCTTTTGACCGCCCGCTGGCGCGATACTCCCATTCTTTCCAAGAAAAAAGCAACTGCAAAACCACAAAAATGGGCAAGGCTATTCTGCCGTTGCGTCAGCGCTCAAGCAACGAGCCCAGTGGTGCGTTCGATGAAGTCGGCTATCGATTTTGCATCGTCGAGATCGAATACCGGCAGCAGCTCGCCTTCAATCGCAAAATCGGCGGCGACAGCGACGATGTTGGGATCCTCCGCCGAAAGCGGCGTACGGTCCTTCGCATCCAGCCGGCGGGTTTCGATCTTGTCATGGGCTTCGCGCTTGTAGCCCTCGACCAGCACAAGGTCGCAAGGGGCAAGCCGCGACAGGACAGTCTCCAATGTCGGCTCGTCCTCGCCGCGCAGCTCGTGCATCAGTGCCCAGCGAACGCCGGAGACGATCGCGACTTCGGTGGCGCCAGCCTGCCGGTGGCGAAAACTGTCGGCGCCCGGTTTGTCGATGTCGAAATCATGATGGGCGTGTTTCACCGTCGAGACTTTCCAGCCGCGCCGGACAAGTTCGGTGACCAGCCTTTCGGTCAAAGTCGTCTTGCCGGAATTCTTCCAGCCGGTGATGCCGAAGACGCGTCTGTTCATGGCTTGATGCTCTGCAACAGACGCTCGGCAGACACAAGATCGTCCGGATCGTTGATGTTGAAGAAAGGGTCGACCCCCGCCGATTGCAGAACAGGGAATTCCACCTCGACAAAACCGTGCCGGTCGATGAAAGCCGAAACCCGCCTGATATCCTCGTCGACCAGAAAGTGCCGCAAGGCATCGCGGCAGCCGAGCGGCCAGAGCGCGAAGGTCGGGTGCCGCTTGCCGGCCGAGCAGGCAACGGCAATCGAACCGGGACTTTGATCGGCGGCCGCTGCCAGACGCTCGACAAGGTTCAACGGCAGGAAAGGCGTGTCGCCGGCAGCACTGACGATCGCTTTGCAAGACGTATTGGCCGCGGCCCATTCGAGGCCGGTCAGGATTCCGGCGAGCGGCCCGGCAAAGCCGGGCACGCTGTCGGCAAGCACCGGCAGTCCAAAGCGCAGGAATCGTGCAGGATCGCCATTGGCGCTGAGCGCCAGCGATTCTATTTGCGGGGTGAAGCGCGACACGACCTGGTCAAGCAGGCAGCCATCGCCAAGCGGCAACAGGCTCTTGTCGCCGCCGCCCATCCGTCTCGACTGGCCACCGGCCAGGATGATCCCCGCAATGTCTCGCTTCATGCCACGAAGCCTGTACGCCAGCCGTCGGAAATCACAAGAACCTTCAATGATCTGGCTAGATTCCGTCCGGAACCATGCTCGGCCCCGTGCTTTCGGCGACGATCTTGCGCCGGCCGGCGACCCGCTCGCGGTAGAGCGCATAGAGGCCCGAGCCGATGATGATGGTGGCGCCGACGATCATCGGCGGATCGGGGATATCGGCGAAGATGAACAGGCCAAGCAGGATCGACCAGATCAGGGCCGTATAGCGGAACGGCGCGATGAAGGAGATGTCGCCCGCCCGCATCGCCATGATGATGAACTGGTAGCCGATCAGCACCAGCACCGCCGCCAGGGCCAGCAGGGCTGTGCTGTCCCCCGTCATCGGCGTCCAGCCGCCCATTGCCGGCAACAGCGCCGCACCGACGATGGTCATGGCAAGCGCGGTTGCCGTCGACACCAGCAATGTCGGAATGGCCTTGGGAATTTGCTTGGTGGCGAGATCGCGCACCGCACAACAGGCAACGCTGGCCAGCGCCGCCAGCGAGTAGATGCTGAACCCTTCGAAGCCAGGCCGCACGATGATCAGCACGCCGGCAAATCCGATGGCGATGGCCAGCCAGCGCCGCCAGCCGACAGCCTCGCCAAAGACGAGCGCGGCCCCCATCGTCACCGCCAGTGGCAGCGCCTGCAGCACCGCCGAAACATTGGCGATCGGCAAATGGGCGAGGGCGACGAGAAAACTCACCGTGGCACCGGCCTCGCTGATCACGCGCAGGGCCACCAGAGGCTGCAGCATCGAGCCCGGGCGGGCGAGCGCGCCGCGCTGCCAGGCGAGCAAGCCAACGAAAAGCGAAGCGAAAGCCCCACGGATCAACATGACCTGCGCCATGTTCATCGATTGTGACGAGTATTTGGTGATGGCGTCGTTGAGGCAGAAGCCGGCCATCGCCACCATCATGAACAACGCGCCGCGAATATTTGGTGACAGGGGCAAGACGGCTACCGGTTCTGCTAATGCATGTCGCCCAAAAGTGACCTCGATTTTTGGGAAACGGCATGCATAAGAAACAAAGACCTAAAGCGCGTCACCTGAATCCGTTCAAACGCGACGCGCTTTAGGCAGCAAGCCTGTAACAGCCGGGCATGAAACAGCAATAGCAAAGGGCTGGGCCACAGCCTTGTTTGTGGCCCAGAAGATCACCTGCAATGGCGGCAGAACTTACTTCTTCGGCGTCAGCACCTCGGTGCCATTGCCTTCCTTGCCGGCGATGGTCCACAGACCATGCAGCGAGCCGTCGTCCGTCATCTTGTAGACGACGAGGCCGATATCCTTGCCCATGACATAGCCGGCGGAGAAGGCGTCATCGTTGCGCATGCAGATGCCGTCGGAAGATGAGCCACCGGTTTCCCAATGGATCGCGCAGGTCGTCCCGCTGGTCAGCGTGATGGTGGCTTCGCCGCCAGGCCGAACCGTCGAAGTTGGTGCCGGCGACCGTATAGGTGCCGCCGATCGACTGCGCCGCGGCGGGCGCGGCCGCGAGACCGAGCAAGGCGAGAGAAAGAATGAGTTTGCGCATGATGTATTCCCCCTGTGAGCGAAGAGCCGCTTCCAGAGAAAGGCTAGGCTGGAACAGACTGGCCGTAAATCCGGCTGCGGTTCGCGAACAAGACTTTTTCTGGGGTGTGGTCCGAAACGTTCATGGTCCCTTGAGACTGCCGGCAATGGCGCCGACCAGCGGGTCGTATTTCGACTTCAGGGCCGGAGGGTAGTCGACCCAGACCGTGCGGATGACGCCATCTCCACCAAACAGGCGCCGCTCGTAAAAGATCTTTCCTTCCTTCAAGCCCGACAGCACTGCCCAGTCCTTTCCGGCCCTGCTGTAGGTCACCTTGTAGCCCGGCTCGTTGCTCGCCTTCTGCGCCGCGACAAAGCCTTTCGGCGTATCGTCGTCGATGTTGAGGATGCCCGAGCAGATCAGGCTGGCACCATCGGCACTCAGCCATTGCTGCCCGTCGCCATTGTCGGGCTCGGGCTGGTGCTCGGTGAAGATTTCCTCGGGAAAGGTGCAGACGGTGCCGAAGCGCTCGTTCACATAGGTGAACGGCGCGGCAATTGCCGTGCTCGCCGCGATCGCAGCGAAAAACGTCCCGAATGAAAAGAACCGCCGCATGTCTTGCCCCGAAGTCGATGACCGCACGGCAATTCTTGCACAGATCGGCGGGAAGATCAGCCGCCGGTGACGCTCATATGGCGCGATACCGATGGGCGGCTGGTGCGGCGGTCGATGATGAAGTCATGGCCTTTCGGCTTGCGGCCGATCGCTTCGTCTATCGCTTCGGCGACCAGCTCGTTGCCTTCGGAGGCGCGCAAGGGCGCGCGCAGGTCAGCGGCATCTTCCTGACCCAGGCACATATAGAGGGTGCCGGTGCAGGTCAGCCGGACGCGGTTGCAGCTTTCGCAGAAATTATGCGTCATCGGCGTGATGAAGCCGAGCCGTCCGCCGGTCTCGGCGACCTGGACGTAGCGGGCCGGGCCGCCGGTCTTGAAGGGAATGTCGGTCAGCGTGAACTGGCGTTCCAGCGACGCGCGCAGCAGCGACAGCGGCAAATACTGGTCGGTGCGGTCGGCATCGATCTCGCCCATCGGCATGGTTTCGATGACCGTCAGGTCCATGCCGCGGCCATGCGCCCAGCGCATCATCTCGGGCAGCTCGGCGTCGTTGAAATCCTTCAGCGCCACCGCGTTGAGCTTGACCTTCAGCCCCGCCGCCTGCGCGGCATCGATGCCTTGCATGACCTTGTCGAGATGGCCCCAGCGGGTGATCTTGTGGAACTTGTCGGCATCGAGCGTATCGAGCGACACGTTGATGCGCTTCACGCCGCAATCGGCGAGTTCGGCGGCAAAGCGCGACAGCTGCGAGCCGTTGGTGGTCAGCGTCAGTTCTTCCAGCGCGCCGCTGGCGAGATGCCGCGACAGCTGGCGCACCAGATGCATGATGTTCTTGCGCACCAGCGGCTCGCCGCCAGTCAGGCGCAACCGCCTGACGCCCTTTTCGATGAAAACCGTGCACAGCCGATCGAGCTCTTCCAGCGACAGCAGGTCCTTCTTCGGCAGGAAGGCCATGTCCTCGGCCATGCAATAGGTGCAGCGGAAATCGCAGCGGTCGGTGACCGACACGCGGAGATAGCTGATCGTGCGGCCGAAAGGATCAATCATGTCCATGCAAGCGCTTCCCGTGGCCGTGAACGGCTTCGTTATATACCGCTATGTGATACGATCCGGCCATTCATTCAAGATACCGCCTCTCGATCTTTGGTAACATCCCTCAGCCGACATCGCATGTCGGTCGGTCTCATCAGGCCTTTTCCCGTTTGGCGAAGCGGCGTAGGGAAGGGCGGATGAGACGGGATCGAACAGCATGACCGCACCGAAAGAGCTCAGGGTCTCCAAGGACCGCAAACTTCTGTCCGTCACTTTTCCCGACCATCGGCCGTTCGAGCTGCCGGCGGAACTGCTGCGCGTGGCCTCGCCATCGGCCGAGGTGCAGGGCCATTCGCCCGAACAGCGGGTGACGGTCCCCGGCAAGCGCAATGTGGCAATCCTCAAGATAGAGCCGGTCGGCAACTACGCCGTGCGCATCACCTTCGACGATTTCCACGACACCGGCATCTTCACCTGGAATTACCTGCATACGCTCGGCCACGAGAAGGATGCGCGCTGGGAGGCCTATCTCGCGGAGCTTGCGGAAAAGGGCCTGAGCCGGGACCGCTAAATTGATTCCCCTCGCTGTCGTCAAAACGTCATCGAGATGGCGTAGCGCCGGCAAAGGTTTGGAGGCGAAAACATGTCCGTCATCACCACGGTCGAGCAGCTCGAGGCGCTCTATGGCGTTCCAGGCGAGGCCTCGCTGGTCAAGGAACTCGACCAAATCATTCCCGAATATGCCGCCTTCATCGAAGCCTCGCCGTTCGTCGCGCTGGCGACCAGTGGCCCGGAGGGGCTGGACTGTTCGCCGCGCGGCGATCTCGCCGGCTTTGTGCGCATCCATGATCCGAAAACCCTGATGATGCCGGATCGTCGCGGCAACAACCGCGCCGATTCGCTGAAAAACATCATCCGCGACCCACGCGTCGGCCTGCTGTTCCTGGTACCGGGCTCCGGCACGACGCTGCGTGTCAACGGCCGCGCTCATATCACCACGGATACGGCGCTGTGCGCATCATTCACGGTGGACGGCAAGGCGGCGCGATCGGTAACCGTCGTCGACATCGATTCGGTCTATTTCCAATGCGCCCGGGCCATCGTCCGTTCCGAGCTCTGGAACGCGGCAAGGCACGTCGACCCGAAGTCGCTGCCGACGCCCGGACAAATCCTGGAAATCACCAGCCGCAGCAACATCGACGGCGAAACCTACGACAAGGAATGGCCGGAGCGGGCGAAGAAGACGATGTGGTAGGTCTGGCTGAAAGGTCGTCACGCCTCTTTTAGCACATCATAGATCTTGCGCATCTGCTCGCCGATCATGTCGCATTGTTCCGGCGTCGACTGGCTCATCGCCTTCTCGATCAGCGCCATATGCACTTTCAGCGCCTGCATCAGCAGCGCCTCGCCGGCCTCGGTGAGCGCGAGCCGCAGGATGCGCTTGTCCTTCTCATCACCTTCGCGGCGCAGCAGGCCGCGCGCCTCCAGCTGCGGCAAAAGCATGGTGATGTTGGAGCGGCCGACGAGCAGCTTGCGGGCAAGATCGTGCTGCGACATGCCGGGGTGGCGATAGAGGTTCATCAGCACGTCGAGCTGCGCCGGTTTCAAATCGAGCGGTGCAAGCTTCACCGCGAGCGTGCGCTCCAGCACATGGCATGCGCGCGCCACCGCGACCCAGTTGCGGAAACGGGGGTTGTCCCAAGGCAGCTCTTGTTTATTGTTCATCTTTGAACTATTATGTTCATGCTTGAACGTATGGATGGATTTTCACTATGGCATCATTCGGGCTGAAGGTCATCCGGGGCGTGTTCGGTGCGGCAGAGCGTGTCGCGCCGCGGCTTAGCGGACGCGCGGCGTTCGAATTGTTCTGCCGCACCCCGAATGTCAAGGTGCTCAGCGATGGCGAGCGCCGCGCTGTCGAGCGTGCGGCCGGGTTCATGACCGAGGCGCGACATCACCGACTGAAGACCGCGACCGGCTGCGTCATGGTGCACGAGTTCCGGCCCGAGCCGGGCAGGGCGGCCGCCGGCACGGTGCTCGTCGTCCATGGCTGGCGCTCGCGCACCGAATATATGCGCGCCTTGATCGAAGGCTATCGCGCCGCCGGCTACAGGGTCGTTTCGCTTGACCTGCCCGGCCACGGCCAGTCGCAGGGCCGGCGCCTGAACATGGTCAATGCCGTGGATGCGGTGCGAATTGCCGGCGAATGGTTCGGCCCCTTCGTGGCGGCGGTCGGCCATTCCTTCGGCGGCGCCGTCGCCGCCAATGCCATCGCCGGTTCGGTCAAGAACATTCCGCCGCTGGCGGCCGGACGCCTGGTGCTGATCGCGGCGCCAAGTTCCCTGCCGGCGATCTTTGCCGACTTCAGTCATATGTTGAATGTCGGCCCGCGCTCGCAAGCCGCCATGGCGGACCGGGTCGAGCATCTTTCCGGCCGGCCGCTGCACGAATTCACCGGCGACCGTCAGCTCGCCCAGGCGCCGGTGCCGACCCTGGTCATCCATGCGCAGGACGATCGCGAAGTGTCGGCCGATCATGCAAGGCGCTATGCCGGCGCCGGCGGCCATGTGCGGCTCTACTGGGCCGACGGGCTCGGCCACCGCCGTATTCTCGCCGACAAGGGCGTGGTCGAACGCGCGGTCGGCTTCGTGACGCATCGCGAGCCATTGCTGCTGCACTGAGCGGCGGTCGAGATTATTTCTTCTTCTCGCCGGGTTCGACCGGCAGTCCGGCGGCCTTCCAGGCGGTGTAGCCGCCAAGGATGTGCTTGACCGGCGAAAGCCCCATGTCCTGCGCCGTCTTTGTGGCCAGCGCCGAGCGCCAGCCGCCGGCGCAGAAGAAGACGAAGCCCTTTCCCGAGGCGAAGAACGGCTTGTGGTAGGGGCTTTCGGGATCGATCCAGAACTCCAGCATGCCGCGGGTGACATGCTTGGCGCCGGGAATCCTGCCGTCTCGTTCCACTTCGCGCGGATCGCGCAGATCGACGAAGATGGTGTCTTCATCGTCGAGCAGTCCGGCTGCCTCCTCCGGCGAAACCACTTCGATCTCGGCGTTCGCCTCGTCCAGCAGCTCGCGATAACCCTTTTTCACGCTCTCATCCCTCCCGGCCTTGCCGGCCCTAGCATTGCTGGCCTCCCGGCCTTGCCGGCCCTAGCATTGCTGGCAAGTCAGAATTTCGATCACACCAGCCGGCGTTTGTCACGCCGCGTCGGTGCCGGCCATTGTCGTCCAGGCAGCCATGGCACCGGCCACCGTCGCCAGCAGGGCATCGTGCGAGGCACCGTCGCGTGCCTGAATCGACATGCCGTGCTGAACCGTGGCGAAGAAAGTCGCGGCGGCGCTCGCATCGAAATTCGCCGGCAATTCGCCTTCGGCAACGCCGCGCTCGAGACGCTTCTGCAGGGCGGTGTGGTTTTCGGCACGACGACGGCGCAGGTCGTCGCAGATGGCGCCGCGGCTCGAATCCTGATGCAGCGCGCCCAGCGTGATCAGGCAGCCCTGCGGGCGATCGCTCTGCGCATAGGCCTTCGCCGTCAGGGACAGGAATTGTTCGATCGCCTGCCGCGCGGTCGGAGCCTCGTCCAGCGCCAGCCAGATGTCGGCACCCTCGGTGTGCGAGTAAAAATCCGTCGCCTCCAGGAACAGCGCCTCCTTGCTGCCGAAGGCGGCGTAGAGGCTGGGCGAGTTGATGCCCATGGCGGCGGTCAGCTCGCTCATCGATGCGCCTTCGTAACCACGGGCCCAGAACACCTGCATCGCGCGGCGCAGGGCTGCGGTTCGATCGAAGGTGCGGGGACGGCCTCGTTCCGACATGATGCTCTTTTCTGTGTTGATCGATACATAATTAAGTTGACGCCGACGGGCAAGGCTGGCAGACATTTATGTATCGATCGTTACAAAAGGAGAAATCGATGTCATCCAACCAACTGGGCGGCAAGGCCGCGCTCGTCACCGGCGGCAGTCGCGGCATCGGTGCGGCGATTGCGCGACGGCTCGCGGCCAACGGCGCCAGTGTCGCTCTGACTTATGTGCATGGCGAGGAGCAGGCTCGCTCGGTTGTGGCCGAAATCGAGGCCAAGGGCGGCCGCGCCATCGCGATCAGGGCCGACAACCGCGATGCGGTGGCTATAGAAAAGGCCGTCGACGACGCAGTGACCGCTTTTGGCCGGCTCGACATCCTGGTCAACAGCGCCGGCATCTGGCGGGCCGCCCCCATCGACACGCTGTCGCTCGCAGATTTCGACGAGACCATGGAGGTCAATCTCCGGGCTCCATTCATCGCCTCGAAGGCGGCGGCCGTGCATATGGGTGAGGGCGGCAGGATCATCTCGATTGGCAGCAACCTTGCCGAGAGGGCGACCGACGGCAGCCTCACGGCCTATTCAGCCAGCAAGGCGGCGCTGGTCGGCCTGACCAAGGCGCTGGCGCGCGACCTCGGCCCGCGCGGCATCACCGCCAACGTCGTCCACCCCGGTTCGACCGACACCGACATGAACCCGGCCGACGGCCCGCACGCCGAGCATCAGCGCCGGAAGATGGCAACACCGCGTTTCGGCAAGGCCGATGACATTGCCGGTATGGTCGCCTGGCTTGCAGGCCCTGAAGGCCGCTTCGTCACCGGCGCTGCCCTGACCATCGATGGCGGCGCCAACGCCTGATCCCGAGAGATTTCCGGCTGGGGCGGAACAACCCTCCGCTCCAGCCGTCACGATCTTGTGAAACCGTTCTGCAACAGGCTTTCCAAAATTTATGAAAGCTTAACGAAATCGGTATGAATCAGTATAGTCGCGCCTTACATCCGCCATGCGGTGAGCGGGACGATCTAGCGTGCGGAACGGGAACCGGTTGCGGCCGGAGCGGGTGATTCATGAAATTCCTCGGAAACAAAGCAACCGTGATGCCGCTGATGGCGATCACGGCAACGCTGGCTTTCGGTGTACCCCAGGCAGGCGCGCAGGGGCTGTTCGACATGCTGTTCGGCGGCGGCGTCAAGCATGCGCCGAAAGGCGAGTTTCCGCCTCCGCCACCGAAGCACAAGCCAAAGCCGAAGGCTCCGGCCAGCGGTGGCGGTGGCGGTGCGAGAATCAGCAGCCCATCCTACTACACCTACAAGGCCGACCGGCTGGTTCGCGTCGACTTCTCGGCGCTGGCCCCGACGCCAGAGCCGGCGACGCCACAGGATGCGGCTTTCGTGCCGTCGGCAACGGGCGCCGCGTTTCGTGATGCGGTTGCCAGCTTGGGTGACTACGAACTCTTAGCCGAGCCCGACATCGCCAAGGCGCTGATCGCGTATTACTCGGCCAATCCGGATTTCATCTGGATAAGCGGAACCAGCCTCAACAGCCGCGCGCAGGATGCGGTGCGGGTGCTTGGCGAGGCTTCAAGCTATGGTCTCACGCCCGCCGACTATACGGTCGAAGTGCCCGCTGCCGGCGCATCGTCGGCCGATGCCAATGCGCAACTGAAAGAGCTCGTCCGTTTCGAGATGGCGCTTTCCGCGCGTGTGCTGCGCTATGCCCACGACGCCCAGAACGGCCGCGTCGATCCCAACCGCATGACCGGCTACTATGATTTCCCGGCCAAGCCGCTCGACTTGCAAGGCGTGCTGAGGACGCTGGCGCATACCCAGCAAGTGCGCACCTATCTCGAATCGCGGCATCCGCAGAATGCGGAATACCAGGCACTGCGCGTCGAGCTGGAATCGCTGCAGGCCAGTGCGGAAAACGAAATCGTCGTCGACCCCAAACTGTTGCTGAAGCCGGGCGAAACCAGCCCCGAACTGCCGAAGCTGCTGACCCTGATCGCGCGCAATCTCGATGACGAGATGGGCGGCGCCTATGGCGAGATCCTGTCCAGGCTGGCCACCAGCGAGGTCTATGATCCGGAACTGATTCCGATCATCAAAGCCGTGCAGCAGAAGGCAGGCATGAAGGGCGACGGCGTCATCGGCCCGCGCACCGTCGCGACGCTGGCCGGAACATCCAAGGCCGACAAGCTGCTGAAGGTGGAAGTGGCGCTGGAGGAACTGCGCTGGCTGCCCTCCGATCTTGGCAGTCCGCGCGTCTTCATCAACCAGCCGGCCTTTACCGCAAGCTACATCGACAATGGCGAGGAAAAGCTGAAGACGCGTGTCGTCGTTGGCCGGACCACCAACCAGACCTCCTTCTTCTACGACCAGATCAAGCAGGTCGATTTCCATCCCTATTGGGGCGTGCCGCAGTCGATCATCGTCAACGAGATGCTGCCGAGATTGCGCAACGATCCGGGCTATCTCGACCGGGCCGGCTACGAGGTGACGGATTCGCGCGGCAAGCGCATTCCTTCGTCGGCGGTCAACTGGGGCGCCTATGGCTCCAACATCCCCTACAGCGTTCGCCAGCAGCCGAGCGAGGCCAACGCGCTGGGCGAGTTGAAGATCCTGTTCCCCAACAAGCACGCGATCTACATGCACGACACCCCGCAGAAATCATTCTTCCAGCGAGATATGCGCGCGCTCAGCCATGGCTGCGTGCGGCTGCAGGACCCGCGCGGCATGGCCGCGGCGGTGCTTGGCACCTCCGTGGACTATATCGCCGAGAAGCTGAAGCACGGCCATGCGACCGAGAATGTGACGCGCACGATCCCGGTCTATGTCGCCTATTTCACCGCATGGCCCGATCTGTCCGGCAAGGTCGAGTATTTCGGCGACGTCTACGACCGCGATTCGCGCCTGAAGCAGGCTCTGGACGCTACGGAGGCGGTTCGCTCGCCTTTGAGTTGATCCAGGACTTCGGTAGACCGTTAACTCATAAATACGGAATGACCGAAAGCGGAAAGGCGGCTGAGAGGGAACGAGGAGCGGCGGCTACCGTTATCGAACAAGCTCAAAACGCAACTGTGATCCTGTTTCGGTAGGGACGAACGATGTTGAGCGATCGAAGCGATTCTGCGACGGTGTTTTGCCATCGTCGGCATTCTGCCGATGGCTGACGAAGGTCGACCAAGCTACGGAAGTGGGCACGTTTCGCTTCAGCGTTCAGATGGAAGGGCCTTCATTCGCGATCACACGGCCACAAAACAGAGGCCCTGACCTACTCCGCAAAATAGTCACTAATGGAGGCGCCTATGCCGAGCCATTATGCGATTCTCGAAGCCCCTTCCACGCTGGGCCTGGCGACCGACGGTGTGGAGCGCTTGCCTGACCGGCTCCTTGACCTTGGCCTTGCGGAGCGCATCCATGCGCGCCACGCCGGGCGGCTGGTTGTGCCTCCGAAGGACCCGACGCCCGATCCCGAGACCGGCACCCTGAACGCCAGGGCAATTGCGCAGTGGTCGCCCAAGCTCGCCGACGCCGTGGAAGCGGTGCTTGACGCAGGCGGGTTTCCAGTGGTGCTGGGCGGCGATTGCACGATCGTGCTGGGCTCGGCGCTCGCGTTTCGACGACGCGGCCGCTACGGCTTGCTCTTCATTGACGGCAACGCCGATTTCTTCCAGCCAGAGGCGGAACCCAATGGTGAGGGCGCCTCGATGGACCTCGCCTTCGTCACCGGCTACGGTCCGTCGCTCCTGACCGACATCGAAGGTCGCGGTCCTCTGGTCCGCCCTGAAGACGTTGTCGCCTTCGCGTATCGCGATCACAAGGATCAGGAGGAGTACGGAAGCCAGCCGCTCCCCGAAGAGCTCAAGGTGCTTGACCTTCCCGCTGTGCGCGCCACGGGCATCGAGACCGCCGCATGCGAAGCGATCGATCACCTGACGAGAGCTGAATTGGACGGCTTCTTCATCCATCTCGACGCCGACTGTCTCGACGACGTCATCATGCCAGCTGTCGATTTTCGCGTGCCAGGCGGGTTGTCGTGGGACGAGCTGACGGCTGCGCTCCGGCTTGCCTTGGCGAGCGGCAAGGCAGTCGGCCTCGAGATCACCATCTACAATCCGCGCCTTGATGAGGACGGCAGCGCCGGACGCGGCCTCGCCGACGTACTGGCCGCTGCGCTCGGAACAGCAGCGCCATGACGACGAGCTATGGCTGCTCTCAGGCAGCAAGGCGCACTGAGCGACCGATTTGAGATCGTTTTCCGACTGGCGGCTTTCATAATGCGGCGGAATCTGTTTCTTTCAGGCTCGGCATGAGCCGATATGCCGGGCTCGCGATTGTGAGCCTGCAAGCTAGTAGCGCTGGAACAATGGCCGCCGGAAGCCGGCGTCGCGCCCGGCGATCAGCCAATAGAGCAACCCGGCGACAAGGCCGGCAGCGGCAATGATGCCGATGTCGACCCAACGCTCCGGGTCCATATCCTCCGGTGCGCTCGGCCAGATCAGGGCGAAGCCGCCGACCGCGGCGCCGGCGCCGAAAACCATGTGCAGCAGGACATTGCGCAACGAGAAGAACTCGGCGATCAACGCGAAGATCAGCGTCTGCAGCGCGGTCACCACGATCGTCAGGAAATAGACGAACATGCCGAGCGGCGGCACCAGCAGCACCGCAATCGGCGAAACGCCCATGACGTCGAAATAGTTGGGCGCGTTGGGCAAGGAACTGAGCACGCCATAGATCACCGCGATGGCGATCAGGCCGACCAGCACCGACACGAAGTAGCCGGCCAACATCATCAATATGCGCTTCATCACGTGCTTCGCCGTCGCCATGCCCATCCCCCAATGCGGCGCCCAGAGCTATTCCAGGAAAAGTGTGAAACGGTTTTCCGCCCGGAATCGCGTCAAAACAGAGAGTTAGAGCGGTTCGCCGTTTCTGTGAAACGGTGAAGTGCTCTGGCGCACAGTCAGCCATCAAAGTGAGACTGACGCAAGGGGAGGCGCCCGCGCCGGGAATGGTCGCTGACACGGCCGGGAACGAATGTCTGCGAGCGAACCCTATTTCGGCTCCGCCGTCACAGGATCATAGGTGATTTCAACCTTCGCCTTGTCTGCCGTGTAATAGGTGACGGTGTAGGCACCGCTGTCCCAGTCGACCTCGTCCACATAGCGAAAGCCGTCGCGCTGCTCGACCTTGGCGATGATCTCGGACAGCTTCTTGGCATTGGGTGGCGGCAGCGGCTTGTCGTCCGCGGCCAAGGCCGGCGCGCCGGCGAGAAGAACGGCGACGCTGGTCGCCAGCAGAAATCTGGACATGGCTTTCCCTCAAGTTTTCGTCGGAGAGAAACTCGCTGGCGTGCCGGTTTGTTCCGCGGCTGGAATGCGTGCCGATTCAGTCCGCCGGTTTGCAGCTGCCCGAATGGGGCCGCCGCCCGCTTAGCTTACGCAGCGCGTCGTTGAGCGGAGTGGAGACCTGAACGGGTTCGACGAGGGTCGACGGCGGTCACGATGCCGTGGTGGTGATCGCAATAGACGCGATCCGCCGAAGTTGGCCCGGCACAAAAACGATAGCCGCCGGGTACCGACCGGTCTTCGCTCACCGGGAAGCGGCACTGATAGAGGCCTAGCTGAATGAGGGGGACGTTTTTCGAAATCGGTCTGATGTTTTCAGGCATGGTTTTTCAGGTTCCTGGTTCATAGCCATTGCCGGCCGATGGCCGCAAAGCGACCGTGTCAAGGCGAGCTTCTCTCGTTTTGGAGGGCTGTGGATCACCATATGGTGTTGGTCGCAGCGTCAATGAAGCCCGAAACCCTGCATTTCGGAAGTCAATCATTGCGACTTAAGGCCACACCAGCTGCTGGGCGGGCGGGCTACGGAAGCGAATACATCTGTCAGCAGAAGTGTGGTCGCGTCCCCGAGCATCTCTGCGAACCGCTTCGCCGGTGCTATGGTGTGCCTGCATGATCAGGCAGCAGGGATATGAGCCATGCCCGAAGTCACCCGCCGTACACTTCTTGCGTTCACCGCCGTGGCCTCAGTCATTGAACCGACATTTGCTGAAGGGGAAGGGGCCTCACCCGGATTGCGGGCGCTGATCGGAGCCCATGAAGCCACCTATGTCGGGCTTCACAGGGTTGTTCATCAAGCGGGCAGTAGCAGCCACGAACGCAAGAGGGCAGACCGGATTGAACAGGAAGCACTGCTGGCCATCTGCTCCTATCCTGCGATCAGCCGAGGCGATCGCCGGGCCAAGGCCGATTACCTGTTGACCGCCGAGGCTCGGGGTGAACTCGACCTGGAAGAGCACATGCAGGCCATCCTGCACTCGATGAAGCGCTGATCGCGGCTGGTGCATCTCCACCAGACATCGCCAACTGCCGTAAGGATTTTGGTGGGCGATGCAGGGATTGAACCTGCGACCCCACCCGTGTGAAGGGTGTGCTCTCCCGCTGAGCTAATCGCCCGCTCGTTGCCCAAAGGCCAAGCGAGCCGCGATATAAGGGAGGCGGGTGCGGGAAGTCAAGGCGGTGTTCGGCGTTCCGACAAGGATCGGATTGTCGGCCTATCCGGCCTTGTCCCGACGAGACGTGGCCGCTTCCAAAGGCAATCGAATATAGGTTCTTGCGAAGAGGACCCCCACCCTAGCCCTCCCCACAAGGGGAGGGAAGCTGCCGCGCTCTCGCCTTTTGCGTCGAGAACGTTGGAAATCTGCTGATATCAGCGCCGACGGAATCTCCTCCCCCTTTGTGGGGAGGGGTTAGGAGAGGGGGTATTCGTAGGGCGCAAGCCTTTGCCCATATGCGATTGCCTGCGCCACTCCCCGTCACTACCCGGCGGCGGCAATCAGCTTCTGCGCCAGACCGAGCGTCAGGGCGTCGAAATGCGAGATCACCGCCGAGGGCTCGAATTCGCTGACATGCCGGTCGGTGTAGCCGAAATCGACCGCCACCACCGGGATGCCGGCGGCTTTCGCCGTGTCGATGTCGGTTTGCGAATCGCCGACCATCAGCGCGCAGTGCGGGTCGCCACCGGCCAGCTTGATGGTCTCGATCAGATGGCGCGGGTCGGGCTTGCGGAAGGCGAACGTGTCCTGTCCGGCGATGGCCGCGAAATGCCTGGACAGGCCGAGCGCCTCGATCAGCGCCAGCGAGTTGGCTTCGTATTTGTTGGTGCAGATGGCCAGGAGATAGCCGGCCTTTTCGAAGCGCGCGATCGCCTCGACGACACCGGGGTAGGGGCGCGATTTGCCGGGGATGTTGATTGTGTAGTGGCCGAGGAACAGTTTCAGCAGCCGGTCGTGCTCCGCGACATCGAGCGATCGCTGATGGGCGGCGTGCGCCCGCTCGATCATCACCCGGCCGCCGTGACCGACAAAACGCCTGAAGCCGGCTTCGTCGACCGCCGCGATCTCGCTGGCGGCCAGGCTGTGGTTCAGGCTGTCGAGCAGGTCCGGCGCTGTGTCGATCAGCGTACCGTCGAGGTCGAACACGATGATCGGTCGGGTCATGGTCTGTCCTGGGCAGGTGTGCAATGGGCAGGCGATAGCGGCTGCGGCGCGTCAAGGCAAGCGCGGGGCCAGTTCGTTCAGGCAGGGCCTGCCCATCAGGCCGGGCATTCGCGGCGGGCCGTCCGATATGGAAAAACCCGCCTCGACGGCGGGTTGTTGGCGCAAATCAGCACCATGGACAAAAATGTAGCATAGCTGCCCTCACCGATCAAGGAAATAATTCCTATACAGGCATGACCTGGAGAAGCGCCGTCCAGGGCTTTGACCGGACCGGCAAAAATGCTACGAGCCCGGCAGCGAATTTCCGGGGCAATTACCGACATGGATGCAAGGCAATTGAAGGTCGAAGCCGCGCGCGCCGCACTTGCCCATGTGGGCGACGGCATGCGGCTCGGCATCGGCACCGGCACCACGGCCGAAGAGTTCGTGCGGCTGCTTGCCGAAAAGGTCGCCACCGGCATGACCATCATCGGCGTGCCGACTTCGGAGCGCACCGCGTTGCTCTGCCGCGAGCTTGGCGTGCCGCTGTCGACGCTGGAGGAAACGCCAGAGCTCGATCTCACCGTCGACGGCGCCGACGAAGTCGACCCGGAACTGACCTTGATCAAGGGCGGCGGCGGCGCGCTGCTGCGCGAGAAGATCGTCGCCGCGGCGTCCCAGAGCATGATCGTCATCGCCGACCGCTCCAAGATGGTCGAGACGCTCGGTCGTTTTCCGCTGCCGATCGAGGTCAATCCGTTCGGCCTGCGCGCCACTGAAATCGCGGTTGCCGCAGCGGCTGAAAAGCTCGGTCTTTCCGGGCCGGTCACATTGAGGATGACGGGAGGGCAGGCTTTTGTTACAGACGGCGGCCATTTTATCCTCGATGCATCTTTTGGCCGCATTCCGGATACAAGAGCGCTTTCGAATGCTCTCCACGCCATTCCGGGCGTGGTCGAGCATGGTCTTTTCATCGGGCTGGCTTCAGCGGCCATCATCGCCGGCGGCGACGGTATCCAAACCGTCCATGCCGCCCGAAAACCAGGGAGTTCTACCGATCATGACGTTGCATAACCGGGTTCGCAGCCTTTCCGTCCTTCTGGCGGCCTCGGCCGTTTTCGCCTTCTCTTCGCCGGCGTTTTCGCAGGATGTCACGGATTCGCACCTGAAGGCCGCCCGCGCGGCGGTCGCTGCGATCCACGCGACCGACCCGTTCGACAACATCCTGCCGCAGGCAGCCGCGGCGCTCGAATCGCAGCTGATCCAGAAGAACCCGGACATGCAGGAACTGATCGGCAAGACGATCAGCGAGAAGGCGCTGGCGCTGGCCTCGCGCCGCGCCGACCTCGAGAAGGAAGCAGCACTCGCCTACGCGAAAGTGTTCTCCGAAAAGGAACTGGCCGACATCGCCGCCTTCTACAATTCCGATTCGGGCAAGAAGCTGCTCGATAGCGGCCCGACGGTGACCCGCGAACTGGTCAAGGCAGCCGACATCTGGCAGAACGGCCTCGGCCGCGATCTCGCCCAGCAGGTTGGCGAAACGCTGGCCGCCGCCGCCAAGGCAAAGGCGCAGGCAGCACCTGCCGCGCCCGCCGACGGAGCCGCCGCTCCGGCCGATGGCGCAGCGCCCGCCGATGGCGCGGCCCCCGCGGACAATAACTGATCCCGCATTTCAAATGGCCTTGCGGCCTCCCGCGAAAGCCCGGCCTGTCCGGGCTTTTCTTTTGACGGTTTGCGGCCTACCTGTCTGACACATTTCTGAAGCTTGGGAGCCGCGTCATGGCCGGTTACGACTACGATCTTTTCGTCATCGGCGGCGGTTCGGGCGGGGTCAGGGCGGCGCGTGTCGCCGCGGCTCTCGGCAAGCGTGTCGGCATCGCCGAGGAATACCGCTATGGGGGCACCTGCGTCATCCGCGGCTGCGTGCCGAAAAAGCTCTATGTCTATGCCTCGCAATTTCCCGAGCACTTTGCCGACGCCGCCGGCTATGGCTGGACGGTGCCGGAAGCCAGTTTCGACTGGCAGACGCTGGTCGCCAACAAGGATCGCGAGATCAGCCGGCTGGAGGCGATCTACGTCAGGAACGTCGAGGGCGCCGGCGGCGAGACCTTTCACTCGCGCGCCATGATCGTCGACCCGCATGTCGTGCATCTCCTGGGTGAGGATCGCACCGTCACAGCAGACCAGATCCTGATTGCCACCGGCGGCCGACCCGCGGCGCATCCGGCGCTGCCCGGCCATGAACATTGCATCTTTTCCAACGAGGCTTTCGACCTCAAGGAATTGCCCAGGGCGATCATGATCGAGGGCGGCGGCTACATCGCTGTCGAGTTCGCCAACATTTTTCACGGTCTCGGCGTCGACACCACGCTGGTCTATCGCGGCAAGGAGATCCTCAGCCGGTTCGACATGGACCTGCGGCGGATGCTGCACGAGACGATGGAAAAGAAGGGGATAAGAATCCTCTGCCATTCCGTGTCCGAATGGATCCGCAAGCGGCCGGACGGCCGGCTCGACGCGCTCGTCAGCGGCGGCGAGGTGCTGACCGTCGACCAGGTGATGCTGGCCATCGGCCGCATTCCCAACACCGAGAATATGGGCCTGGAAGGCATCGGACTGGAGATGACCAAGACCGGCGCCATCGCCGTCGACCAATATTCCCGCACCAACATCGACAGCATCTGGGCAATCGGCGACGTCACCAACCGCGTGCAGTTGACGCCGGTGGCGATCCACGAGGCGATGTGTTTCATCGAAACCGCCTTCAAGGGAAATCCAACCGCGCCCGATCACGAGACGATCGCGACCGCCGTGTTTTCACAGCCGGAGATCGGCACTGTCGGCCTATCTGAGGACGATGCCGTCAAACGCTTTCCCGACATCGAGATCTACCGCGCGACATTCCGGCCGATGCGGCACACCCTGTCCGGGCGGGATGAGAAGATGCTGATAAAGCTGGTGGTCGACGGCGCGTCGAAGAAAGTGCTTGGCGCCCACATATTGGGGCCGGACGCCGGCGAGATGGCGCAGCTTCTCGGCATCCCGCTGAAGGCAGGCCTGACCAAGGACGATTTCGACCGCACGATGGCCGTGCATCCGACAGCGGCGGAAG
The DNA here is from genome assembly GCF_040321775.1 of Mesorhizobium sp. M0243. NCBI lineage: Bacteria > Pseudomonadati > Pseudomonadota > Alphaproteobacteria > Hyphomicrobiales > Phyllobacteriaceae > Mesorhizobium > Mesorhizobium sp. M0243. The sequence continues at coordinate 56,494 of NZ_JAMYSF010000015.1, read as the reverse complement.
AACTGGTCACCATGTACAAGCCGACCTATCGCGTGAAGGACGGCGCGCGGGTGGATTGACGGCAAAGCCGGACTGCGGGACTCCGCCGCGGCAAGGTATTTGCCACGGCGGAGATAAGGAAGCGGCTACAGAAGCGTGCCGCGCAGGATCACCAGCGCTACCGAGAAGTAGATCACCAGCCCGGTGACATCGACCAGCGTGGCGACGAACGGCGCCGATGCGCTGGCAGGATCGAAGCCGATGCGTTTCAAGGCGAACGGCAGCATCGAGCCCGACAGCGAACCGAAGGTGACGATGCCGACCAGGGCCGCGCCGACCGTCGTGGCGATCAGCGGCCAGTGCGGGCCATAATCGTAGAAGCCCATATATTGCCACAGCGCAATGCGGCAGACGCCGACCACGCCGAGCATGGCGCCCAGCACGAGACCGGTGGGCAGCTCGCGCAGCGCCACCCGCCACCAGTCGCCAAGACCGATCTCGCGCAGCGCCAGCGCGCGGATGACCAGCGAGGTCGCCTGCGAGCCGGAATTGCCGCCGGAGCTCATGATCAGCGGGATGAACAGCGTCAGCACGATCGCCTTCTCCAGCTCGCCCTCATAGCTCTGCATGGCGTTGGCCGTCAGCATCTCCGAGATGAACAGCGCGCACAGCCAGCCGCCACGTTTCTTGATCATGGCGAGGAAGCTCATCTTCATGTACGGCTCGTCCAGCGCCTCCATGCCGCCGAAACGGTGCACATCCTCGGTCGTCTCCGCGATCATCGTGTCGATGATGTCGTCGATGGTGACGATGCCGAGGATCTTGCCATGGTCGACGACCGGAACGGCGAGCAGATCGTATTTGGAGATCGTCTGCGCCAGGGTTTCGCGATCGGTCAGCGGTCCGACCGTCACCGGAAGATGATCCGGCGCCACCGTCATGATCGAATCGTCGGGCTCCCCGGTGATCAGCCGGCGCAGACCGGTCGAGCGCACGAGCAGGTGCGTTTGCGGATCGACGATATAGATCGCGTACACGGTTTCGCGCGTCCGCTCGACCTTGCGGATGTAGTCTAGCGTTTGCCCGACGGTCCAGTCCGAGGGCACGCTGACGAACTCCGTCGTCATGATCGATGCGGCGCTGCCTTCGGGATAGCCGAGGATGGAGAGCAGCGTTGCGCGGAGCGGCGGCGCAAGCCCGCCAAGCAGCTCGGATCGGGCCGGCTCTTCCAGCTCGCGCAGGATGTCGGCGGCACGGTCGACCGACATCGCGGTGAGCAGCTTGCCCGCCTTGGCGCGCGGCAGCGCCTCCATGAGTTCGGACGCGCCGTCGAGTTCCGGCTGATCGAAGATCTCGACCAGACGTTCGAACGTCACTTCACAGAGCAGTTCCGCCGCGGTCTCTCGAGGCTCCCTGTTCAGGGCCTCGACAATGTCGGCGACGTGATCGTTGGCTAGGATACGGGCAATCGCGACGGCCTCGTCGCTGGCTACGGCGGTAAATTCGTTCATGGCTCACTCCTTGCCGTCCGGCAGGACATGAACCATGTGAGGTCACGTCAGGGCGCACGGCTGTTGCGTTCGACTGTGACTGTCGCCAGGCATGGCGCGGTGACCTTTCCGCTTGCGGGTTCGCGTTTTTACTATCTGCAAGCGGGCGCAACATAGGAGCGCGCCTTGCCGTGTCAATCGCGGTGAGGAGGGAAAATGCCGACGAGCGGCCGAGATCGCGAGACTGTGATTGCCGGCCGCCGTTCGACTAGGCAGACCGGGGTGAATTAACCGTTATTTCTGCTTCAGCCGGCGCGAGAAGCGCAGCCACTTGTCCTCGACCGGCCTGGGCTGCACCAGAATGGTGGTGAGCTCGACGGGCAAGGTCGGAACCAGCGGCTTCTTGGTGGCGACGCCGTCGGCGATCGCGACGATGCTGTGATAGAATTCGCTGCCCGTCATCGATCTCGGCGCCACCGCCTCGTGCATGACGCTGATCACCGTGACATCGGGGCAGTTGTCCTTGATGGCCTGGTGGAAGGCGACCTTGCCATCGGGGTCGAGCGCGCCGGTCGCCTCATCGAGGAACAGCAGCCCCGGCTGCTGCAGCACGATGCGCGCCACCACCAGCTTCTGCTTCTGGCCGCCCGACAGCACCTGGTCCCAGCTTTTGCCTTCGCGGCTTTCGTCGGCCATGTGCTCGATAAAGTCGCCGAGCCCCGCCTTGTGCAGCGCCGACGCGACCTGCGCGTCGCCATGGTCGCGCTCGGAGCCCGGGAGGCAGACCAGTTGCTTCAGCGTCACCTGCTGCAGCTTGACCTCCTGGGCAGCATAGAAACTTTTCACGCCCTCGGGGAAGACGATGGTGCCGCGGCCATAGGGCCACAGGCCGTTGATCGCCTTGATCAGCGAAGTCTTGCCGCTGCCGGATTCGCCTTTCAGGAAGGTCCACTCGCCGCGCCGGAAGCGCAGATTGGCGGCGCTGAGGAAGGGCGTTGCATCCTCGCCCTGATGCGCCAGTTCGAGCTTCTGGATGGTAAGGCCGAAGACCGGGTTCTGGCTGGTGTAGTGGAAATCGGAGCGGCCGGTCTGGCTGTAGAATTCCTGCGGATGCTGTACATTCTCGATCGCCTGCGCCAATTCGATGACGCGCTGGCTGTTGGCGCGCAACGTTGCGATGTTCGGCATGACGTGGATGAACCAGGAGCATTGACTGATCAGCGAATTGACCAGCTCGGAGCCGGTTATGTAGCCCTTGAGATCGAAACCGTTGTGGATGAACGGCACCAGGCCAGGTCCATAGGCGACAATGCGGGCGCCAATGAAATTGTAGATCAGCTCGAACGAATTGTAGCCTGTGTTGACGATATTCAGCCGCGCCCAAGTGCGGTCGATGTCGACATAAAGTCGATTGTGCATCGTCTTCTGCACATCCTCGCCTTGCGAGGCCGCGACATGGAAGCTGCGACGCAGGAAAGTGGTCAACTCGCCGCGATAGCTGCCTTCGGATTGCTGCATCCTGACGTTGAGCCGTTCCAGCAGACGACCCAGTTTGACCGCGATCCAAGTGTTCAGGGGCACGTAGGTGGCGACCGCCAGGAAAGCCAAAACCGCGCTGCCGTAGCTGCCGAGAAATTCCAGCCCTTTCACTTCCGCCGAGTTTTCAAGCAATTTCTGGCCGACGAAATAAAGCGATGTGGCAACACCCAGGACGCCCATGGCGAGGCCGATGGCTCCGCCGGTCATGTCCTTGATGGATTCCTGGACGCGCTGATCGATGTTGTCGGGAGCGGCATTGCCGGACGAACCATGCTGGGCGTGGAAATGCGTATGATTGGTGTCGAGCAGCGCTTCGTTGAAGCGGCTGTCCAGCCAGCCGCGCCATTTGCGGTGCAATGTCGCTGACACGAGGCTGCGGATGCCGGTGAAGCCGGCGTCCTTGAGCACGACCAGCAGCACCAGGACGCCGGCATTGACCAGCAGCGAGCGAAGCGGCGTGGTGTTGGCGGCGTCATGGAAGAAGGCGATCGAGTTGACCAGTTCGCCGGAGGCTTCGGCGAACCAAACACCGGCCTTGCTGGACAGCGCCGTGAGCAGTGCGATCACCAGCGTCAGCGTCCAGGCTTCCTTCCAGCGGTCGGAAACCCAGTAGGCCCGCATCAGGCCCCAGAAGCTGCGCATCGACGACACCGGCGTCAGAAGCGATCGCCCTGCGGCATCGCGAGGTGTTTTTTCCGGTACTGACTCTTGCGATGGTCTACCGACCCGAATCACGATCCCGCCCAAACCTTTTTTCTTTTGTTACGGATGGTAACACCAATTGATCATTTTCCATTAATTTAAAACCGGGCCGACCGGATTGCGCCGGCAGCCGTGGCCGTGAGGCAACAGATTACATGCTGAAATATAGCGACAACGATAGGCAAAAATCCGAATATTGCTTTTCATTTCAAATGCCTGATACATAGGGGCGTGACGTTAGCGCGGCTTCCCTTAGGGAAGGTTTTCACACGGTTTTGTGAACTCAAAATCGTCCGGACCGAGCGCTTTTCTCAAAGCAGGTTGACCCGAACACCCGAAAATTTGCCGTTCGCGACCTCGCCGGGCGTGCCGTTGTCGTCCTTGCCGGAGGCAGGAGGTGACCGGAGAATCGGCCGAGCGGCGCTTCCTTGTCGGATCGGCTGAGGGACTGTGTTTGACAATTCATCCGCTTGGGATTGAACCTTGCCTGGCATCGTCGACACTCATGCATGTTCGGTTCTCCAACAAGGAAGCTCCCAATGCTTGCACGCGCGGCCGCAATCCTGTCCCTCTTCGCCTGGCTGCCCCTCGTACCTTTGGCGCATGCCGGCCAGCAGAGCATCCCGGCCAGCGCCGAAGGCCAGATCGAGTTCAACACGCCGTCCGGCAACATCGGCTGCATCTACACGCCCAAAGGCGGCACCGGCACCTATGAACCAAGGGATGGTGGCCCGGAGCTGAGCTGCTCGCGCGTCGAGCCAAGCTACGTCACGATTATCCTGGGTCCGAAGGGGCCAGCCACGCTGATCAAGAACCCAGGCGAGCAGGGCTGCTGCAGCGATGTCGACAAGCTTGGCTACGGCAACAGCTGGAGCGCCGGGCCGTTTTCGTGCCAGTCGTCAAGCAAGGGACTGTCCTGCACGGCCACGAACGGCCATGGATTTTTCATCAGCAAGGCCAAGGCGACGGTGAAGTAACGCTTGCTGCTGTCGCGGAGAGGAGAGGGCGGTCGGCTCAGCCGGCCTTTTCCAGTTCGCCGCGCGCCTTGGCGGCCGCCACCTGGCGAATGGCATCGGCCAGCGTGTCGGCATCCTGCGCGCCCATGACCGCGTATTTGTCCTCGAGCAGGAAGCACGGTACACCAGAAATGCCCATGCGCGACGCGGTGGCGATCTCCGTGCGCACCGCCTCGACATCGGCCTCGGTCGGCAAAAGCGTGGCGACCACGGACGCATCCATGCCGGCCTCGCGCGCCGCCTCGACCAGCACGGCATGATCGCCAATGTTGGCGCCTTCCTCGAAATTCAACTGGAACAGCCGGCGCACAAGCCTGTTCTGAATGGCTTCGCCGGCGGCACCTGCCCAGCGGATCAGCCGGTGCGCATCCAGCGTGTTCGGCGCCACCTTGATGGCGTCGAAGGCGAACGAGATGCCTTCGATTTCGCCCAGCGGCTCGATGCGGGCGTGAATCTCGCGGATGCGCTCGTCGCTGCCGAATTTTGCCAGCATGTATTCGCGGCGGTCCTTGCCTTCGGGCGGAATGGTTGGATCGAGCTGGAACGGCCGCCAGCGGACATGCACGTCGACATCGCTGACGGCGGCGATTGCCCTGTCGAGCCGCTTCTGGCCGATGAAGCACCAGGGGCAGACGACATCGGATACCACATCGACGGTGATGGCGTTCAATTCGCTCATCTCGATCTCCCTGATCCCTCAGTTGGGCTTGCGCCACCATGTTGGCAGTTGATACCCGAATATGGGTGTCTTTTGCGGATGTTCCAGGTAGTTCCAGTAGGCGACCCATTGCTGCGTGTTGTACTGCATCGGCACCATGTAGTTGCCGGAGATCAGCAGCCGGTCGAGAACGCGAACTGCGGCAACATAATCCTCCTTGGAACGGGCGCGCAGCATCGCCTCGATTGCCGCGTCCACAGCCGGATCGGCGACGCCGGCGAGATTGAACGAGCCTTCCGTCCTGGCCGCGGCCGAACTCCAGCGTCCGCTCTGCTCGATGCCGGGTGACAACGAGTTGTTGAAGCCGCTCGATCCGACCAGGACCTCGAAATCGAAGCGCTGCTTGCGCGACTGGATCTGATCGCCGTCGAGGCTGCGAATGGTGAGGTCGATGCCGATCTTCTCCAGCGTGCGCTGGTAGATGCCGGCAAGGCGCTCCTCGTCCTGCGACGCGGTCAGGATTTCGAAGCTGAAGGGTTTGCCTTCGGGATCGAGCATCGTTCCATTCTGCACGTGGTAGCCGACACTTTTCAAAAGATCGAAGGCTGCCTTCAGCACGCGGCGGTCCTGGCCCGATCCGTCGGTCACCGGCGGCCGCCATGTACCGTCCATGACATCGGCCGGCACGCGGCCGGGGTAGGGCGCCAGAAGCGCTTTCTCCTTGTCGTCCGCTGGATGGCCGAGCGCGGAAAGCTCGGAGTTTTGCCAATAGCTCATTGTCCGCGCGTACTTGCCGCCGAACAGGTTCTTGTTGGCCCATTCGAAGTCATAAAGCATACCGAGCGCGCGCCGCACGACCGGGTTGGCGAATTTCGGCAACCGCGTGTTGAACAGGAAACCAGTCACCACGGGCGGAATGCCGGTGTCGAAGGTCTGCGCGACCACATCGCCCTTGTGGAAGGCCGGAAAATCGAGATCGCGCTCGCGCTTCACCGGATCACTGTCGTCGTCGATGGCGCAAAGGCCTTTCTTGAACGCTTCGAGCTTGGCGTTGGCGTTGAGGAAATACTCGATGGTGATCTGGTCATAATTGTCGAAACCGCGCTTGGCCGGGACGTCCTTGCCCCAGTAATCCGGGTTGCGCTTGAACACGATGCGCTGGCCGGGCTGCACCTGCGCGATCGTATAAGGGCCGCTGCCGATCACCGGCTTGAGCGTCGTCCTGTCGAAAGTCTCCTTGTCGAAGGCATGCTTCGGGATGATCGGGGTCAGCGCGATGATCAGCGGGAATTCGCGATCGGCCTTGTCGTTGAAGGTGAAGCGCACGCTGTGATCGCCGGTCTTTTCGAGCTTGGCGACCCTGGCCATGCGGTCGCTGTAGGGCGGTCGCCCTTTCTCGGTGTAGACATCGTAGCTGAACAGCACGTCCTCCGGCGTCACCGGCTGACCGTCCGACCATTTGGCCTTCGGATTGAGATGGAATTCGATGCTCTTGCGCTCCGGGTCCATGTCGGCGCTGTCGGCCAACAAACCGTAGAGCGTGAAAGCCTCGTCGGCATTGCGCTGCATCAACGGCTCGAAGACCAGATTGCCGAAGATCGTGTCCATCATGCCGCGCGCCGTCGTGCGCAGGCTCTTGAGGATGAAAGGGTTGAGGTTGTCGAAGCTGCCGACGACGCAATACGTGATCGAGCCACCCTTCGGCGCATCGGGATTGACGTAGTCGAAATGCGTATAGCCGGGCGGCAGCGCGGGTTCGCCCTGCATGGCGATCGCGTGCTTCGGCTCCGATGCGGCCGGCTGATGCGAAAGGGCGAGAAACGATATCCCGGTGATCAGCCAAACAACAACGCGGCCCATGACCGTCTCCTTATTGGGTCGGCTTAATGATTCGGTGTGCACCCTAGCATGGGGCGGCTGCGCGCCGGCCAACCGCGCGTTCAACAATTGCTGACGCCGGGCTGGATTCGGCCTCGCTTGCAGTGTAACACGCCCTCCGAAGTCATTCTGTTGCCTCATTTCGGCAACAGGTAGCTGGACCACACGGCACGAAGAAGCCGGTCCTGGGATCATTTGAGAGGAAGTGCACGACATGACGAGCCTGAACAGCAACGCGTACCGCCTGTCGGTCATGGCCGCTGGCGTGGTCGGCTTTCTCGGCGCAGGACTTCCCCCTGCTTCCGCACAGCAGCAACAGCAGATTCCGCAAGGCTGGTTCAAGGCCTGCACCAAGCAGGAAGACGTCGACATCTGCAACGTCCAGAACATCACCACCGCCGGCAACGGCCAGCTGGTCACCGGCGTCAGCCTGATCGAGCTCAAGGGCAAGGTGAACCGCAAGGTGTTCCAGGTGACGGTGCCGACCGGCCGTCTGGTGCCTCCCGGCATCGGCCTGCAGATCGACACCGGCAAGGCGCAGAAGCTCGATTATGTGATCTGCTTCCCGGATCGTTGCGTGGCCGAAGTGCCGCTGACCGACCAGCTCGTCGCGGCATTCAAGAAGGGTCAGGCGATCACGCTGACTTCCGTCAATTTCCAGAACCAGCCCAATCCGATCAAGATCGCCCTGCAGGGCTTCAGCGGCGCCTATGACGGCCCGGCGCTGCAGCAGTCGGACATCGAGGACCGGCAGAAGAAGCTTCAGGACTTCGTCGCCAAGAACAACCAGGATTTCGCCAAGAAGCTCAAGGAAGAGCAGGACAAGGCGAAGACCGCCAACTGATCGGCCAATATCGCCGAGCCAACAAAGAAGCGGGGTCATGCCCCGCTTTTTTGTGCCCGTCTCTCCGCGGATTAGTGCCTTGACTGCCGTTTCGGCTGGTAGCCGCCGTCCGGCCTCTTGTCGAACATCTCCTTGATCTGCGGATGCCGGACTGGCTCACCCGACTGATCCTCAAGCAGATTCTGCTCGGAGACGTAGGCGATGTATTCGGTCTCCGAATTCTCGGCGAGCAGATGATAGAAAGGCTGATCCTTGCGCGGCCGAACGTCGGCGGGGATGGCTTCGTACCACTCGTCGGTGTTGGCGAATTGCGGGTCGACGTCGAAAATGATGCCCCTGAATGGAAACAGCCGGTGGCGAACCACCTGTCCGATTGCGAATTTGGCTGTTTTCATCGTACTCACCACTGAATTCCTTGGGCTTATTTGGCGCAGACCGCGCATCAATTCAATCCCGAGGCGCTTGACGCCCTATCAAGCAACGGGCTAGCCCGGCGCCAGGGTTTCGGACCAGCATAAAAATGTCTGACGTCATCGGTCTTGTTCTTCCGTTCTTCGGCTTGATTTTTGTCGGGTTTCTGGTGGCGCGCATCACCAGGCAGCCGCTGGAGGCGCTCGGCTGGATGAACACGTTCATCGTCTATGTCGCGCTGCCGGCCCTTTTCTTCCAACTGCTTGCCAGGACGCCGTTCGAAGACCTGACGGAATGGCGCTTCATCTTCGGTTCGGTCGTCTCCACCTTCATGATATTTTCCTTGATGTTCATGGGGTCGGTGCTGACCTCGCGCGGCGAGATAGCGCAATCGACCATCAAGGCGCTCGCGGCCGCCTATGGCAATATCGGCTATATGGGACCGGGGCTGGCATTGCTGGCCTTCGGCGAGGAGGCGGCTGTGCCGGTCGCCCTGATCTTCTGTTTCGAGAACATCATGCATTTCGCCCTCGCACCCATGATGATGGCGCTGTCGGGCGACGAGAAGACCACTCCTCTCCGGCTTGCGCTGGGTGTCGTGCGCAAGATCGTGCTGCACCCGTTCATCATCGCAACCGCCCTGGGTGTCGGCGCCGCCTATATCGGCTTTCGACCGCCCGTGCCGGTGGAGCGACTTCTGGAATATCTTTCCCGGGCGGCCGCACCTTGCGCGCTGTTTGCCATGGGCGTCACCCTGGCGCTCAGGCCGCTCAATCGCGTCCCGCATGAGATGGTTCCGATTGCGGCGCTGAAATTGATCCTGCACCCGTTGCTCTGCTATGTCGTGCTGAGCTGGATCGGCAATTTTTCTGAGACATGGGTCTTCTCGGCGGTGCTTCTGGCGGCATTGCCGACCGCCACCAACGTCTTCGTCATCGCCCAGCAGTATGGCGTCTGGGTACAGCGCGCGTCGGCCAGTGTGCTGATCACAACCTGCCTGTCGGTCGTGACCGTCACCGGGCTGCTCTACCTGATCCGGCACAATATCCTAGCGCCGGACCTGTTTCCCTAACCCGCCAGCAAGCGCGGCAAAACCGCTGCCGGGACGAAGTCCCTCGCGCATGAAAAAAGCCCGAAGCGGCGCGAAGCCTCCGAGCACACCGAGCCCGGCAACGCGGGCCATCTGCGCCGGCAGCATGTCGGAAAGCAGCGACATGTTGAGCAGGTTGACCACGCTGCTGCGCGCCAGAATATCGGGGCGGCGCTTGAAATCGTAGGCTGCAAGCGCCTTGGCTGCACCTGGATCGGCTCTATTTTCACGAGCGATTCCAATTAGATCGTCGACGTCCCTGATGCCGAGATTGAGGCCTTGCGCACCAATCGGGGGAAACACATGGGCGGCTTCGCCGACCAGCGCCACCCGATCTCGGGCGAAACGCAGTGGCGTCACCGCCGAAAGCGGATAGATCTGCCTGCCCGGCTCGACCGTTACCCGGCCCAGCATCGACTGCATCTGCTGTTCGACCCGCTGAGAAAGCGTCGCATCGTCCAGTGCGGCGAGGTCGGTCGCGGTCTGGGGCTTGACCACCCAGACCAGGCTGGAGCGATTGCCGGGCAGCGGGACCTGCGTGAACGGACCGGTCTCGGTGTGGAATTCGGTCGAGGTGAAGGCATGGTCGCCGCCATGGCCGAAATTGAGGACGAGAGCTGCCTGCGGGTAGGACCGGGCCGAGGTCGAGATGCCGGCCGCCTGGCGCGCCGGTGACAACCGCCCATCGGCGGCGACCGCCAGCGCTGCGTCGACCGTGCTGCCGTCGGACAGGACGGCACGGGCGCGCTCGGCATCGAGATGCCAGTTCGCCACCATCGGCATCAGCCGGTCGATGCCGGCATGCGCGGCAACGGCGCTGGCGAGTGCCGGGTTGAGCACGCTGTTGGGAAGGTTCAGCCCGAACTGGTCCTCGTCGATCTCGCTGGCACGGAAGGTGACGACCGGGCTGCGGATCAGCCGGCTGGTGGCGTCGACGATGCGCATCACTTTCAGGGCCGCCGCCTTGGATTTGACGGCTTCGAGCACGCCAAGCCGGTCGAGCACTTTCAAGGCAGGGTTCATCAGGGCCGTCGTGCGGCCATCGGGGGCGGTGGCCTCCGGCCCGACCAGTGTCACCGGGAAACCCTCGGCGGCAAAACCGAGCGCCGCGATCAGTCCTGCCGGCCCCGTGCCGGCAACCAGTATCCGCGCAGTTTGCTGATGCTCCAAGATCGGCTTCCGGCTTGCAATGCGAGGCGGTCCACCCGACCTGCCGTTCGATGAGCATATAGGTCAGATCATGCCGCTTGATCAACGCGGCGATTCGGCCCATTCGGATGTCATGACCGGCCAGCAGGACGACTTCAGGCATCTCGACCGCGCCGGCCGCGCCATGGCCGGCATCGCGCGCAGTCCTCGCGTCACGGTAAACGTCGTTGTCGGCGCTTGCATCCTGCTTGCCTGGCTGACCCTTGCCGCGATGGCAATCCGCGGCGCCGAAGGCGGGATTGCAGGCGTCAGCGCCCCCGGCGACACGATCCTGCGCAGCCTGCCGCAACTGCCGCTGCCCGATTTCCTGGAACGGTTCTTTGTGCTGTGCCTCTCACCGGTGCCTTTGGACACAAGTCTCGGCTTGCAGGCCGGCGCGCTCGTTTTCATGTGGTTCCTGATGGCGATCGCGACGATGCTGCCTTCGGCGGCGCCGATGATCCGCACCTATTGCGAAATCACTGACACGGCTCGCATCAAGGGCGAACCGGTCGTTCACCCGCTGGTGCTGGTCGCCGGCTACCTCAGCGTCTGGCTCGCCGCTTCAATGATGTTCGCGGCGCTGACCCTGGCCGCCCATGCATTCGCCTCGTCAGCCGGGATGCTGGATCCGGTCGTCGGCGTTGCCGGTGCGCTCGCTCTCCTGATTGCCGGCCTCTACCAGTTCAGCGGCCTGAAGGAGGCTTGCCTGAAGAAATGCAAGAACCCGTTCTCGGTCCTGTTTTCGAACTGGAGCGCGAGGCCCCTTAACATCTTTCGGCTCGGTGTCGCGCAAGGTCTGTGGTGTCTCGGCTGCTGCTGGGCCTTGATGCTGGTGATGTTCGCCGTTGGCGTCATGAACATTTTCTGGATGGCGTTGATCGGGCTGTTCACCCTGATCGAAAAACAAACCGCCAGCAGGGTTCCAACCCGGCTGGCCGGTGCGATACTGCTTGTCTGGGCAGCCGCGCTGCTAGTAGTCTCGCTGTGAGTGGGGGAAAATCGATGGCAGACCAGAGCTGGGCGATGAAGGGAGAGCTCGTACTCTCCTGCAATTGCACGGTTTTTTGCCCCTGCGTGCTGTCGCTTGGCAATCATCCGCCGACCGAAGGCTATTGCCAGACCTGGGCGGGATTTCGCATCGATGCCGGCCATTTCGGTGAAGTAGATCTGTCCGGCCTCAATCTCGGGCTGGTCATGGAAATTCCCGGCTACATGAGCCGCGGCAACTGGACCGCGGGCCTGTTCATCGACAGCCGCGCCTCTGTCTACGCGGTCAAGGCGCTGACAAAGATCTTCACGGGCAAGGCAGGCGGAACCACATCGCTGCTCTCCATCCTGGTCGGCAAATTCCTCGGCGTCGAACAAGTGCCGATCACCTATGAGACGCGTGACAAGACGCGTATCTTCCAGATACCGAGGATCATCGACGGGGCGGTGACACCCATCCCCGGCAAGGATCGCGACAAGGATACGGTGATCAGCAATTCGGAATACTGGATCGCGCCTGAGATCATCGTGGCAAGGTCCGACAAGAGCAACATGCGGGCTTTCGGCCGCAACTGGAATTTCGCCGGCCGTTCGGCCGAAATCTGCAAGCTGGATTGGCGGGGCCCGTGAGCAAGAACACAACGGCCCGAAAAGCCGCCAAAAAGATCACGGACCGGATTCCGCGCCCGAAAAAGAAGGTCACCTGGCCACAGGCGAGGGCGTTCTCCGTCCACCTCTTGACCGCCTCGGGGTCGTTCCTGGCCTTCCTGTCGCTGGTAGCGGCAAGCGAAGAGCGCTGGACGGCGATGTTCTGGTGGCTCGGGCTGGCATTGTTCGTCGACGGCATCGATGGGCCGATCGCGCGGAAGCTCGAGGTCAAGGAAATCCTGCCGACTTGGTCGGGCGAACTGCTCGACAACATCATCGACTACGTGACCTACGTGCTGATCCCGGCCTTCGCGCTCTATCAGCGCGGCTTCATGGGCGAGGGCCTGTCATTCCTGTCTGCGGCGATCATCGTCGTCTCCAGCGCCATCTACTATGCCGACACCGGCATGAAGACGAAGGAGAATTTCTTCAAGGGGTTCCCCGTGGTCTGGAACATGGTGGTGTTCACCCTGTTCGTCATCGAGCCCGGACAATGGGTTTCGTTTGCGGTGGTAGTGGTGGCCGGCGTCCTGACGTTCGTGCCGATCAACTTCATCCACCCGGTGCGGGTGGTGCGGCTGCGGCGCATCAACCTTGGGATGACTCTCTTGTGGTGCGCTTTCGGCGCGCTTGCCCTGGCCCAGGCGGCACTCGCTGCCTTCTACGATCAGATCGGCGTGCTGGGCGAGCAGGTCAGCACCTTCACCAAGATCGGCATCACCATCACCGGGCTTTACCTTGCCTGCATCGGTGGCATCATGCAGTTCTTTCCCAATCTCGGTGCCAAAAAGGCCTGATCAGCCACTCCCACAGAGAGCCTAGCCCCACAGGAAGCCTAGCAATGTCCAAAGCGATCCGCATTCACGCCAACGGCGGCCCGGAAGTCCTGACCTACGAGGACGCCGACCTCGGTCAGCCGGGATCCGGGCAGATCCTGGTCCGGCACACCGCGATCGGCCTCAATTTCATCGATGTCTATCATCGCTCTGGCCTCTATCCGCCGCCCGGCGGCTTCCCGCTCGTGCCAGGCAGCGAAGCCGCCGGCGTGGTGCTGGAGGTCGGCCAGGGCGTCGACTGGCTGAATCCGGGCGATCGCATCGCCTATGCGGTGACGACGGGGGCTTATGCGCAAGAGCGCGTCATCGATGCCAGCCGGGTCGTCAAGGTTCCGGATGGCATCAGCGACGAACAGGCCGCCGCGATGATGCTGAAGGGCATGACGGCGGAATATCTGCTGCGCCGGACGTTCAAGGTGAAGGCAGGCGACACGATCCTGTTCCACGCCGCGGCCGGCGGCGTCGGGCTGATCCTCGGCCAATGGGCAAAACACCTCGGCGCGACCGTCATCGGCACCGCCAGCTCGTCCGACAAGATCGAGCTCGCGAGGGCGCATGGTTTCGACCATGTCATCAACTACAAGGAACAGGATTTCGTTGCCGGCGTCGCCGCCATCACCGGCGGCAAAAAATGCGATGTCGTCTACGATTCGGTCGGCAACGACACATTTCCGGCTTCACTCGACTGCCTGCGGCCGCTTGGCATGTTCGTCAGCTTTGGCCAGTCATCGGGACCCATACCGCCGTTCAGCATGTCATTGCTGGCCCAGAAGGGCTCGCTGTTCGCAACAAGGCCGACACTGTTCGTCTACAACGCAAAACGCGAGGACCTCGATGCTTCTGCCGCCGCTCTGTTCGAGGTCGTGCTCAGCGGCGCGGTCGAAATCAAGATCAACCAGCGCTACTCGCTTAAGGATGCCGGCAAGGCGCATTCCGACCTCGAGGGCCGCAGGACGACAGGGACGACCATTCTCATCCCTTAGTCCGTTCTGCCTTGCTATCCCTTGAATTTCCGCTGAAATTCTTGAAGCTCTTTCAAGACGCGTGCCGCTTTCCGATGAGAGCCGGCCGCGCCTACCATGCCTGCGGGAACACAGAACATGTCTGGCTAACCAGATGGGAGGCACTGTGAGTGCAAATCACGACGGCACGAACCTGCTTGAGGTGCGTGGCCTCACCAAGATATTCGGCACGCTGACGGCGTGCGATCACATCGATCTCGACATCGCCAGGGGTGAGATCCACGCCTTGCTCGGCGAAAACGGTGCCGGCAAGTCGACGCTGGTCAAGATGCTGTTCGGCTCGCTGGAGCCCAATTCCGGAGAGATCTTCTGGAACGGCCAGGCGGTCAGGATTTCCAACCCCGGCGCCGCGAAAAAACTCGGCATCGGCATGGTGTTCCAGCATTTTTCGCTGTTCGAGGCGCTGACCGCGGCCGAAAACATCGCGCTATCGCTGGACGACGGCTCGCCGATCAGCAGCATCGCGGCCAAGGCGAGGGCGCTTTCCTTCAGCTATGGCCTGCCGCTCGATCCTGAATCGCTTGTCGGCGACCTGTCGGTGGGTGAGCGCCAGCGCATCGAGATCATCCGCTGCCTGCTACAGACGCCGCAGCTCATCATCCTCGACGAGCCGACCTCGGTGCTGACGCCGCAGGAAGCCGACAAGCTGTTCGAGACGCTGGAGCGTTTGCGCTCGGAAGGCAAATCCATCCTCTACATCTCGCACCGGCTCGAAGAGGTCAAACGCATCTGCGACCGCGCCACGGTGCTGCGTCACGGCAAGGTGGTCGGCCACTGCAATCCGCGTGAGGAAACAGCCTCTTCGCTGGCTCGCATGATGGTCGGCAACGAGGTGCAGGCCGTGGTGCGCGCGCCGGTCGAGGGCATCGACAAGGCGCCACCGCTGCTCGAAATCCGCAATCTCAATCGCAAACCGGCAACACCGTTCTCGATACCGCTCAAGGGCATCAACCTGAACGTCCGCGCTGGCGAGGTGATCGGCATCGCCGGCGTCGCCGGCAACGGCCAGGGCGAGTTCTTCGAATCCGTTTCAGGCGAAGTGCTGCAGCAGAATGCCGCCTCGGTGCGCATTCGTGGCAAGGATGCGGGAGGCCTTAGCATCACCGGACGCCGACTGCTGGGCGCCGCCTTCGTGCCGGAGGAGCGCCTCGGCCACGGTGCCGCACCGCGCATGAAGCTTTCCGAAAACCTGCTGCTGTCGCGCCATGCCACCGACGGCAAGGCGTTCGTCGGTTCCGGCGGGATGGTCAAGAGCGCCGCCATCCAAGCCGCCTCCCAGCGCATCATCGAGGCGATGGATGTGCGCAAGAGTGCGCCGGATCCGGAGGCTGCGGCCCTTTCGGGTGGCAATCTGCAGAAATTCATCGTCGGCCGTGAACTCGACCGCCGGCCAAGCGTCATGGTGGTGAACCAGCCGACCTGGGGCGTCGACGCGGGCGCTGCCGCCCACATCCGCCAGGCCTTGATCGAGCTGTCGCGCGGCGGATCGGCGGTGCTAGTGATCAGCCAGGATCTCGACGAGCTGTTCGAGATATCGGATGCGATCGCGGTCATGCACAATGGCGAGCTGTCGAAGCCGATGCCGATCGCCGAGGCGACCTTCGAAAAGGTAGGTTTGCTGATGGGCGGCGCCGAACCAGGCCACGCCGAACACTCGCTGGAGACGGCATGATGCGCCTCGAACTCGTCAAACGCCCGCAGCGTTCCATGCTTTTTTCGGCCCTGTCGCCGTTCATCGCCTTTGCGCTGACCATCATTGCCGGCGCCGTCATGTTCGCGCTGCTCGGTGTCAATCCCCTGACCGCGTTCAATATCTATTTCATCGAGCCGATCAGCCAGGTCTGGCAGCTGCATGAACTGGCGATCAAGGCAGCGCCGCTCATCCTGATCGCTGTCGGCCTGTCGGTCTGCTACAAGGCCAACATCTGGAACATCGGCGCCGAAGGCCAGTTCATCCTCGGCGGCATTGCCGGTTCGATGATTCCGGTGCTGTTTCCGCAGTTCGAAGGTCCGCTGGTGCTGCCGCTGATGCTTTTGCTCGGCATGGTCGGCGGCGCGGCCTATGCGGCGATCCCGGCTCTGCTCAAGACTCGCTTCGGCACCAACGAGATACTGACCAGCCTGATGCTGGTCTATGTCGCGCAGCTCTTCCTCGACTGGCTGGTGCGCGGACCCTGGCGCGATCCGCAGGGCCATGGTTTCCCGCAGACCATCCAGTTCAACGATTCGGCCGTGTTGCCGGAGCTGATGCCGGATGCCGGGCGGGCAAACTGGGGTTTTGTCTTCGCATTGGTCGCCGCGGTGCTGGTCTGGATCCTGATGAGCCGCATGCTGAAAGGTTTTGAGGTGCGCGTGCTGGGCTCAAGCCCGCGGGCAGGGCGCTTCGCCGGCTTCGGCCTCAACCGCATGGTCTTTTTTGCTTTCCTGCTGTCAGGCGCGCTGGCGGGACTCGCCGGCATCTCCGAGGTCTCGGGCGCCATCGGCCAGTTGCAGCCCGTCATCTCGCCCGGCTACGGCTTCACCGCCATCATCGTGGCGTTCCTCGGCCGTCTCAACCCGCTTGGCATCGTTGCCGCCGGACTGGTGCTGGCGCTGACCTATCTCGGCGGCGAAGCGGTGCAAAGCGCGCTCGGCATCTCCGACAAGGTGGCGCGGGTGTTCCAGGGCATGCTGCTGTTCTTCGTGCTCGGCTGCGACACGCTCATCCACTACCGCATCCGCGTGATCGGCCTGGCGCTGACCAAACCGGAAGGCGTGGCCAAACTCGAAGCCGCACCGAAGCTGAAGGAAGCCCGTTGATGGACATCACCGTAAACATCCTTCTGACCATCGCCACCGCGGCAACGCCGCTGTTGATCGCGGCAATCGGCGAGCTGGTGGTCGAGCGCTCCGGCGTGCTCAATCTCGGCGTCGAGGGCATGATGATCATGGGCGCCGTCGGCGGATTCGGCGCGACCTATCTCACCGGTTCGCCCTGGATCGGCCTTTTGGCGGCAATCGCCATGGGCGCGGTATTCTCGCTGCTGTTTGCCGTCATGTCGCTGTCGCTGGCCACCAACCAGGTGGCGACCGGCCTGTCGCTGACGCTGCTCGGCCTTGGCCTGTCCGGCATGATGGGCACCAGCTTCGTCGGCCAGCCCGGCGAAAGGCTGCCCAACCTCTACATTCCCGGCCTGACGGAAATCCC
This sequence comes from Mesorhizobium sp. M0243, assembly GCF_040321775.1. Lineage (NCBI taxonomy): Bacteria > Pseudomonadati > Pseudomonadota > Alphaproteobacteria > Hyphomicrobiales > Phyllobacteriaceae > Mesorhizobium > Mesorhizobium sp. M0243. Next base: position 39,016 of record NZ_JAMYSF010000015.1, on the reverse strand, counting down.
TGTGGTCGGCAGGCTGCTGTTCGGGCAGGATCCGATCTTCTACATCTCGATCGCGCTGACCGCGGCCGTCATGTGGTTCCTGTTCAAGACCCGGACCGGGCTGACGCTGCGTTCGATTGGCGACAGCCACACCTCGGCGCATGCGCTTGGCATCAAGGTGATCCGCTATCGCTACCTCGCGGTCATCTTCGGCGGCGCCTGTGCCGGTCTCGCCGGCGGCCATCTCTCACTAGTCTACACGCCGCAATGGGTCGAGAACATGAGTGCCGGCCGCGGCTGGATCGCGCTGGCGCTGGTGGTGTTCGCCTCCTGGCGGCCATGGCGGGTGCTGGCCGGCGCCTACATCTTCGGCGCGGTGTGGATCGGCCAGCTTCATGCACAGGCTTTTGGCATTCCAGTGCCCTCGCAGTTCCTTTCTTCGCTGCCCTATCTGGCAACCGTCGTGGTTCTCGTTCTAATCTCGCGCAACAAGCGTCTGACGATGATGAACACGCCGGCTTCCTTGGGGCAGCCATTCGTTCCGGATCGTTGACAATAAAAACAAACGGGAAGCTCCAAGGCTTAACTCAGAGAGGTAACACGATGAAAAAACTGCTTATTGCCCTGATGACCACGACCGCCGCCATGTCGCTGGCAGCGACGGCCGAGGCCGCGGACAAGCTGAAGGCCTGCTGGGTCTACACCGGCCCGATCGGCGACTTCGGCTACTCCTACCAGCACGACCAGGGCCGTCTCGAGGTGGAGAAGGCGCTCGGTGACAAGGTCGAGACCGCCTATCTCGAAAACGTCTCGGAAGGCCCCGATGCCGACCGTGCTTTCGAGCGCCTGGCACGCGAAGGCTGCAAGATCATCTTCGGCACCTCCTTCGGCTTCATGGACCCGGAAGTGAAGGTCGCCAAGAAATTCCCGAAAGTGATGTTCGAGCACGCCACCGGTTACAAGACCGCTGACAATCTCGGCATCTACAATGCGCGCTTCTACGAAGGCCGCTACATTCTTGGCCAGATCGCCGCCAAGGAATCGAAGGCAGGGGTCGCCGGCTATATCGTTTCCTTCCCGATCCCCGAAGTGGTGATGGGCATCAACTCCTTCATGCTCGGCGCGCAGTCGATCAACCCGAATTTCAAGGCCAAGATCGTCTGGGTGAACTCCTGGTTCGATCCGGGCAAGGAAGCCGACGCTGCCAAGGCGCTGTTCGACCAGGGCGCCGACATCATCGTCCAGCACACCGATTCCACCGCTGCCCTGCAGGTGGCCGAGGAGCGCAAGCTGAAAGGCTTCGGCCAGTCCTCCGACATGATCAAGTTCGCGCCGAACGCGCAGTTGACCTCGCTCACCGACGAATGGGGTCCCTATTACATCAGCCGCGTCCAGGCCGCGCTCGACGGCACCTGGAAGCCGGACAATGTCTGGCTCGGCATCAAGGACGGCGCCGTCAAGATGTCGGCCTACACCAACATGCCCGACGACGTGAAGGCGATGGCCGAAGCCACCGAAAAGAAGATCGCCGGCGGCTGGAATCCCTTCACCGGACCGGTTGCCAAGCAGGACGGCACGCCGTGGCTGAAGGATGGTGAAGTCGCCGACGACGGCACGCTGCTCGGCATGAATTTTTATGTGAAAGGCGTCGACGACAAGCTGCCGAAATAAGCAGCGCGAGACATGAGACGGAGGGGCGCCGCGAGGCGCCCTTCTTCATTCGGCGGGCCGGGCGCCGGCAGAGGGGCGACGAAACCGCGTTCGTCCGGCATCGACCGCGCGGCCGAGCCAAAACCTGAGCAACCGCTGTACCGGTTGTTCGCAGGTGCGCCAGATCGCCCACGAAATGAAAAGCATGAGCACGACGCAACCAAGAGCGGCAATCCATTTGCCGACAAGGGGCGTTGCCGCATTGATGGCGAGATAGCCGATGTCCTGGTGCAGCAAATAGAGCGGATAGGTCAGCCCGCCCAGCGCCAGAGTGAGCCCCGATGCCCTGACACGGTCGCGCAGCAGCACCGCGCCGATCAAGGCCGCGTGCATGACGACGTTGGCGACGACGAGATTGGCCGAGGCAACGGCAATGCCGTAGTGGCCAAGTATCCAGTGCTGCGTCACCGATAGCGTTCCGCAGGAGATCAGGAACGCGGCGGCAAGCAGCAGCAGGGCCGGCACAGAACGGCCATGCGAATGGATTTGGTGGACCAGCACGCCGGCGGCGAAGAACGGGCCGAACTCGGTGAGGAACAGCAGCCTGGCTCCGCCGCTGCCGATGAAGAACTCGTTCAAGGCCGAGATCGCCAGCCAGATGAAGATCAGCTCCAGCTTGCGTTTCTGGAAGAGCCCGGTGAACAGGGCCAGCGTGATCCATCCGTAGAACACCAGTTCAAGCACGATCGACCAGTAGACGCCGTCCATGAAGGGCTGGCCGAAGGCCGGCGCGAACATCGACAGATTGGCGGCATACTGAACGAAAGAGGCCGAAAGCAGCGGCGACCCGACAAGGAAGACAATCGCGAAGGTGATCGTCATGCAGAACAGAAAACCCGGATAGAGGCGAACGAACCGCGCGATCGCAAACTGATCCCAGTTCCGGTTTTCCGCCGACCAGGCAATGACGAAACCGCTGATCAGGAAGAACAGGTTGACGCCGAGATAGCCGTAGAGGGCGAATGGTGCGGCAAGCGGATAGCCTTGCGCAAGGTAGCCTTCGGCGGCAGCGCCGCGAAAGAAATAGTGGAAGAACACGACGGCAAGTGCTGCCGCCAGCCTGAGCAGGTCCAGCGTCGCGATGTAATTTTGTTCCGCAGGTCTGGTGTTCATCCGCATTTCCCGCATCTACGGTCCACAAACCATAGAGCGGATCGCGGCTGCGCGGGTTAAGACGGCTGAATTATCGCCAGATGTAGTAAATACGGACCGTCAGACCGCCGAACCATAGAGGTCATAGGCATCGGCACGGTCGATCTTGACGGTGACGATGTCGCCTTGGCGCAGCGGGCGGCGCGACTGGATGTGCACCGAGCCGTCGATCTCGGGCGCATCGTATTTGGTGCGGCCCTTTGCCGATGTGCCGTGCGCCTCGTCGATCAGCACCGGTAGGCGCTTGCCGACCTTCCTGGCCAGCTGCGTCGCCGAAATCTTCTGTTGGCGCTGCATGAAGCGATGCCAGCGCGCCTCCTTGATTTCCTGCGGGACCTGTTCAAGGCCGAGATCGTTGGAGCGGGCGCCGCGGACCGGCTCATATTTGAAGCAGCCGGCGCGGTCGATCTTGGCTTCATCGAGCCAGTCGAGCAGCATCTCGAAATCGTCGTCCGTCTCGCCGGGGAAGCCGACGATGAAGGTGGAGCGGATGGCCAGATCAGGGCATACCTCGCGCCAGCCGCGAATGCGCTCGAGCGTCTTTTCGCCGTGTGCGGGCCGGCGCATGTTCTTCAACACCTGCGGCGAGGCATGCTGGAACGGAATATCCAGGTAAGGCAGGATCTTGCCCTCGGCCATCAGTGGGATGACGTCGGCGACATGCGGGTAGGGGTAGACATAGTGCATGCGCACCCAGATGCCGAGCTTGCCCAGTTCCTCCGAAAGGTCGAGGAATTTCGCGCGCACTTCACGGTCGCCGAACATCGACGTCTGGTACTTGATGTCGATGCCGTAGGCGCTGGTGTCCTGCGAGATGACCAGAAGTTCCTTGACGCCAGCCTTGGCCAGTTTCTCAGCCTCGCGCAGCACATCGGCCGCCGGCCGCGAGACGAGGTCGCCACGCAGTGCGGGAATGATGCAGAAGGTGCAGCGGTTGTTGCAGCCTTCGGAAATCTTGAGATAGGCGTAGTGGCGCGGCGTCAGCTTGACGCCCTGCGGTGGCAGGAGATCGATATAGGGGTCGTGCGAAGGCGGTGCGGCCTCATGGACCGCAGCCATCACGCTCTCATAGGCCTGCGGCCCGGTGATCGCCAGCACGTTAGGGTGCTTTTCACGAATGACGTCCGGCTCGGCGCCCAGGCAACCGGTGACGATCACTCGGCCATTTTCCGAAAGCGCGGAGCCGATGGCGTTGAGCGACTCGTCGCGGGCGGAATCGAGAAAGCCGCAGGTGTTGACGACGACGAGGTCGGCGCCGTCATGCTTGCGCGCGATTTCGTAACCTTCGGCGCGCAGGCGCGTGATGATGCGCTCCGAATCCACGAGGGCCTTCGGGCATCCAAGACTGACAAAACTCACGCGGGGAGCGGACATAAAGGTTTTCCGGGCTTTTCAGGATTGCCGGCGCAGTACCACACTTATTGCGGCATTGGTATGGGCAGGCCCGCGATGCGGCAAAACGCACGGCGGTCTTGCTTCCACTGAGTGAAGATGCCGATGTCCGCCAGCCTCAGCCGACCGCACCGTTTACATGCGGCCAGACCTCCACCGCGCCACGATAGACCATGTCCACAGCCACATAGAAAATGATCAGCAGGCCGACATAGGCAATCCAGCGGTGGCGATGCAGCAGCTTGGCAATGAAAGTCGCGGCCAGCCCCATCAGGGCGATCGACAACACAAGGCCGATGACCAGCACCGGAAAATGATCGCGCGCCGCTCCAGCCACCGCCAGCACGTTGTCGAGCGACATCGACACGTCGGCGACGACAATCTGCAAGGCAGCCTGGCCAAGGGTCTTGCGCTTCGTCTTGCCGGCGACCGCCTGGTCGCTGTTGAGGTCCGAATTCGACAGTGCCTCGGTCGCTTCCAACTCGTCGGCATGCGACGTGCGCAGCTCGCGATACATCTTCCAGCAGACCCACAGCAGCAGGATGCCGCCGGCCAGCAGCAGGCCGACGATCGCCAGCAGCTTGACGGTAATTGCGGCAAACCCGATGCGCAGCGCCGTTGCCGCCACCACGCCGAGAAGAATCGCCTTCTTGCGTTGTTCGGCAGGCAGGCCGGCCGCGGCGAGGCCGATGACGATCGCATTGTCTCCGGCCAGCACGAGGTCGATGGCGATGACCTGCAGCAGGGCGGTCAGACTGGCAGCGCTGAAAAAAATGTCCATCGACAGGAAGCCCTTGCTGATTTTGCCGAGTGTTCGTCGATTATCCAGAGGCCCTAACTTGGTGGTCCCCTGGCGTCAAGGGATCACGCGTGGCTGCATCACCGAAGCATCGTCACGTCAAGCCGGATCCAAGGCTCGCGGCACTCGCCGACAGCCAGGCAAACCATGGCAGATCACAAATCAATCGTAGAGATTGTACTTTGCCCAGTCGGCTTCTGGAATCTCGTCCCCGATCCGGTAGCGGAGCTGCAAAACTTCCATATGGTCCGGCGCGGTCTGGCACTTGAATTTCAGCCGGTACCACTGCCCCTTGCTGCGAAACGCAGCACCTGGGCTCTTGATTGCATCGGCACCCATCTCGGGCGTGGCGAAGGCGTAGGCGACGACGCGATCGGCTTTGAACTTGCGATCGTCATGGGTGATGCGGTCGAGCACTTCGGCATCGCAACGCTGTTCAAGACGGGTTTGGGGATCGAGTTTCATCAGACCGGCGCGCAATGCATTGTCCATTGCGCTGGCTGGAAAACTCAGTGTCACTGACGCCAAGGCGGTCATGCAGAGCTTCTTCATGGGCGGGACAAGCAACATATTTTGTCGGAGAAATCAACCGAGAGGACCGCCGCGAGCGCCGCCGGAATCTTCAATCATATGGCCGGTGCGTTCAAAATTGCGTGTCGGGATTCGTCGTGCGACGCCTGCGGCCAACGGACCAAAGAGGCACGGCCGGCATCGGTGAGATCGTAAAGGCCGCGGTCGACGCGCGCGAACCAGCCATAAACATTGTGCTGCAGTATCTTGGGCGCGATCGGCGTCACCGCCTTGAGATCACGCGGTCGCCTGGGTCCGTCCACCATGGCGGCAGCGCAGGCGAGGGCGCTTTGACGATAGGCCGTCATGATCGGATTGCGCGATCCTCCTCCGGCAACGGGATCGCCGCGACGGCGCTGGTGCTCGTCAACCAGACGAGAGCGCCGGCGGGCATTCTTGCGCGGCGCCAGCGCGATCGGGCTGAGAAGCACCTCGACCCGGTCCGTCGCGGTCACACCGAGCAGGCCGAAGCCAAGACGGCGGCAGAGATTGCGAAATCTGGCGTCGCTTTCGCGGCCCTTGCCGCGGGCCGACATGCGCGCGGCCAGCCACACCTCGTCGCAGGCCGCCGCGCGATCGACACCTTGCAGCACCAGTTCAAGATTGAACTGCAGCTTCAACTCGCAGATGACGACAACCGGCGGCTCCCCCTCGCGCAATGCAACAACATCGCAGCCGTCGATCTCGCCTTTGACGACAAAGTCGAGGCTTTCGAGGAACCGCTTCACCGGCGCATAGAGAGACGTCTCGTTCATGCCGCAGGGTTTAGCCGATTCGACGCGAAAAGCCTTCCCGTGGTTCGGCGTTCTACGGCCCGAAAGCGGATCGGGGTGGATACCGCACCGTCGGGCCAGCTGTCAGGCTTCGGTGTTCGGCACCTGCCCGGTTCGGCAGCTTCCTACGGCGCAGGGGCGGATAGCCGATCTGACCGAAATAGGTGGAAGGGATCGGATCGTCGACGCCGTACTTGTCCGGCACCTTGTCACCGGTGGGATTGTAGGTGCCGAACAGCATGTCGAGGAAAGGCAACTGCCCGGCGAAGTTCTTGTCATAGGCTTCGCGCTGGTTGGCATGGCGCCAGCGATGGAACTGCGGGCTGGCGATCAGCCACTTCAAGGGGCCGAACGGAATCCGCACGTTTGAATGCACAAGCAGCGTATGTCCAAGGTAGATAGTCGAAAAGACGGCGATCGAGGCTTCCGAGAAGCCGAGGAAAAAGATCGGCGTCAGCGATATCGCCTTTGTGACGATGGCGACCGGACGTTCATCAACACCTGGGAAGACAGGAAGGTCGTGAACGCGGTCAAGGCGACCGGCCGCAGGCAGCTCATCATCGCCGGCCTGTGGACCGAGATCTGCGTCGCCATGCCGGTTATCCAGGCGTTGGGCGAAGGCTGGGACGTCACGGTCATCGCCGACGCCTCGGGCGGCACGTCGGTCGAAGCGCACGAGGTCGCCATCCAACGCATGATCGCGGCCGGCGCAAACATGATGACCTGGCTGGCGCTGGCATCGGAGTGGCAGCGCGACTGGGCGCGTACCGAGCACGTCGGCGAGCTGACGGAAGTGCTCAAGCAGCACGCCGCTGGCAGCGGCATCGCGTACCTCTGGGAGCAGCAACTGCTCAACACGCCTGTGCCGAGCACCGCCGGCTGAACTGGGCGGGGTGACGAAAGCGTTGAGCGATCCAGCGCCAACATGCTGAGCCGGGTCACCCCCGCCCACGACGAGCCGCCTGAATGCAGGGCGGCCGGCCGTCATCAACGATCACTTCCTCCATCCATTGGCCGCGACTACAGTCGGCGCAGCCTGGCTATCTATCGCCTCATTGAAAGGACCATGGAGATGTTCGGCGGAGCGCTTCCGAGAGGAAATGGACGTCATCTATCCGAACTTCAAAGTCAGCCTGACGCAACAGGGCGCTCGTGATCGATGACCTCGCAGTTCGGATATATCGACTTGGAACAGAGGACCTTGCAACCAATCGACAACCCGCTGGGCACGAGGTTGTCATCATGTCTTAGGTACAAACCGCTACCCATGTCTCCGGGCTGGACAATTCGACGTCTGGCGGAGGAAGTGGGATTCGATTCTTGCCTCCGATCCAAGCAAATCAAGAAATCTAAGAATCGATTGTTACACAGCATGTTACGCGCCAGTCAGACGGTGCGGACACGAGCGCGGCCCTTCCCGAAAATGCTAGTGGTGAATCTGTCTAGCGAGGCAACGGAGCAGTGCACGGTGCCGTTTGCGAAGGCCCTGAGGGAATGATCGTGGAGAAAGGCCGCCTTCAGGATCAGCTAGACGCGCTCAAGGCTCCGCTTCTCGGCAAGCGATATGGATGAGCAACGAACGAGTGCCGGTTCCAGCACCTAAGCTGATTTGCGGCTATTGGCCTTTGGCCGATCTTGGCCGAGCCCTTCCTTGGCGAGGCTCTTTCGAAGAACTGAGGCCAAGTCGACCACGTTCTCCTTGGGTTTCGGTACCGGTTTCGGGGGTTTTTTGCCCTTGCGCTTGGCGTCAATCATGGCAATCAACGCGTCCTCGTAGGTGTCCTCGAATTTCGAAGGATCGAACTTTGTCACCTTCTTGTCGATGAGAAGCCCCGCGATTTCGAGCAAATCCGAATCATATTTTGCGCTCTTCACATCGTCGAAGACGGTGTCTTCCGATGTCATCTCATTGTGGGTCCGTAGCTCGGTCAGCAACATGCCTTTTCCAAGGGGCTGTATCAACACTTCGCGCCCGCGCTGATAGAGTACGACGCAGGAGCGTGCCGCAACGCGTTTCTTGGCCATCGCATCGCGCAGGACGGCAAAGGCCTCCAGGGAGGCGCCGTCTGCCGGGATCAAGTAGTATGGTTTCTCCAGATAACGTGTGTCGATCTCGGCAACCGGAACGAAGGAATCGACGTCAAGTGTATGCTGTGACGTCAGCTTCAGTTTCTTTAACTCGTCCGGCTCGACGTGGATGAAATCATCCTTGTCCGCCTCATACCCTTTGATCTGATCCTCGGCTTTGACAACGTCGCCAGTCTCTTCATCGACATAGGCGCTTTTAACGGGTAAACCGTCCTTGCGGTTCAAAATCTTGAAGTCGATCTTGGTTGCCTCGCTTGTGGCACCCACTATCTTTACCCCGCATGACACGGAACCGACCCTCAGAAAGCCCTTCCAGACCGCGCGTGGCGCCACCATGCCGTTTCTCCTAGACGTCGATCCGGCACAACGTCAGGCACACGGTTCTGTTCCTCAACGTTGGCAGTACCCTCGCCAATGTTAGTTATTCTTCACGGTAGTCCAGCAGCTTTGCATGGCGCAGTTTTTCTTCGCCCTTCAGAAAAACTTGACCCGGCCGACCAAGCCTGGCTTGATTCTCTCGGCCTTGTCTTTCTTTAAGCCCTTCGGCACGGGACGCCGATCTTGCCCTGCACGCGCTCCGAAAGGCTGTTGAATATGCCCAGCAGCAGGTTGATAGGCCGGCTCGATGTAGGTCCAGTTTTGGGCTTATGCGAATGTCCGCAAAGCGCCCTCATTCCTGTCGTTTGGGTTGTGTGTTTGCCGGCCTGGAAGCGGACATCGATTTTGTCAGAAATGGCGGACGCGCCGAACCGCAAAGCAGGTCTTCTTTTGGTTGGCTCAAGCTACGTGGAAGGGGCGCCTTGTCGGCCTTGTGCCTGTCTCAAGATCCAATTCACTGGATTACAGTGGCCTCCATGCCGATGAAATGAAACGCCAACCCCAAAGTTCCATAAGGCGTTACTAATTTAAATTGTTGTTGTGGGCGGGTGGCGAGCTGTTCGTTCTGAACGGCTTCGGTCTGATTTGGGATGAGATATCGTTTCGCGCGCCGGCGGAGCAATGCGCTGTTTTTGTCATTTCGCAATCCATGTCGGGCAAGTGGCCGCCTTACCGGCTCTTGTCAGTGCGTAGGCGCGCGATAGTTTTTGTGGGGAAGGGACTTCGATCAAAAGGAGCCGACGATGGAACACCAAACTCTAAGTCAATTGCAGACAATTGCAGAAGTAGAACCCCTCTCGACATACCCGATCATGACCCGGCAACAGCGTATTGAGCGCTGGGCAGAGTTGCTGGCACAACATCCCGAGCGACGCCTGAGAGCCCTTACCGGCACTGAGTATCTGAAGCGGGAAGCCCGCGACGCAGCACGCGGTGAGGGCTCGCCAATTACAGTGGCCTTCGAGGACCCGCTACTGCGTGCGTTAGGCCTGAAGGATGACACCTATGGGGAAGCAAAGCGCTTCTTCGAACTGTCTGACGGTGAGTTGCATGACATCGTCTGCAGTTGCCATGTCGGAACCACGTTCAGAGGGCAGTGGGCTGCCGCTAGAGTCCGCCGGTCGATTGGAGGGAACAGGTTTCTTAAGTGGCTTAGAGAGAGAATGTGGCACTGAGATCGCCAAGGACGGCGATTGAAGCTCGTTTCAAGCGAGGTGGATGAACGATTGGGCGCCAGTGGCGCGCCGCCGGGGTGACGACGGGGGTCGGCGCCTGTCCCAAAGGTTGTGACGGCTGTGCAGACGGGTGGGGCGCTCCTCGGTCCGGTTTACTCGCGGTGCGTTCCAGGCAAGGCTGCAATACCCCAGGGGCAGGATTTCTGGATTCCTGTTTGCGGCTAGCATCACCACGTAAAGACGTCGATCGTTCGACCATCTGCTGCGCTAACCTCGGCGGCGCCGCCTGGCCTGTATGGCAGCAAAAGTGACTGGGCGAAAATCCCAGGCGTCTACGCCGACGTCGTGCTGGCGCGTCATCGGCTTCAGCCGGCCATGAGAATGGCCGTGCAGGTTTATCGATTTCTTGCCGATCTGGTTCCAGGTGCGGAACGGGTAGTGGCAAAGAACCAAGAAACGGCCCTCGACAGTCAGCTCCTTGTAGTGTTGCACGCTAGCCCAAGCCGAAGCGCGGAGCGTTACCACGCCGTCGTTGTTGCCGATGATGAGGTGCTTGGTGCCGTGGAGGCAGGACAGCAGCGAAGACACTGTCTCGGCCGATCCCCTGGCAAAGTCGCCGAGGTGCCAAACCTCGTCGTTTGGAGCAACAGTCTCGTTCCAAAGTTCAGTCAGTGCCTGGTCATGCGCCGCCAATGAACTGAAGGGGCGGGGGTCGAGCCGCAAAATGCGGGGATCGTTGAAATGCGTGTCGGAGGTGAAGAAGATCATGCGCCGCCGCTGGCTGAGACGAGCGCTCGACGAACGCTTCTAAGTTCGCTTGCCGGAGTGCCTTTTGGGTCCATCATCGATCCTGATTTGGGCTTCCCTGAACATCTTGAGTGCCTCTTCCTTGGTGAGGCCGCACTTGCGCGCAAAGTAGAGCGCTTCGATCGCTTTTTCACGATCCGCCGTGGCTTCTGTGTGCTGTTTGGGCTTTTTACCCATCGTTCTCTATCACCTTTGATGCCACCGAACCATCACCGTGCCGGGTTGTTCCCTCCATCGGATCTGCTGACCTGCCGAGCGCGGCAGCCTGATGTCGTCGATAAAACGAGATCCCGAGACCTTAGCAGGCATCAGCTTGGTCGTTTCTATATGGCCCATCCCGGAGGCACAGTCGGAGCTTTAAAGTTGCCGAACGCCTTGCAACGGTTGCTTTTGGCTACGAGCGGCACGCGGCCGGCATCTTTTGCCGAAGGCGGCTCGGCCTGCGCGTGGCTACGGTGAACGGTACTTCAACAGCCCTGAGTTCGGATGTGGTATTCCGGTTCCATCCGCGAGTTTTCCCGCGCATGGCTCGCCGGCAGACACGCTGGGTGGCTCCCGCTGAAGCCTTGCCTCTACCTTGCAAGCTTGCCATGGCGATCCGGAACCTCGAGGCATGTGGAGAGTTGTCCAGCAGCCCAGCGGAGATCCAAGCCATGGCGCCACCAGATGCCGATCCCGGCGCCGCCGCGCAGCCGAAGCGCTCTGGCAAGCGGCAACCCCATCACCGGCACGGCACAACGCCTCCGGAGCAGGATTATCTATCGACGGGCTTCCAATGATATGAAGGACATGGCCCATGAACGTCGCCAACCTGCAATTGGAAGGTTTGCTCATGGCGGTCGCGGCCGTTAATAACGCCTTGGTCCGCAAAGGCCTTCTCTCTGTCGATGATATCGACACGGCGTTGAAAAACGCGGAAGCCTCGTTCACGGTTGATGAGCGCCTCTTCGAGGATATGTCGCCGGCTAACCGCGACGCAGTGTGTTTCCCTTTGCGTCTTTTGCGGCTGGCTAACACCAAGCAGTTCGAAGCGAGTGTGCCACCGTTTTCCGAACTGGCCAGGCAGGTGGGGATCACCAAGCAGCCTAACAACGACCAGATGTGAGGGAGGAGGGTCGACCTGCGCGGGTGGCCTCAAAAGACTTGATGAACGATGACCCTGTAGATTCGCTCGCCAACGCAATTCGCCATCGCAGCGCAATTCTGTTTGTTGGGGCAGGGGTGTCGATCAGTGTTGGACTACCCTCCTGGGAGAAGCTGATAGAGCGAATGGCAAAGGAGCTCGGCGTCGACGACGAATTTTCCACGCGACGCGATCGCTTTCAAACCCTGGCCGAGTACTATCGGATCAAGCATGGCAGCATCGGGCCACTTCGCAGTTGGATGGACAGAAACTGGTCCGTCCCCAAGGACCGGATCGAGAAATCCGAGTTGCATCGTCTCATCGTGAGGCTCGACTTCCCTGTCATCTACACAACTAATTATGACCGGAACCTAGAACTGGCTTATGAGATATACGGCCGGGACTACGTGAAAGTGGCCAATGCACGCGATGTAGCGCAGGCCCGCCAAGGCGTTACCCACATCGTCAAGTTCCATGGTGATTTCGACGAGGATTCGTCCCTCGTCCTCACCGAAACGGACTACCTCGATCGCCTGTCCTTCAATTCTCCGCTGGACGTGCGTTTTCGCTCGGATGCACTCGGCAGCACGATCCTCTTCATTGGCTATAGCCTTTCCGACCCAAATATTCGGTTGCTGTTGCACCGTCTCTGGCAGACGTGGCATCGGTCCGGCTATGAGAAAGATCGCCCGCCCTCGTTCATCCTCATGACCAGCCGAAACCCTGTGGAGGAGGCCGTTCTTGGGCGTTGGGGCATTTCGGTCGTCGTCGGCGAAATCGACGAGCCGCAAGCTGCTTTGATGGACTTCCTCAGCCGGCTGGCGGAGATGGTTGGGGATGGGGAAGTGTCGCAAAACAGCGAGCAATAGGAACTATCGGGGTAAACGGCAGTTCGGCGAGCTCTCAAGAAACGGCCGCATAGCAGAGAGCTCCGTCCGGAATTTCAATGTTCAATTCCGGCCCTCAACATCTTGCCGCACATGACGTGCTTCGCCTGGCTCTTGAGTAAGATGGAGATGTCCTTGGCTCGACCTGCATGTCGGGATGCTAAATCGCGGCACGGAGAAACTGACGAAAACTGCCTTTCCTTCGAAGTGCCTTTCACACCGGTAACGCCTCAACCTCAATGCGCGTTGCGCCGAGCTCGGCGCAACGCGCGATCTCTTATTCGGCAAATGACCGACCGATCAACGCTTGGCGTTCTCACTCTCCGAGTCGGTCCGCGCGAGGAACTGTTCGGTTGTCGCTGGAATATGGCTTTTCAGCCAGTCCGCCATCGCGACTTCCTCACGCAGGTTCTCTTCGCAGACCTGGGCGACCTCTGCTTCACCTAGCGATTTGGCAGCGGCGATAAGGATTGTGTAGGAGGCGATTTCCATGTGCTCGAACGTGTAGCTTGCAAGCGATCCTTTCATCACTTCGTCACCGGCGAAGACCCCACTGAGCGACTGCGCCATTGCCGTCAGCTTGCCGCCGGCATCCTTCAATGTGGAAGATCCTTGTCCGATGCGGTCGAGACAAGTTTCCAGCCGAGCAGCCTGCTGTCTGGTCTCCTGAACGTGCTGGCGAATCCGGTCGCTGAGCTCAGGATAGTTCTCAATTCGGTTCAGCTGCCCATTCAACATGGTCTCGGCCTGCTCCTCCATAGCGTGAGCATCCCTAAGCCATTGGACAAGCCATTCGCGCGATTCTGACATTTTTCATTCTCCTTCACGGGTCGGCCAGAACTTTCAAAGGGAGATATTGTTCCTCATCGGTTGAGCTGCGGCCTCGGCCTGTATCGCGAGCCTTTTGCTGGTCGGCGCTGGATTCAGGCTCCTGGACCTCGGGCGATGGGCATTGCCGCGGCGCTGAAACGCATTCTGCAGAATGACCGAAGCTGTTGCCGTCACCGCGTTCGGCGATGGGTATCTCTAGAGTTTCGTGTCGGCTCGTATTCTGCTGCCACGCTGCCATGTGTCAGGCCAAGCTGTGTCTTGCCCGAACTGTCTGCATTTACCGTTTATCTTGCGAAAAACAGCTCGTTGCTGATGCGCCTCAGCGTGGCCCCAGGTTCACCAGCGGAGATCTTGTTTTCACGATGGAACGTCACGGGAGATCTATTCACGATGGAACGTCACGGCGTTTCGCAGGTTGGTAATGGAATTTCGCAGCCAAGGAAACGGGCCATGACTTCTTCAGACAATTCTTCAGTTGGCATATCACCCCGCCCCGAAAAATCGGAAAAATCGGGCGGCAGGACCCCGCCAAAGCAGGCGACACCTTCACCGGCCGCAGAGAAAACCTCTGGAGCAGGTCCTGCGATCGCCGAGCGTTCGAAAGACGCCAAGGCGCCCAGAGGCGGTCGTCAGCCTGGGGCTTATGTCAAGGATTAGACGGCCGTGCGTTTAGTTTCGGCTGGCCGCTACAGTCGAAGCGAGGAGGAGGTTCTTATGCAGATGATGGAAATTGTCGTCAGCCGAGACCAGGCACCGGTCGTGGAATTCCGCGGGGAGGGAGGCGAGTGTATTACAGTCACCCTGCAGGCCGGGCATAGTCTTCCCGACGACGAACTCATCGCAAAGGCCAAGGCTATGATGGTTCAGGTCGCTCAGTTCGGGATGGACCAGGTCAAAAGCGCAGTCACGTCTGATGGGTCGCCAACCGATGAGGTTATTCAATCCGAACTGTCGGGATAGAATAGCTTCGCAGGGTTACAGGGCACCAGTCGATCGGCGGGCGTGCAGTCATCAGCCAGAAAATGGCGAGATCGCGGGCAATAGTTCGAGCAGCACAATCGTGGTCCGCGTTCAGGCACGCAGATCGACGCATCTCCAAAACAGCGACACCGGTGATCACCGAGAAGCCGAGCGTGGGACGATCATGCGTTGCGTTGTCCAGTCGGCGGCTGATCGGCTTTTTCCAAAGCTCGGGAACAAAGCTGGCGCGCACTGGTTGGGGTCAAATTCAACGCTGTGGGGAGGAGATATGTCGCGTATCTTCAATCTTGGTTTGCCAGTCCTGCTTGGGGCTGCGACATTCGCGCTCAATGTTGCTTCGGACCCGCTGCCGCCGGATTTGACATATCGTCCATTGCCAAGCTTGCCTTTTTCCGCGGTCAAGGAGACTGACGAAGCGCAAAAACCGGCAGTGACACAACGGCAACGCGGCCTGCTTGAGAGACGTTACGATCTGGCTGACCGGCCGATGCGGGGCGTCATGATGTCGGGCGGGCGCAAAGCTGTGCAAGAAGGCTCGCGAGTGAAACTGCCGGCAGGCGAAACCTGGAGCAGCTTGGCAGCGAAAACTCCTCAGGAAATTCGTGATCGTGGTCTGTTGCCGCAAGGTTTCCTGCCGTTGCCGCACGTCAAGCAGGCCACTGGAGGTCAGGTCTTTCCTGAAAGTCAGATAAGAGAGATCGGCGCTGATGAAGGACGGGATCTGCGTCGCTTCGATGTCGATTTCGACCTGCCGGATTATCTTACGCCGGAATTTCCACCTCCAATATTTCTCACCACGCACCCGGAGCTTGGCGATGTGTCGCGAGGTGATCTGCTGACGATACGCAACTTCTATGAATACATGAACGGCATCATCACGCCCGTGCAGATGGAAGGGCTTCGTCTGCTGTTGACGCCATTTCCGCAGGAGGAATTCAATCAGACCGAGGACAGGAAGGTAGCGATGCAAAGCACGGGTGTGGCGTGCCTCGATTGCCATTCCAATTTCCACACCAACGCGGCGTTTCACCTTACCCAGGACGTGCGGCCGCAAGCCGAGCGCTTCCGGCTCGACACGACCAGTCTGCGCGGCTTGTTCAACCAGCAGATCCACGGGTCCAAACGCTCGCTGCGTTCCGTGGAGGACTTTACGGAGTTCGAACAGCGCACTGCCTATTTCAACGGCGATCACGTGAGCGCCACCCGCAAGGGCGTGAATCTGCCGGATCGGCCCAACCAGGTTGCGATGATGGCGCAGATGCAGAACATCGTCGATTTTCCGCCGGCACCGAAGCTCGATCCGTTCGGACGACTTGACCCGGCTGCCGCCAATGCGCTGGAGATCAAGGGCGAGCAGGTGTTCATGGGAAAGGGCCGCTGCGGCGAATGTCATGTTCCAAGTCTGTCCTTCATGGACAACAACATGCACGATCTGAAGCTTGAGCGATTCTACAAAGTTGGCCAGACGTTCAACGATCAGGTTGCCATACCGGATGGACCGATCAAGACCTTCACGTTGCGCGGGATCAAGGATTCTCCGCCCTATCTTCATGACGGCCGCCTAATGACGCTGGGCGATACCGTAGAGTTCTTCAACCTGGTGCTCGGAACGAAGCTCGACCAATCGGAAAAGGATGCATTGGTGGCCTATCTGCTCACGCTCTAGAGCACCGGGGAAACCGCGGCCGAAGGTTAATTCGGTACTGAATGGAGGACATCATGCGTGCTGCCGTAATGACAGTAGCCCTGGCATTGTCGCCCTGCTGTGCGCTGGCGCAAATCGGCAATCCAGCCGGCCTTGCTCCCGATACGAGTATGGAGAAGCCTGGAGTTCCAGCACCGCATCAGACGAATTATCAGGATCGGCTTTTCGCCCAGCTGATTATGGTAGGCGGCAGGTCCGAGATAGAGCTAGGTCGGCTCGCGGCTGGAAAGACAAGTCACGATGGGGTTCGGGAATTTG
This sequence comes from Mesorhizobium sp. M0243, assembly GCF_040321775.1. Taxonomy (NCBI): domain Bacteria; kingdom Pseudomonadati; phylum Pseudomonadota; class Alphaproteobacteria; order Hyphomicrobiales; family Phyllobacteriaceae; genus Mesorhizobium; species Mesorhizobium sp. M0243. Next base: position 22,408 of record NZ_JAMYSF010000015.1, on the reverse strand, counting down.
CAAATCGGATGGTCGATGATCACGACAAGGCCAATGAGCAGCTGAAATCCGTGGCAGATAAAAGCAAAATTCCACTTCCCGAAGGGCTCGACCCAGATCACAAAAAAATCCGTTCCGATCTCGAAAAACTCGACGGCACCGCGTTTGAGCTGGCTTACCTGGGAGCGCAGATCGTCGATCACCAAAAGACGGCGCAACTCCTGGCTTGGGAGATAGGCTCGGGCGAGGATGCAGCGCTTCAGCGCTTCGCCTCCGAAAAGCTGCCGACGGTGCTGGAACATCTTGACCTGGCCCGCGCATTGCACGCGAAGCTGGCGGGGCAGGCCCTGTTTGCGCCGGATGCGCAAAAGACCAAATGAAGCGGCCGGTCCATGTGAACCCCTGAAAGTTCAGGCTGTCTTCCATGAATGTCAGCGCACGAGCGTCTTTTCGTAAGATGATCAGCCAAGCCTATCCTGAGCATAGCCCTTGCTGATTGGGAAAGTGACGGCATGGCGGAACTTCGGATCGCCGCCGCGCTTAACCCGGCGGAGGAGTTATCAGATGAACGCGACCAAAGAATTTTTTGAAAACTGGCTGCAGGAGAATGTCGGCACTCTGGCTGGCGAAGAGGAAGTCAGCTTCGCCGTGCTGGCCCAGCAATTCGAGCAGGATGCCGAAGCGGCCGGTTATGGTCGCGAGGTGCGTGAGGACGAGCTTGGAAACATTGAAGATGCGATCGAGCAAGCACTAAAGAATGCCGGAACTGGGGTGCATGGTGGCGTCGACGGCGAAGCCAGCGATGTGGCAGCCGTCATGGATGCGCTGGAGGTCGAAGATGCCAAAAGCGGGCCATAGGTTTTATCAGGTTAGCTCTATTCGTTTGTCGAAGTTGTCGGGGTAGCCCTATGGAGCAGTTTCGCAAGGACATGGCCGCCTTGGCAGAGCCGGCTTTCTGGGTGTCGATAGGTTTGCTTCTTGTCCCGTATGCGCTTGGAACCGTGCTCCTCGTCTGGACTTGCGGCTGCCTGTAAGGTTGACTGCAGACACACCCGGTAGTGGTTCAACGACCCTAGCGCCGAATTCCCTGCAATGCCGAGCTTATGCGTTTCCGCGGGATCCCTTGCTGCAGCAAAGTCTGAACCATCGCGTCGCGAGGAAAGTTCATCGTAGACACCTGCGGCATCACGCCGTTTGGACAACCTAAAGACCGACAACGTGTTCCAAGCGTGAAATCAGCTATGAACCTGCCTCGAGCAGTCCCGCTGCTCATTCGCGCACCTGCAAGGTGGGTCGTTATCAATCGCTGGACGCGAGTTGGCAAACGACGCCAGGCTCGGATCGCATGCCTTGGGATCCGCCGCTGCATCCGAAAATAGCCCAGCAACTTGCGAGTTGGCTGGGAACACTTCCGCCATTTCGAAGTTGGGCCCGCATAGGAGAACCGAGATGGCCATCCCACGAGCGGACAACGACAACCACCTGCGCAAGAAGCCGGCTCATGCAGGCAAAAGCTCCGCCAAGAGGACGATAGACCAGGTTAGAGCACGACCCGGGTACAAAATGGCACCGCGGGCGATAAGAATTAAGGCGAGGCGCTGAGATGCCGCGGACCAATGATGACGGTCGCAACGAGAAGACCACATCAGCTGCAGCACTCATTGTCGACAAGGAACGTGCTGAGCGCGCCGCCAAGACGGCGCGGTTGAAGGAGGCTCGCCTCGCACAAGCCATCACGCCCGGTCCCAGCCAACGCAAGCCGCGTGTCACCAAAAGGTTCGCAGGATTTTTGTTGCTGGCTAGGAGGTGTCCGTGACTCGCAATCACGACAAGGAAAGATACGACCGCGCCAAACGTATCAGCCAACAGATGCTGGACGCTGAACGAGCCGAACGCGCCGAGAAGACGGCGCGGCTGAGACAAGCAAGGCTTGCACAGCATCTGGTGGAGTCGTCGCCGGCGCAACCGCAAATTCATCGAAATCCATTCAGGCTCTCAAAAAGAGAAGCCGTAAAGCGGCGCGGCGTTTAACTTCGACCAAGAGCGTCTATCAATACCAATCGCGAGCAATCGCGGGGACTTTGCATCTCCGCACCTCGCCATTAAAGCTGGGAGCGAAACCTGCTCGCAAAGTAGTCGGTGACCTTTTCGCTTAGCGGACGAGCTTGCCATTCTTCCACACTGACCTGCCTTGATCGTTTCAGGTCCTCGTTGAAAACGTCTATTTGCGTCCGCGCGAATTCCATGCCGTAGACATTCAGAGTGGCCTCATCGTTGAGGCGCAAGGAACGCTCATCCAAATTAGCCGAGCCAAAGCTCACCCAGACATCGTCGACGATCAAAAGCTTCGGATGGTACATTGTGGGTTGAAACTCAAAGATGCGCACACCGGCCTTGAGCAATTCGCCCCAGAAGTAACGTGAACCCTTTCGCACTATAGGCACATCCGTCAGCCAATTGGGAACGATGATATCGACCGAGACGCCTCGCCTCCTTGCATCAAGAATCTGCTGCAGGGCTATGTCGTCCGGCACGAAGTAGGCCATGCCGATGCGCAGATGGTCCTTGGCCGCGGCTATTGCCGCCAACATCATCAACTCCATGTTCTCCGAGCCGTTTGGCTGCGAAGAAAGTATTAGTTGGGCATCGAGCCCACCAGCGGGCGCAACTGCAGGGTAGAACTTCGCGCCCTGCAATGTCTCGCCGGTCGTCTCCAGCCAGTTTTCGGCGAACGCCGCCTGGAATGCGGCCACGGCGGGTCCTTCGATCCGGTAGTGCGTGTCGCGCCATTCATTTGAGTTGCGTGCGTTCCCGCGCCAATTATCGGCAATGCCGACCCCGCCAGTGAAAGCGACCCGGCCATCGACGATCAGCAGCTTGCGATGAGTTCGGTTGTTTACACGGTCCAACGTATACCAGCGTAGCGGCCGATAGCGTTCGAACCTCACACCGGCCGTGGTCATGATGTGGATCAAGTCCTCGTCGAAGGGAAGGCTGCCAACCCCGTCGACGTTCACGCGGACTTCGACGCCTTCGCTGGCCTTGGCCGCCAATGCGATTGCGAACTCGTAGCCGATGGCTCCCGACCAATAAATATATGTCTCGATGTCGACGCTGGATCGAGCCGCCCCGATTGCTTGCAGCATTGACGGAAATATTTCGTCCCCGTTGATGAGAGTTTGGACCGCATTGGAGCCGAACATCTGCCCTTGCGAATAGCTGCTCATCGTCTTGGAAAATTGGGGATCCGTAGCGTCGAACCGATGGGGAACGATTGATCGTAGAACGCGCGACTCTGGAGTGAGATTTATGATCAACACCGTGAGCAGGCTGGCGATGGTGGCAATGGCCAGATAGATGAGCACCTTTCGCCAAAGCTCAATACCGGAGGTCTTCTTGCGGGCGCCTGACGCAACGGAACCGAAAGGCTGCACGTCAATCGCCCCGCTGCCGGCGATGGCGATGTTTTTCGATCTCCTCGGGCTCTTCATCGTCGATCCGCGTGATGTTTGAAGCCGCGTGATCTGACCGCAGAATCTCGTCAAGCTTGGCGTGGATCGCTTGAGTGTCGCGGTGCTCCGCGCGCTGGATGAACAGCGTCATCGCCCAAGTAAACAATGTAGCGGCTCCATGCCAATCCAAGCTCTGTCGCTCGAAAATCATCCAAAGGATTGCATAGGCCAGCAACACCAGGAACGCTGCGGGACGGGAAGTCAATGTGCCGATTGAGGTAAGGGCGCTCGTGACCGGATGATTTGCCATTCCAAAGAACTCGCGGCAGTGCCCCTGGTTCCGCGGGGCATTATATCCCCCCGCCATGAATCAACAAAAGGTACAGTTGAGCAGCGCACGCTTTCCAGGTGTCCTGCGTCGGCCCTCCCACATGCCATCCGGCATCGAGAACGGTCTCGATTTGGATAGTCTCGCCAAGCGTTCGGTTCAGCAAACGCTCATATCGGCGACGAGGCGATTTGGATTCAGCCGCTTCGGCACCTGCGGTTGCGCTTGGTAAATTCTGCTGCACGTTGTGCCCCATCAATCGCGCCGCGAAGAGTTATAGTCGCTGGAGTATAGGGCTTCGCCGTCTACACCCTTGCGCGAGGTTAAGCGATGAATGGGCCGTGGGGCGATCTTCACGCATGAACAACGGCCGAGTGCATCATAGTTTAATGACAGCTGGTGGGCTGTGCCGCATAAAGCCGTGGTCAGCGGCTGTGTAACGGGTTTCGCTGCTTGGAGCGACTATCGCACTCTCGCCCGTTTGGAGGAGCCTGATGCTTAACCGACCCATCCGCATGAACACAGAAGCTCTCTACCCCAGTGACCTGAATATCCTTCGCGCGGCATTTGACGCGCTGTGCCAGGAATTTGCCATTTTGCCTGACACGGCGGCGGCCTATGCCGTCGCAAGAGAGTTGATCAGGCTGTTCCAAACAGGAATGACGGAAGCGGCCAAGCTGATGATTGCCGTGCGCGCACGTTGGCGGGACGATTGGGAGATGGGACGCAGCAACGCTGCCTGACGTTGGATGGTCATGCGAACACCATCCGCTGCATCCTTTTCGACACCGCCGCGTTGACCGTCAAACCTGCCAGAAATGGCCGATCCGCTGGCACACCGACTGGAGCAACCGATGCCGAAATTTCGCTTCGAGTTTATCGAAGGCATGTCGCAGCCTGCAATCTTCGCCGATATGGCTGATCGAGATGAGGCTGTCAGGGAGGCGAAGCGCGTTGCCAAAGAGGCCATGCTCGACGGAATTGTCGACGGCGTGGACCCGACCAGTTGGGTGACGAAGGTTTACGATGAGGCAGGCTATCTCGTCGCCACTCTCGGATTCCAGGATCTGGTCGCCGCGCCCAAGGATACGGAAGAGTTCAAGGAAACAGAGGAGCCTGGCGTCTTACGGTCGGGTTGAAGTCTGGTGTCTACGCTGTTGCCATCGAGCCAGATGTCCCGAAGACCGCCCTTGGAACATCGCACGAACCAAATCGTTCGCCGGTGATGCGCCCAACCATGCACGATAGCCACGTCAGTCGACCGGCCGCCGAGACCCAAGATGTCCTGATCGTCGGAGGCGGGCCGGCAGGACTGACCGCCGCTCAATATCTTGCCCGTTTTCGCCATCGCGTGCTGGTGATCGATGCCGGCGATCCTCGTGCCGCCTTGATCCCAACGAGCCATAACTGTCCTGGCTTTCCCGAAGGGATAAGTGGAGCCGATATCCTGGATCGCCTTCGACGTCACGCCACCTTGTATGGAGCCACTCTGGTTGGAGGGCAGGTCTATTCCCTCGCCCCTGCCTATGGAGGGTTCGTCACTGAGACCTCGATTGGCGCAATCCGGACACGCAAGGTGTTTTTGGCGACAGGGATCACCGACACGACACCCGTCATTCCGCGTCTACGCGAGGCAATTGCCGCAGGTGTCATTCGACTCTGCCCAGTATGCGATGGGTATGAGGCGATCGACCAGAAGATTGCGGTCGTCGGGCACGACGTGAGAGCCTTGAAAGAGGCCATTTTTCTCAGTCGGTTTACACCGCTCATAACGATGCTTGGAAGCGACGCATCCGACTTTTCGCTCAGCACTCGTAGTGCGGCGAGGGCAAGAGGCATAGTCATCGGTGACGCTCTCGACACGCTCTGTCCGGCAGCAGACGGCTGCGAGGCGATTTTGAAAGATGGGACTTCATACCGCTTCGATGCCATTTATCTGGCACTCGGATGCAAGGTTCGTTCTCAACTCGCCGAGGCCGTTGGCGCAAGATGTTGTGAAGACGGCTATGTCACAGTCGACGAGCATCAGCAGACTTCCATCCACGGCATGTACGCCATCGGTGACGTTGTCAAAGCGTTGAACCAGATAGCCGTCGCTTTTGGACAGGCTGCCATTGCCGCGTCGCATGCCCATAGAGAGCTGGAGAGCGCCGAGCGGACTGGATTTGCAGATCAGCCTTCTCAATGAACATGAGACCACGCGGCTGATCGGGATGTCGGCCGCTTGACGGCGCGTCGGAACGTCTCGACCCCGGCCGACAAGAAGTTGCCGCGCCCTGCAATCGCAGCAGATGATCCCGCCAACAGTTACAGCCGCGGAACATTCACTGCGGCACGAGGTTTGGCTGCAGGCCTACAATCCTCCCTCATTGTCTGGGCCTTGAGGCTGCCGAAGCAGCTTCGGCCCGTCTCGGCTTTGTCCGGGGCGGGCTTTCCATCTAGGAAGAGGCTTTCCGGATGTAGTTGAGGCAGATCACGCCGTAGACCGATAAAAGGCCGTTGCTGGTTCGAGCGGACGCCATTTTGTTTGCCTCCCGAGAACACGTGGAACATTCTTTCTCGTCCAGCGTTAGCGCGCGCCGGACGACCTGTTCTGCGATCTCTTGCTGGCCGGCATCAGAGGTTGCAACCACAGCTTCAGCCCGCCTCGGCCCCTCTCGAGACGGGCGGCGCGCGGAGTTGAGATGCGATGCATAGAGACGCCTTCACGCCATCAGAACTTGCCCTACTCAGTCGCGTCTTCGCACGCAGCAAAATCAAAAACGAAACCGCAACCGAGAGGGAACGCCGGGCATCACGTATTCTGGCCTACTACCAGGCGGGGATCACGGACGAGGATGAGTTAGAACAGCTTTCTCGCCAACCGCTGGGAAGGTGACGATTAGTCTTCCTTCTTCAGAGCTTCCGCCTCGTCTTTGAGCTTCGGCCAATCGGCGCCGTGCTTGCGAAGCAGCGTTCGGGCCTGCTTGGGGTCAATGTCCGTGAGCTCGACCAGATGTTCGACCTCAAGTTCCTGGCCTTTCGCTACCCGGCTTGCTTCGTTCGCTTTTCGTTGCACTTCGACACCCACTGCTGAGACAACATGAACGAGCGCCGAAAGTGCGCGTTCCAGAACTTCATCAAAAAATACGCGACACCGATTAAAATCAGTCGGGTTGGGCCAAGTATCGGACGGGCCATGGCCTTCTGCTGTGCCTTGCCGATTTCTTCCCTGCGGGGAACCGAAGCTTGCCTGTAGGTCGCAAATGCGGCGACATCTTCGTGCGACTGTCCGATCACGCGGCGTTCGGGTTTATGTGCCGTCGCTCGGCAGCTTTCTGACGCGGCAAGTCCGGTGCGCACGTCACCTCATCAACTTGATCTGCAGCGAGATGCTCAGCCTCAGAATCCTGTCGCCGTTTTCGTTCCGCACTTCAACAAACACTTGCTGCCCGTCCACCTCAGTGAGTGCATCTCTCGTAAGGTCGATAAGGCCCTCGAAGCCCACGCGGCGCACCTCCTCCAAACCGGCACATTCGATGCCGATTTGGTCCTCGAAGACCAGATCGTGATCGCCACTATCAAAGAAAAATCGTGCCATGCGAGAGCTTCCGTCACCACTAAACTGCAGGGTTCCTTTGGTGCAGGTAGGTCGTGTCGAAATCACCTGCATGAGTGAGGCCAAGCCAATCCAGAACATGCACTCTTGATCCTGTGGTGGCGATGAGGCCTCTACGTCGAAGTTCCTGAAGCATTCGGTTGACGTGGACTGTGGACAAGCCCAATGCATCGCCAAGGGCTGCCTGGGTAATGGGAAGATCCGCGACGTGATCCTGGATGCGTCCAACCGAGCGCAAGCGAAAAATCAATTCGCACAATATGTGCGCCATGCGCGTGTATGCCTCGCGTCTTCCCACATTAGTGACCCATTCCCTGTAAATAGCTGCATCGATCAGGGTCGACCGCCAAAAAGCCGTCGCGATTCGAGGATGCTGTTCGCAAACGGCGCGAAGAGCGTCATGTCGTATGAAGCCCAGTCTAGCTGCTGTGAGGGTCGTAAAATTGCAATCCATGACCGACAGATGCAGTCCGTGCAGATCCGGAATATCCCCAGCCACAAAGAAGGATGTAATCTGGCGTTTGCCGTCGCCGGTAAGTTTGGTGGAACCGAGCAGGCCATCCAAAACGACAAACGAACTGACAGGACGGTCCCCCTCACGCACCAGGTCGTAGTTGGGCAAAAAATCCTTCTCCTGGATCGGGATGCTCTTCAAAACGTCGATGTCGGTCTGTCGAACATCCTAGATGCTCAGGAGTTTGCGGATAAGTACATCCGAGGATGAGGTGGGAGACAAATTTGCTACCTAGCTTATGTTATTTATCGAACTTGCATTCGCGCTGAAAGTTCCGTGACATTACAGAGCGGCGGCGGAGAACGGTGATTGGACCGCCGCACAATCGAACCCGCAGTTATGCCGCCCATAGGGGAGCCTGCGGAGCCACGCATTAACCTATGACATGGGCTGTGTTCGAAATTGTCGCTGAGAAAACCATTGGCGCCAATTCGGCAAGGCTTTGACGTCCGCAACGGAACATATGCCCCAACTGGCGCTACGAGGTTGTTCCGCCGAGACAATCTGCAAGCAACTTGGAGCGGCAATACAGCTCCTGGCGCTCCGCTAAGCTCCGCTATTTGAAACAGTGGCTGGCTCACGCACGAACTTCATCCGCGGCGGCACGGCGAATGCCGTGAACCGCTCAGCCAGTCTGTCGAGGGCTTGGCGCATGCCAACTCCCGCAGCTGGCGCTCCGTGTCCGCTGATCACCATCTGCGGCTTCAGCGCAGCCAGTTGTTTCACGGATTTTTCCGCCGCATCCCAATCCGGTGTGAAGTAGCGCGGTGGACCATGCATCTCCAAGTCCTGAACGGCGACTTCATAGACCGACTCCTGACCCGTGGTGATGAAGGCGTCCCCAGCGATCAGCGAGCGGTCTTCTTCGCGCCAGAGAGAGACATGCCCCGGCGCATGCCCGGGCGTGTGCAGCCAGCGCCATCCGGGCATGCCGGGGACCGATCCGTCGGCCGGCAAGAGTTGCAGGCGATCTCCGAGATCGATTGGGCCACGAGGAAAGAGTGGCGAAAGCAGCGCTATCAGGCCGCCCCCCACCCAAGGATCAGGCGGTGGATAGGACCCGGTTCCGTCCAAATAGGGACGCTCGAGCGGGTGCGCGAAAACGGGCGCATCCCATGTGCCGGCCAGATCCACAACCGCTCCCACATGGTCGAAATGGCCATGGGTCAAGATGATCGCGGCGGGCCGCGCGCCGGCTCCAAAGCGCTTTTCCGCGACCGCCAGGATGCTGCTTCGCGACGTCGGCAAACCCGTATCGATCAGGACCCAGTTTCGATCTCCGCTGCCGGGAGCGCCGAAGAACACGACATTCACAATTGTCAGCCGCAAATAGGCCAAATCCGGCGCGATGCTCCAGACGCCGTCGCCACGATCCTCGCGCCTGGCATGGTCGATGTCGGAAAGTCGAATCTGAACGGTCATGCTGTTCCCTGCCTCCGTTGTAACCGCTGGACAATCGATGACGGCTCGGTCCCGAACTTGCCTCGGCGCACCTTGTTCCCTGGCTCCTGTCTGCTCCACCGGCTCGGTGGGCTCGATCGGGGAACAAAGGCTCGACCATCCGGGTTTGGCCCTGAGTAATACACTGGACGATGGTGCAGCATGGCAAATGAGAAGGGGTTGCCGCATGAGCGAAGCAGCACAAAGCGATAGCGATGGCTTGACTTCGATTGCGGGCACGTCGGCGTTCGCCAGTTTTTTCATGGCTGGCTTTGAGTGCTCGTCGCACCGGCGCAAGGACGGCGTTCGCCTCGATCTTATCCGCGCGACGTCGCATTATTTGCATGCCCTGGGCGACTACCGCGGTTGCGCCGAACTCGGTCTTCGTACCATCCGCGACGGTTTGCGCTGGCACCTCATCGAAACCGCTCCTGGGACCTATGACTGGTCAAGCTGGACGCCGATGGTCGAAGCAGCGCAATCGGCAGGTGTCCAGGTCATCTGGGACATTTTCCACTACGGATCTCCAGACCACGTTGAACAGGGGTCGATGCATTTCATCGATGCCTATGCCTCGTTCGCTGCGGAAGCTGTGAGGGTCCATCGTTCAATCGCCGGTACAGCGCCTCTGTTGTGCCCAATCAACGAAATTTCGTTTTTCGCCTGGGCTGTTGAGGTCGGGTATTTCCCGCGCGTCGGCCCGAAGAAGCGGGGATGGTTCAAGCGGCACCTCGTGAAAGCTGCAATAGCTGGCGTTCGGGCAATGCGGGAGGTCGATCCCGCTTGCAGATTTGTCTGGGCCGAGCCGCTTATCCACATTGCTCCTCGCGACCGAACGCGGACCGAATGGCGCCGGGCCGAAAATGCCCGTCTCGGACAGTTCGAAGCTTACGACATGCTGCTGGGCCGGGCAGAACCAGAGTTGGGGGGCAGCGAAGATGTTGTCGATGTCGTTGGCCTGAATTTCTACCCACACAATCAGTGGTACCTAAACGGGCCGACGATTCCGATGGGGCATCACGAGTACCGTGCCCTATCGGAGATGCTGATTGAGGTCGCGCGTCGATACGGCAAGCCGATGTTCATCGCCGAGACCGGCTCCGAAGGATCGGGCGGGGCGGCTTGGCTCCATTATGTCTGCGACGAGGTGCGTGCCGCAATCGGTCTCGAAGCGCCGATCGAAGGTATTTGCCTATACCCGATAACCGCCTATCCGGGCTGGGACAATTCGCGGCATGCGGAAGTGGGATTGTTTTCGGTCATCCAGGCGAACGGCAGCCGACATGTCCGCACGCCCATCGCGGATGAATTGGCCCGCCAGCAAACTTTGTTCGCGGCGAACCCGACGCGTTAAATACATGAGCGGCACAAGGGACTGTTGCGAGCGCTGTTGGCGCCGCGTTGCCAAGCCCGATGCTCCCAAGTACGTCTAGGTGGGGGAGCTACAGCGCCCCTTCGGCCAACGACGCCTTCCTCGCGCTCGCCCATTCCGGGACGCTCTTTTGGATGCGGGCGAAAGTAGCCAGAGCCTGCCCGACCACTTGATCCATATTGTAGTAGCGGTAGGTTGCCAGGCGGCCGACAAACCACACGTCGGGACAGGTTGCGCCGAGCGCTTCGTAACGCTTGTAGAGCTCTTCGTTTTCGGCCCGCGGCACCGGATAGTACGGGTCCCCGATATCGGTGGGATATTCGTAGGTCAGGCTGGTCCGCGCGTTCTGCTGGCCGGTCAGATGTTTGTACTCGGTGATGCGGGTGTAATTTTCCGTCTGGGGGTAGTTGACGACGGCAACCGGCTGAAACTGCTCTTGGTCGAGGGTGACGTGCTCGAAACGGAGCGAGCGATAAGGAAGACGCCCGAGCTGCCAGCCGAAGTATTCGTCGATCGGGCCGGTATAGATCAGGTGGTTGAATGGTATCTCGTCACGAATTTCGCGGAAGTCGGTCTGCAACATGACCTTGATGTTCGGATGGTCGAGCATGCGTTCGAACATTCTCGTGTACCCGCCGGCCGGCATCTTCTGGAAGCTGTCGCTAAAATAGCGGTCATCGCGGTTGGTTCTGGTCGGCACTCGTGCCGTCACTGATTTGCTCAGTTGGCTAGGATCGACGCCCCATTGCTTCCTGGTGTAGCCACGGAAGAATTTCTCATAGAGTTCGCGTCCCACCGTGCTGACGACGACGTCCTCGGCCGTTCGTACGTCCTCTACGGTTTCGCGCCGCGACGCGAAGAACTCCTCCAACTGTGTGGAATTCAGGTCGAGGCCGTAAAGGCGATTTACCGTGTCGAGATTGATCGGGATGGGAAGCAGTTTCTCATCCACGGCCGCCAGCACCCTATGCTCGTATGTGCGCCATTCCGTGAACTGCGAGAGGTAGTCCACGATCGACTGGCTGTTGGTGTGAAAAATATGTGGCCCATAACGATGGATGAGGATGCCGGCTTCATTATAGCAATCATAGGCGTTGCCGCCGACATGGCTGCGGCGGTCGACCAGGAGAACACTTTCGTGGCGCTGGGAGGCTATCCTTTCAGCAAGCACGCTGCCGGCAAATCCCGCGCCGACGATCAGCCAATCGAACATGGCTATGCACTCCTGCGGAGAGGGATGACCTTCTTACCTCGATAGGCACGCTCGATGTGAGCGGTCATGCCACTCCATGTCTTTTGCCAAGACATGTCCGCAAGATAGGCGTCGACTTGCGGCAGGAACGTCTCACGAGGTCGCAATAGAATGGAGCGCAGCTTGATTTCCAGATCGTCACTGTCGGCGATTTCCACCAGTCCAGCAGCGCCGTAGCTGCGCACAACGTCAACGATTGCCGTCGAGATCACCGGGAGACCGGCCGCTAGGAACTCTGGCGTCTTGGTCGGACTGATGAAGCGGGTCGCTTCGTTGAGTGCAAACGGCATCCAACCGGCATCCCAATGGCGCATATAGTGGGGCAGGTCGCAGTAGGCCTTCGCGCCCAACCAATGCAGGTTTTCGGCTCTGGGCAGGGTTGCGGGGTCGATCTTGACGACCGGGCCAAGCATCACGAAATGCACGTCCGACATAGTCTCCGCCGCCTGCGCTACGAGCTCGACGTCCAGCCGCTCGTCGATAACTCCGAAATATCCGACCCTCGGATGAGGAATGCCGGCCTGGTCGGTTGGCTCCTTTCCTGGGCGTCTCGCAGTGTGAAAGTGCTTCACATCGATGCTGCTAGGAAAAGGGAAGATCGCGTGATGCAGGTGACGCTTGGTCTCGAACAGGCTTAGGCCTCCGGTGAAAACGAGATCGGCGCGGCGCAGCAGGGCCTTTTCCATCTGCCCCAGCTCGGGCGGCGCATTCTTGAATGCGGAGAGTTCGTCCATGCAGTCATAGATGCATATGTCTGGGTCGAGGTGCTCGGTGAAGCGCAGAGCCATCGGCGTGTAGTACCAAGCGATCAACCGGCTGTGCGGCATTGAAGCTATGATCTGCTGGACAAATCTCCGCTGGACGGCATCTGCTTTCGCGGCCGACATGCCGAGCGGAAGCACTGGCGTCACAATTAGAATGCTTGGCGCTGCCTCGCTCGTCCGCATCAGCGGCTGTGGCAGGTCTTCGAAAACAGGCTCTTCGAAGTAGACCACTCTCTGCTGCATGGAGGCGAGACTGAGGATATGTTGCGGGCGTTGATGAACGAAATTCCACCGCAAATGGGAGAAGCAAACCAGTAGATTTTCCCTGCCAGCGCGGTTACTGGCGACTGCCCCACCCAAGGCTGCTTCCATTGAAGATTTCCTTCCTTTAGTCTGTCGTTTATGTTCCGACTAACATTTGTTAGTCGCGGACGGGAGAGAACTAAACTTCGTTCCCGTCTCCTAACTTTCAACGAGGTGAGTTGTTCCAAGGTGAAATGGAGCGCCTTCAGTCGCCGCTCGATAGACGAAAACGAGATCCGCTCGCTGAGTCGAGAACGGCTATCGTGTGTCGGCGGGCTTTGAGGCGCGGGGCGACTGGGGAATGCTGGTGGAGAACGGCATTGCCGTATTTGCGTTGAACTTGTCGGCTATAAAATGTGCAGAACATCATGTTGATTCGCCTGCACGACTGGCGATTCGGTTTTGGCAGGGCAAGATTCCGGGGCTGATATGAAGATCGACTTTGCGACCAATGTTTTTCCGCTGTTTCATCCGCAAAGCGTCGATGATCTCAAAGACCCGTGCCCTGTCTTCGATGGCAGTCTGTGGCACGTCTTCGGCTCAAGTGGCACGGTGACCACCGAGACGTGGAGGATCCTTCATGCCACGGCGCCCGATCTCTATGGACCGTGGACCGAGCATCCGCCGATCGAACTTCCTATCAACGGGAGTGGTGTTGCGGCTCCCGGCGTCATCCACGAAAGCGGCGTCTTTCATATGTTCATCCAGACCGAGTTCATGAAGTCTGGCGGCCGGTGCGAGCACGCGGTTTCCAATGACGGATTCCAGTGGGTGGTTCTCAGCCCGGCGATCCTTGCCATCCCGGACACCGAGGAGGACGGCATTTACGATCCGCATCCCGCAGTTATTGGCGGCAAGCGCTACCTCGTCTATTCCGCGATGCCAAAATTCACCAGGGTGCCGCAACCCGACATCTACCTCGCACGGAGCCAATCCGACTCGTGGTTCGGTCCCTGGAAGCGGATCGGCAAGATCCTCGACCATAATGATGTCCCTCACCATAATACGAGAGAGGATCCCGACTATGAATGGGGCATAGAAGGCGCACAGCTGGTCGAGTTGCCGGACGGTCGGGTGCTTCTCAATGCCACTTGTTTTCTGCCGAATGGACTTCGGGGGAACCGGCAACGCGTGTTCTTCGCTATCGCTGATGACGTTGCTGGACCTTACGTATCGATCGGCCCGGTGCTGGAGCCAGGCCAGCCGGGAGAGAACGGCCACTCCACGGTGATGATCGAAGGCAGCCAACTATCGTTGTTTTACCAAAGCCGGGTCGCCACGACCGATCATCGGTGGCGCTACGGCCTGGCCAGATGCGACGTCGCCCTGTTTTCCAAGGTCGCATGATCCCCGGTGCCAATGGGCACCCACGGCGTAGACCGACTGGACGGCTCGCATTGCGCAATGAGCTTCCGTAGCTCGAGACGTTCCGTCGGGAAGCCTGCCGGAATTAAACGTTCCTCCTACGGAACAATGCGTCCGAGCTGAGGTTCGGCTGACTTCAAACCAGGAGTCAGCCATGTATTACACCGACAAGAAATTGCAGTACCCGGTTCGTGTGGAAACGCCGAATCCAGTCTTTGCCCGCGCGTTGCAGCAGGCCATAGGTGGAGTAGAAGGCGAGATCCGCGTCGCCTTGCAGTATTTCTTCCAGGCATGGGGATGCCGCGGACCGGCCAAATACCGCGACCTGTTGTTAAACACGGCGACCGAGGAACTCGGCCATATCGAAATGCTGGCGACTGCGGTCGCCCTCAATCTAGAGGGTGCACCACTTTCGCTGCAGGAGGACATCTCGTCGGACACGGTCGGCGGCTCGGTCCTCAACGGGATGAACTTCCGCCATATCTTGTCGACCGGCCTGGCCGCACTGCCTGAAAACGCCAACGGCGTTCCCTTCAATGCTTGCATGTCTATGCCAGCGGCAATCTTGCCGCGGATATGGTCGCAAACGTCACCGCGGAAGGAAGCGGCCGCGTGCTTGCGACCCGCCTGTACAACATGACCAACGATCCCGGCATGAAGGACATGCTGTCCTTCCTTATTGCGCGCGACACCATGCACCAACAGCAGTGGCTCGCGGCCATCGAAGACATGGGCGGACTGAACGCGTCTCTGCCGGTCCCCAACTCCTTCCCGCAGGAGAAGGAGCATCAGGACGTATCCTATGCCTTCATCAATTGCTTCGTCGAAGGTGTCGAACCAGCGCGGGGACGTTGGAGCGATGGACCCTCGATGGACGGCAAGGGAGAGTTCTCCCTGGTCGCCGGTGCACCAATGGGCGAGGAGCCCATGCTTTCGCCGCCACGGCCAAGTTCCGGCGCCCAGAGCGAGCAGATGATCGACAGGCGGGCCGCCGAATAAGCAGAGATAGCAATACCGGAGACAGCCGGCACTCGGCTGTCTCCTGCTTGCGGCTCCCGCGCACCCGGTCGTACCGAGCGCTCCGTTCGAGGGACAGCGCAACTCATTGGCGACTGTTGCGTGCCTGACGAGCTCTCCGTTTCAGCCTGATCATAAATGCTTTCACCTAAGGGAACATCGCAGGTTCCTCGAAGTTGGGCAGCCACGGAGGACGTGCACATGAACAGTGTCATCTATCTTATCGGCCTTATCGTTGTCGTGCTCGCGGTCCTCTCCTTCTTCGGTTTTCACTAGGTGGCCCATGCAGCATGAGAACGATCAGGGCGGACAGCCCACCGATTTCGACAAGACGAAAAGCGAAGTTTCCGACAGGCTTCGCCAGGAAGAGGAACGTGCCAGCGAGTTGCTTCACGACGCGCGTGATGCGGTGACCCGCAAGGCTGGCGACTATGCATCTGAAGCCAGGGAGGTCATCGCCGACAAGGCGGAGGAGGCGCAACGCGACATCGGATCGAGCCTGGCGGCGTTGGGCGGTGCACTGCGCGCGGCCAGCGATCACCTGGCCAACAACGATGAAAGGAACGCATCGAAGTTCGCTTTGGATGCTGCCGGTGGGCTTGAGCGGCTTTCATCGTCCTTGAAACAGAAACCGTTCGGCCAGGTCCTTGAGGAGGTGCAGTCCTTTGGCCGGCAAAATCCCGGTGTCCTGCTTGCGGGATCCGTGTTGGCCGGTTTGGCGCTCGGGCGGTTCATCAAGGCTTCTCCGCCGGCAAGGCCGGAATCTCAGGCTGCTCTGGGAGACCTCAAATCACACACCGATCAGCCACAGGGTTGGTCCGCTGATCATTCGCAGGATTTTGGCCTCGTCGGCGATGACGGGACTATGCAGAAGGCGGAGCAGGAGAGATGAACACCCAGAACAATCCCAGCCTTGCCGGACTGATCACCGACTTGGCCCAGAATGTCACCACTCTGGTGCAGACCGAGGCGAGGCTGTTTCGGGCCGAGCTCTCTGAAAAGCTTACCAAAGCCGGAGCAGGTGCCGCGGAAGTGCTGGGCGGCGCGATTTGCCTTCTCGCCGCGCTATTGGTGTTGCTGCAGGCACTCGTTATCGCACTGACGCGGGCAGGGCTTGGCGCGGGGTGGTCTTCTCTGCTGGTCGGTGTGGTCGTGGCGGTCCTCGGCGTCATCCTGCTGCGGACCGGGATGGCCAGCATGGCGCCTTCGGAACTTACCCCCGACCGGACCCAGGAACAGCTCAAGCGCGACGCGAGCGTGATCAAGGAACAGGTGAGATGAAAGAGAAATCCGCAGCCGAACTTGAACGCGAGGCCGAGGCGGCTCGCGCCCGGGTGATGGAGACCGCCGAATCCATTCGAGGCAAGATGACGCCGGGACAATTGCTGGATGAGTTCACCGGGCTGTTCTCGGGAGGGGAGAGCTCGGCCATGCTCAGCAATCTCAGAACGCAGGTCCGAGACAATCCTTTGCCGGTCACCATGGTGGGCGCGGGTCTGGCTTGGCTGATGTTCGGCAGCGGCACATCAAACACGGCCCACGGTCCCGCTGGTTACCCATTGCCTTCAGCGCCGGCACGACATGATGAAGGTGAGCGCGGCGGCTTCAGCGGCACGCTCTCCGATGCCGCGGAATCGCTCTCATCGAGCGCTACCAGCGTCGGCGATACCATATCGAGCACCGCAAGAGCCGCTGCGGCGGGTCTGACGGGAAGCGCTGCCAATGCAAGCTCGACGACTGGTGACATGGCGAAAGCCAGCCGCTCCGCCCAATATCTGTTGGAGGACCAACCCTTGGCCGTAGCGGCCGTCGGTCTCGCCATCGGTGCCGCTATAGGTGCAATGCTGCCCCATACGGCAACGGAGGATGAGCAACTAGGCGCCTATGGGGACAAGCTTCGCGACACCGCCGAAACCATGCTCGACATGGGTCTCGATGAGGCCAAGCAGGTCGCCGCTGACGCCTATGAGACCATTAAGCAGGAAGCTGGCCGGCAACATATGGAAGCAGGCACGATGGCCGATCAGCTCGGCGAGATTGTGAAGTCCACAGCAGACAAGACCGAGCGTGCCGTGCGGGAACGGATTTCCGATCCGTCTCAGCGCCAAACCTAGCTTGGTAATCATAGATCAACGATAGTCGGTCTCTTCCAGAAAGGGGTCGGCGTTGTCCGTCGAACGGTGAACCGCTCGAGTCATTTCAGAGCGTAGAGGTAGGCCGCGATATCGCGCGCCTGCTGCTCCGTGATCCGTGTCGATGGCATGGCCGTGTGCGGATCGATTTCCCTGGCCGATCGTATCCAGCGGATCAGGTTCTCTGGATTGTTGGCCAGCCCGCCGCCGATAAAGACGCGGCCAGCAAGACTGGCATCCAGGCGAGGACCCACCTGCCCTTGCGCGCCCGGCACGCCCGTTATCGTATGGCAGCCGGAACAGCCATTCGCAGTCATGATCGGCAAGGCCCTCGCAGTGTCACCGCCCGTGGCCGCCTCCGCCTCGTGGCGGACGCGCGCGGCCCGATCGGACCACCAAGTCATTCCGGCCACGGCCGCGACGAGCAGCACTAGCGCGGCGATGACGGCGGCAAGCAGTTTAGACAAGCTCGTACGCATGCGCCGCCTCCCTCCTTCCGCTCGCCTTGATCCACAACGCGGCCAGCAGCAGCGCTGCGCCGCCATATATCAATCCAGCCGGAACCCACATCACCAGCCCGGCAAGTTGCTGGTCCTCCAGGGGGCTCAAATTCCACAGTGCCGCTCCCACGGCGTTCTCCGGGTACCAGAGGCGCGGCGAGAGCAACAGGAGGACGCCGAGCAGCCCGGTATGCAGCGAGGTGACAAAGAGGTGCATCACTGCGCTCCCATAGGCATGCTGGCGGCCGGGACGCGGCAAGAGGACCCACCAGAACAGCAGCCCTGTTCCGAAGAAGCTCGCGTGCTGTGCATAGTGCAGCACGCCGCGTTCGAGCGCGGCCTCGAACAACACCGGAATGTGCCAGATCCATATAGCAATGCCGTGGATAATGGTCGCGCTGATCGGCCGCGTTGCGAAGGCCCAGACCATCCTCAGCCAATTGGCGTGTCCTGCAATTCCCAGAATGCGCCGGAACCGGATGGGTAGGCCCCACATCAAGGCCGCAGCCGGGCAGGCAGAGACCAACAGCGGCGCCGCCACGGCCATCAGCAGTTCATGCTCGATCATATGCGCCGCAAAGACCTGCTCGCCGAGCATATGAATCGGGCTGACCAATGCGGCTGTCAACACGCCCCATCCGGCCGTGAACAGCAGAGCCTGGCGCAGCCGCAACGTCCTGCCGCGGCTGCTGCGCCGCCAAAGCCGGCTCGCGCCAACGACATATATCAAGGCAAGCACGGCGAGTGGCAGGGTGATGGGCAGCGCGAACGTCCACCCGGCCCCGGGCGCGCCGGCGCCGTAGCAGATGGAAGTAGGGAACAGCGCGTCCAGGTTCATCGCAGGCACTCATCCAGGATCAGCGCCGCGCTGCCTTGCATGAGGATCACAAGCGCAAACAGCAACGCCGACAACATCCCGAGATTGGCGACGAAGCGCTCTGTGCCGCGCGTACGCTCCGGTTTGAATCCGGCACCGCCTCGCCGCTTCGCCCGCCACGACAGCGCCCCGCCGAGCAGCGACAACAAGACGAGCAGCAGCGCCACGGGAAGCACGACCGGCACCTGGCGGTTGCATTGCCAAGGCACCAGCGCATAATTCAGCTGTGTCGAGACCGCCCAGGCCAGCGGACCTGACAGAAGACCACCCCAAGACGTTCCCAACCGCAACGCTCGCATCTCAGCCTAGCCTCGGCGCCCAATAGATGAGCACGTAGATCGGAATCCAGGTCAGGACCACGAAATCCCAGTAGAAGACATTGTCGCCGACATCGCCGAAGCGCCGGCCGCTATAGCCGTGGCGCGTGAACATCAGCACTGTCAGCACGATGGTGTCGCCGACATCTGTTATGAGGTGCGTGGTGTGCAGGCCAAGCAGCACCCAAAGCATCGATCCATAGGCGTTAGTGTCCCAATAGATGTTGAGGGCGGGGAATTCGAACCAGCGCACGACGAGCGGAGCGATGCCGAGCAGCGACATGACCACCAGGCCGATCCGCACCGGAATCATGGAGCATTGCTTGGCGTGGCGGTGGAGGACGTGGTTGGGCACAAGGCTGACGACAAACAAAATCATCACGATCGTTCCGGGCCAATGGTTCGGCTGCGGTGCGCTAAGCCGCCATGCTGGCCATGACAGCGCAAGGTAGAGATACGCGCCCGCCGCCAGCGCGAAACCGGTGCCTTCGAGCGCCATGAAGCCCAACGTGCCCCACCAGATCGGGCTATGCGGACCATGCCCGAAGGTCGGCAGTCCTGAAAGATCGGCGGCAACTCGATGCTTCATTCCTGGTCCTCCGGATCGCCCTTCGGCCAGAACCAACCGATCAACGTGATGGCGATCGGCGCGGCGCCCCAGACGATGGCCCAAGGCGTAAAAATCGAATAGAGAAACGTACCACCGACGGCGAGCGCCGCGAAAAGAGGCCAGATCGACGGTGTGGCCGATTTCTCACGAATGTCGGGATGAGCTTCCGCCACGGTGGAGATGAGGAGCTCGCGCGCATCGACGCGGAGCCCGGTCGCTACAGGGAGCGTCTCGCGCTCGGCCCAGAGCGGCTCGATATGGGTGACGATGGGAATGCGTGCGAAATTATAGCTCGGCGGCGGCGAGGATGTTGCCCACTCCAAGGTTCCTGCGTCCCACGGATTGTTGCCGGCCGAGGTGCCTTTCAACGCGCCATGCACAAGATTGAAAGTGAACAGGACAAAGCTCAGGAAGAAGAGCAGCGCCCCTGCCGAGATGAAAAGGTTGATGTTGCCCCAGCCAAGCTCGGCCGGATAGGTGTAGACCCGTCGTGGCATGCCCCATAGGCCGACGAGATGCATCGGGAAAAAGGCCGCATTGAACCCGATGAAGGCCAGCCAGAAATGGCACCGCCCAAGGCGTTCGCTCATCATGCGGCCGGTGATCTTCGGGAACCAGAAATAAGCCGCGCCAAGCAGCGGGAACACCGAGCCGCCGATCAGCACGTAATGGAAGTGCGCGACGACGAAATAGGTGTCGTGCACCTGAAGATCCAGTGGCACCGAGGCGAGCATGACGCCGGTCAGCCCGCCGATGACGAAGATGAAGAAGAAGCCGAAGACGAACAGCAATGGCGTCCGGATCACCGGCCGGCCGTCCCAAAGTGTTGCAAGCCAGCAGAAGATCTGCACGCCGTTTGGAATGGCGATCAGCATGCTGGATGCGGTGAAGAAACTGGCGCCGAGCTTAGGCAATCCCGTGGCGAACATGTGGTGAACCCAGAGCCCGAACGACAGGAAGCCGACTGCGATCAGCGACAGGACCAGCCCGAGATGACCGAATGTCGGTCGCCTGGCGAAAACAGGAATGATCGCGGACACCATGCCCGTCGCCGGCAGGAAGATGATGTAAACCTCCGGATGGCCGAAGAACCAGAAGAGGTGTTGGAACAGCAGAGCATCCCCACCTTCCGCCGGGTTGAAGATGTGCGTGCCGACCAGCCGGTCAAGGATCAGGAAAGTCGAGGTGATCATCACCGCCGGCATCGCGAAGACGACGACGAAAGAAGTGACCAGCATCGCCCAGACATAGAGCGGGATCTTGTCCAGCGACATGCCGGGGGCCCGCTGCTTGAACACCGTGACGATGGTTGCCACCGCGACGGCCAGTGACGACACTTCGGTATAGGTGATCATCTGCGCCCAGACATCGGCGCGCTTGCCCGGTGCGAATTCGGGGCCGGACAGCGGCACGTAAGCGAACCAGCCGACATCCGGCGCCATGTTGAGGGCAAAGGACACCCAGGCGAAAGCGCCGCCCGAGACGTAGATCCAATAGCTGAACGCGTTCAGGCGCGGAAACGCGATGTTGCGGGTGCCGACCATCAGCGGCACCAGGTAGATCCCGGTCGCCTGCACGATGGGCACGGCGAACAGAAACATCATCGTAACGCCATGCATGGTGAACAGCTGGTTGTAGAGGTCGGGCCCGATCAGGCCGCGTTGCGGTCCCGAAAGCTGGATACGCATGGCGACAGCGTTGAGGCCGCCAAGACCAAGGAAGACGAAAGCGGTGATCAAATAGCGTCGTGCGATCACCTTGTGATCGACGCTCGCGAGCGCTCCGACGATGCCGGACGGCGTCCGCCAGGTGCGCTCGAGCCAGCGATGCAGGCTGGCATCATCCATGCCCGTATCGCGGGGGCCGTCACGTTCGGGAGCAAGGTCGCCCTTGGCGGGGTCTGGTTCCGGGATGTGGCGGTCGCCTGTGACATCGCTGCTCATTTCAGCCCCTCGAGATAAGCGACGATTGCGTTGAGCTCGTCGCCGTTGAGATCTGCCACTGGCATGTGGGAACCCGGCTTGATGCCTTGCGGGTCGGCTATCCAGGCGGCGAGATTGCCGCGGCTCATCGTCAGCGTTCCGGCCGCCAATGTTTTCCGGCTGGCGATGTGGGTGAGGTCGGGAGCCACCGTTCCGCCGGCTGGCGTTCCCCCGATCCTGTGGCACATCACGCAGGGGCGTTTGAGGAACAGGTCCGCGCCGGCCTTGGCTTCGCCGCTCGCCGGCGCGCCGGCCGGCTGCAACTGGTCGTTCAGCCAGGCATCGAATTTCGGGCGCGGCTCGGCGATGATGAAGATGCCCATATTGGCGTGCTGCGCACCGCAGAATTCAGCGCATTGACCACGGTAGACGCCCGGCTTGTCCGCCTTGATATCCAGCACGTTCATGTGGCCGGGGATAAGATCGAGTTTGCCGGCCAAGCTTGGGATCCAGAAGGAATGGATCACATCGGTCGAGGTCAATAGCAGCCGCACCGGCTCGCCGGCAGGGATATGGATCGCGTTTGCCGTCGTCAGGATGAGGATAGGACTAGGAGCCGGGTGGGGACGCGCCGCCCCCCCCTGGGGCCGGGGCGGCGGGAGTGGG
>NZ_JAMYSF010000014.1:0-154315 GCF_040321775.1 Mesorhizobium sp. M0243 | reverse complement strand
ACAAACAATCTCGATGCGCTGATCCGCGAATGTGACCAGCTCCGCGCGACCTATGATCTTGCTGGCATTACGAGCGCCAGGGAGGCGGTCTATGCGACAGTTGGCAAGCTCTGCCAATATTTCGATCTGCCGGGACCGAACCCTGAATCGATTGAACGATGCTGCGACAAATTCATTCAACGTCAGCTCCTGGCGGAGGCTGGCATTCCAATACCTGCTTATCGGTTGGCCGCGAATGCGACGGACGTTGAAAGCGCAGCGGCGGAGATCGGCTTCCCGGTGATTGTCAAGCCAGCCGTCGGCAACGGCAGTTACGGGGTCCGACTGTGCCGCGACGTCGACGAGTTGGCCGAACATACAACCTATCTGTTGGGCGGGAAGCACATATGGCAGTCCGACCCGAGGATCCTGGTCGAAGAATTCGCACAAGGCCCCTTTTGTTGCGCCGAAATAATGGCAGATGAGGTCATTGGAATTGCGGCCGCTGACTTCGGCCCGCCACCGCATTTCGTCTTTCGTGAGACGACCTTTCCGGCCCTGCTGACCGAAGACGAGCACGAGCACATCGTTGATCTTTCGTTGAGCTGTTTGCGAGCTCTCGGCCTCGGCTGGGGGCCAACCTGCATTGAATTCCGGTGGACCAAGCGCGGCCCAGTCGTCATTGAGGTCAATCCGCGCCTTGCTGGCGGGGTCCATCCTCCCTTAATTCAGTTGGCTTACGGGATCGATCTCGTCACCGAACACATCAAGCTTGTCATCGGCCAGGAATGGGATTTGCGCAGAAGGCATTCGCACACTGCGGCGGTGCGGTTCCTCATTCCTGATCGCGATGGAATCCTCGACTGGATCGGTGGCGACACTCAGGCGGCTGCTATACCGGGTATCGCCGAGGTCAAATTGAATGTTGAGCCCAAGACGCCGATCGTCAGGAAGGGTGATTACCGAGACTGGATTGGGCATGTCATAGCTGCTTCACCAAGCCTTGCTGAAACCGAGGGCGCTCTTCAACGCGCAGTCGCCCTAATCGGTTGGTCTATCACACCATTTCCGACCCTTGGCGAATAGAAACAATCAGCGGCGCTTCACCTCTCTGCACGAGTGCATGTTGGTGCCATCGTCGCCGAAACGCCTTAGACAAATCTTTGCGAATTGAGGAAAAGCAAGCGGCTGCCGCGATTGGTCAGATTCGACTGATGCCTGCTTATGAACAGGGTTTGAAACGCCACGGGTTTGGTCTGGGGCAAGTTCTCTTGGCCGGCGCAGATAAGACAACCAGCGTTGCCGCTACAATGAGCGGTCGGGCCTTCAACAACTTCTCAAAATTTGCGCTGTACCGTTACCAACGATGCGCTACTCCCGACCTTGCCAAGCACGTCCAGGGCGCCAGGCCGGCGAGGACTGCGATCTGGCGCCGATCGAGGCTTCCGAGCTCGGGCAGTTCGGCGATGAGGGCGCGCGCCACCGTCGGCCCGACCCCGGGAACCCAGGTGAGTAGCTTCTCCCCCAGCTGCCACAGCGGCGACTTGCGGAGCGGTCGTGGAGGTCGGCATTGAGGCTCTTCAATTCGCGCCGCAAGGCAGACAGCAGCTGCCTGATGCTCTTTCTGGCCTCGCGTGCCGTGAGCATGCGCTGGCGATTCTCCTCCTCCACGATCATGGCCACGATCTGCCGGAGGTACAAGCTCGCCCAGCGCTCTGGTCTCGGCGTCAGGCAACGGACGCAACTCGGCTCCCGTGGCCGTCACGAAAGCGGCGATGACGGCCGCGTCCAAAGCCGCAAGTTCCTCCACCCCGGCATGGTCATTGCCGACCGAAAACGCCTCCCAAAGGGCGCGACATGCACGTCAAGCCGATCCTTCGAGACATCGATCCTCACAACAACAGCACCCATCCTGTCCCATCCTTGCCTAATCGGCTTCGCTTGCGGCCCAAGCGACCCTTCGGGTTCGATGGAACGGCGGACGAAGACCCTCGCTCTCCCGCGGGCTTGGTCTCCAAAGGGGGTGGTGTCGCCTCGGCCACCGCAACCGTCAGCACAACGGATTCGGCAGATGACAAGTTACAAGGGAGCGAATGAGACGTTTGATTGGAATGGATATCAACTATGACCGCATCGCGGTTCTTTCGACGTCCACAAAGCTTCGATACTTCGATACCCGGAGACACTGAATTAATTCCCAAGTCACCGGACCAAAATTGTCAGAGTGGTGGATGCCATGCCGGTGTCATACCAGTGCCTATGAGAGAGAAAACCAGATGTCTGGAATGAGCGTAGTTGTCATCGGCGCCGGCATTGTCGGACTGAGTGTCGCCTACGAGGCGCTACAGAGCGGAGCAGCGGTCACAATCATCGATCGCGAGCCTGAGGGCGACAAAGCGTCATTCGGCAACGCAGGCGGCATCGCTGTAACCGAAGTGATACCCTCTTCTGTCCCGGGATTGTGGAAGAAAGTGCCCTTCTGGCTTCTGGATCCTCTTGGCCCACTAGCGATCCGGGTCAGGCATATGCCTCATCTTTTCCCGTGGCTTTGGAGTTTCGCGAAAGTTGGCACAGCACCCGAGGTGCGACGGATTTCTGGCGCGCTTGCGGAAATCAACAGCCGTGTTTATGACGATCTTGTGCCGCTCTTCACCAAGGTGGGTCTCGCGAATGATCTGTTTCGTAAGGGAGCGCTAACGGTCTACGAGAGCGAGGGCAGTCTGAGACGCGACAAGCCGGAGTGGGATGCCAAGCGTGCGCTCGGCGTGGAGACCAAAGAGTTGTCGGCGTCGCAGGTCAGGGACATGGAACCGGCGCTCGGTTCAATAGTGAAAAATGGGATATTCACGCCTCAATGGTCGCATGTTTCGGATCCGAAAAAAGTGGTGGATGTTCTTCGGAATTGGCTCATCGCAAACGGCGCGAGAATCTTGAGAGGCCAGGTTGACTGTTTAAATCCTACGACCGACGGTGCCGTACTTTGGCTAAACGGTGGCGAGATACTCAGGGCAGCAAAGATCGTGATTGCGGCGGGCGCCTGGTCGGCGCAACTTGCCAGGCAGTTGGGAGACCGCGTGCTTCTCGAGAGCGAGCGCGGATACAACACGACGATCGCCTCGCCGGGGATTGCCCTAGAACGGGAAGTGATATTCGCAGACCGAAAATTTGTGGTGACGCCGCTTTCGGTGGGATTGCGGGTCGGTGGGGCGGCCGAGTTTGGCGGATTGAAGGCCGCGCCGAACTATGAACGCTCGAAAGCTCTCGTGAGGCTCGCTAAGCTTTATCTTCCAGGCATGAAGGGGGAAGGGGGCATTGAGTGGAGTGGCCACCGGTCTGCCACGCCGGACAGCCTGCCCGTCATAGGGGAGTCTGGTTCGAGCCGGCATATCATTTATGCGTTCGGTCACGGCCATCTTGGACTGACACAGGGCCCAACGACTGGCAAAATCGTCGGTGACCTTCTGTTCGGACGACAGCCATGCCTTAATCTGACGCCGTTCTCTGCGTCCCGTTTTTCCCATAAAAAGCAAAATTTTATCGTTCCCCAGATTTGATATGCGATGGCTGAGAACCCTTTTTGCGCGATCAGAAGAGGGCTCGGCGCTCATGTTCAAGCCGCCGGCACCATGTCACGTCGGCTTGGCTGCAGGTGCGACGCTTCGCAAACGGTGCGCAGCGAGCAGAACTTGAGATAAATGTCGACGTGCCGTTTGCGGTGACGCCCGCGCCTGCGGGTTGAAGCGCTACATTTTCCGAGCATCTCGCGCAGGGTCGGGACGTCAAGCATGGCATCGGCCAGCAGACGCTTCAGGCTTGCCGTTCTCCTCCTCGAGGCTCTTCAGCCGGATAACGAGGCTAACCTCAAAGCGAGGACAATTCAGGGGAGCACGTCAAGCGATGCGGTCAAGGTCAGGGAGAACCAGGAGAGCGGATCAACTCCATGCGTGTTTCAGAAATTCGCGGACACCCATTCCGCTAATTCGCGGACTGGAGTGCACCCCTAGACTGAGACACAGAAAATCGGGGACAGTTTCTGGTGTTAAGCTTATGCGGCCTTTTCCATCTGTCGTCTGCGTGAATGCTTCTGTTCGCATTCTTGCGTCAATATCAGTTGACAAGCAAGCGTCAGGCAGGATCGAGTTGCTCGATAGCATCCCAATTTACCTCGACCCCGAGTCCAGGAGCCTCAGGCACGATAGCTTGGGCACCACCGAAAGTTACGCCGCCAGATAACAAATCATCACGCCCAAGCGTGAGAAAGGTAACATGACCTTCGCAGTCGACAGGATAATGATCTCTTATGACCGCTGCGACATGAGCGGAGGCGGTATCACCTACCAGGTTAAAAGGATTGGTATCCACGCTGACGCCGATACCTGCGGCGGTACACATGCCAATGATCTGGATTGCCGGGTAAAAGCCCCCCACACGATTAAGCTTTAGAACCACACGGTCGCACGCCTGTTCAGCGATGATGGTTATCATCGCCTCCGGCGACCACACGGATTCGTCAAGTATTAGCGGCGCTCGGGACCGTTCACGAACAAACTGCGAACCCACTATGTCGCCATAGTGCAGTGGCTGCTCTATAGAAAGATTATAATGTTCTCGGTACTTCTCCAATTTGGCTACAGTCCATTTCGCATTACGCCAGCCTTGGTTGGCGTCCGCATCAATATACACGTCTGACGGGGTGGCACCTAGCGCCGCTTCAAGAAGAGCTAGCTCGGACGTCATACGCTCATGCGAGAACCCGTGATGCAGCATGGTGTCCCCGACCTTTATCTTAAGCCCTTTAAAGCCTTTCTTTGCGCAGCTGCAGCATGCATCCGCCATCTCATTCGGCGACTTGTGATAAAGATTTGTGAGCAGATCTAACCGCGTCCGGTAGGCCCCGCCGAGCAGTTTATGTATGGGAACGCCGTAGGCCTTGCCAACGAGATCATGCAAGGCCATATCCACGGCTGTCCGAGCTGTGCGGCCGCCCGGCATTCCACCTGAGTATACTCGCTCCATAAGAAGATGGGCTAAGCCGAAATTGCTGGCGTCATGACCTTTCAGTGCCTCTGCATAAAGACGAAGGCAGCTTGTCATTTGCGCACTCGTCTCACCAAGGTACCAAACCTGGCTGGTTGCCTCTCCAACGCCGATTAGCCCATCCTCGCTGGTGATGCGGACGATGTAAGAAGGCGGCGCGCTCGGCCAGACAGACTCGTCACTGTCCCAGGATTCCTTCAGCGACCGGCAAGGCAACTGCCAATAATCGATAGCTACGATCTTCATTTTTTTCCTCCGAATGGGCGCGTTTGATTCACCTTTGTGATCAACCACCGTTGAAGAGAGCTACACAATCAATCGTATATTGGGATCGAAAATACCGGGGTCGCATTTCATATGGAGCTTCCATTTTATCTACGCGTGTCAACTGGAACTGCCGTTTGCTGAGCGGGAAAGCGAGGCCCAGCAGTCGCGACGGCGTTTCTGGTGAGTGTGATTGTGAAACGATCTCTCCTCAGTTCGCGTTTGCGAATAACCACGCATGTATCGTGCCAGAGGAGAAACTGTTTGAAGACAATATGATGGCTCTCATACTGCTATGTCGTATGTCCAACATTGTCGACCATCGGACAACGCGGAACCGGTTTGAATGAGGCGTGACTTCGGCTTTCCAGGCGAAGAAAACCTGTTCGTCATTGTTGGGAGATGCCGGGCACCGGATACCTGCTGTCGGGTTTGGCGACCCCGCGACACGTTCGTGGTCGGACTAATTCTTGCTGCACTCTTAACTTAAGCCATTGGAAAATATGTGGAAAATTCCTGCCTTCGTGATCAGCTAGATCGGCATGAGGTTTGCGGCTTCGGTGCGAGGCGGCGGCATGCCGACTGGAACACTCCTGTCGCGGGTCACTACGATGGGTGTAAACGAGGAAAGCAGAGCACATGTCACGGCTGCGTCAGACCACACTGTACGGGAAGCGGGCATGGGCAAGTCTGCGCCCACACACGGTGCTCAACGCCCCAGTCGATGGCTCGGCAGAAGATCATGATCGTCGGCTGCAACCCGAAGCCGACTCAGCGGGCCTGATCATGAACGCGAAGTCGCGCGATACGGTCCTGTGCCGCTTCAAACTGTTTCAAAGGGTACCTGCGTTGCAAACGACAAGGCTGCAGCCGAAATGCCGCAGATTCGGCCTTTGTTTTTGTGAAGGAGGCATGACAATGAACTAGGGTCCGGACTCAATTGAGCTCCAGGTTATGGCTGCGGCGAGAAGCATGCCAGCTAGGAAGTTCCTTGCGAGCTTGTCGTAGCGCGTGGCGATGCGGCGGAAGTCTTTGAGCCGAGCGAACATGCGTTCGATGAGATTGCGCTGGCGGTAGGCTTCGCGATCGTAGGGGATCATCGGCTTGCGCCTGGCGATGGACGGAATGACGGCCTCGATCCCGCTTTGAGCGAGAAGCGTGCGCAGACGATTGGTGTCATAGGCCTTGTCGGCGAGCAGCCTCTAGACCGGTCCCGCGGCGAGGAGGAGTTCCTCGGCCATCATCACGTCATGCAGATTGCCGGGAGCGATCATCAGGACGCGCGGCCGGCCAGCAGCATCGGTCAGCGCGTGGATTTTGGTCGTGCGGCCGCCGCGTGATCGCCCGATGGCCTCTGCGAAGACCCCCTTTTCCGCCGGCGGCGGAGCGGTGCGCCTTAACGTGCGAGGCGTCGATCGGGGACTGTCAGGAATCTTGTGCGTGATGATGGAAAGGAGAATCATCGCATGGCCATTGAGAAGGAAGTACTGGATCGGTTGCTTGCCGGGCGCGACCCGCAGGAGCTGTTTGCCAAGGACGGTTTGCTCGACGATCTGAAGAAGGCGCTTTCGGAGCGGATACTGAACGCCGAATTGGACGATCATCTTGACGAGGAGCAAGCCACAGGACTGGCGAACCGGCGCAACGGACATTCGAAGAAGACGGTTCTGACGGGCACATCGAAGCTCGAACTTTCGATCCCGCGTGACCGTGCCGGCTCCTTCGACCCGAAGTTGATCGCAAAGTATCAGCGCCGCTTTCCCGATTTCGACGCCAAGATCGTATCCATGTATGCGCGCGGCATGAGCGTGCGCGAGATCCGCGGCCACCTGGAGGAACTCTACGGCATCGACGTTTCGCCGGACCTGATCTCGGCCGTCACCGACGCCGTGCTCGAGGAGGTCGCCGAATGGCAGAACAGGCCGTTGGACGCCTGCTTTCCCTTGGTCTTCTTCGACGCCATCCGGGTCAAAATTCGCGACGAGGGCTTCGTGCGCAACAAGGCGATCTATATCGCGCTCGGCATCCTGCCCGACGGCGGCAAGGAGATATTGGGGATCTGGATCGAGCAGACCGAAGGCGCCAAATTCTGGCTGCGCGTCATGAATGAGCTGAAGAACCGAGGTGTCGCCGACATCCTGATCGCCGTCGTCGACGGCCTGAAGGGCTTTCCAGAAGCGATCAACGCCGTATTCCCGCAAACGGTCGTGCAGACCTGCATTGTGCACCTTATCCGCCATTCATTGGAGTTCGTGTCTTGGAAGGACCGCAAGCCTGTCGTGCCGGCGCTGCGGGCGATATACCGGGCCAAGGACGCCGAAGCCGGCCTGGCCGCGCTCAATGCCTTCGACGCTGGCTACTGGGGCCAACGTTTCCGGCAATCGCTCAGAGCTGGCGGCGCAACTGGCTCCATGTCGTGCCGTTCTTCGCATTCCCCGAGAGCGTGCGCCGCATCATCTACACGACAAACGCCATCGAGGCGCTGAACTCAAAGCTGCGGCGGGCCGTGCGAACGCGCGGTCACTTTCCCAATGACGACGCGGCGATGAAACTGCTATATCTGGTTCTCAACCCGCCGCCGAGGAATGGAAACGCGCCCCGCGCGAGTGGTTCGAGGCCAGAACACAATTCGCCGTCGTCTTCGGCGAAAGGTTCGTCAGCCAATGACGACAACCGGCCTCACGCACAAGATTCCTGACAGTCCCCGTTGATCGCGGCTGTGCCGATCACACCCGTGCTGCCGGTGAGCGCCTTGAACATCGCCAGCCAGATCCCCCGACGGCTCCAGCGATTTGAAGCGGTTGTAGACCGTCGTGTAGGGCCCGTATTCGGGCGGACAGTCGCGCCAGCGTGCGCCCGAGCGCAGCATATGCATGATGCCGCTTATGACACGCCGGTCATCGACCCGATGCGCACCGCGTTGACCCCTTGGCAGCAGTGGCTCGATCTGCTCCCAATCCTCATCACTCAGCCAATAGAGCTGCTTGCGCATCAAGGCCTCCTCGATTCGGAAGCCTTGAATCACAATTCTGCCCCAGCCGGAATCCTAATTGAGTACAGACCCTAGGTCAGCTCATCATGAGCACTGAAGTCTTGCTGGCTAAATGCGCATTTCGCTGATTGTGAGCAGCCGTTTCAGGCGATGGTGAGCGCTCGTTTCGTTTGATCGTGAGCAGGTATCTCGGGCGATCATGAGCGCTGTTTCGATCGACGTGTTCATTGATTCAGGTGTTTGAGGCGCCGTCAAGAGGGCGGGCGCGGGCATTGTGTTTTCGCATGCTTTCTCCGGTGAGCTGAAGGCGGTGAGCATTGTGAATGAGGCGATCCAGGATGGCATCGCCAAGGGTGGGATCGCCTATGACATCATGCCAGTGTTCCACGGGAACTTGGCTGGTGACGATTGTGGAAGCGCGGCCATGGCGATCGTCGAGGATCTCGAGGAGGTCTCGCCGTTCAGCCGCAGTGAGAATCGCCAGGCCCCAATCGTCGAGGATGAGGAGCTGAACGCGCCCGAGCGTCTTGAGCAGGCGGCCATAGGGTCCGTCGCCACGCGCCAGGGCGAGTGCCTCGAACAGACGTGGGACGCGATGATAGAGGACCGGCCGGTTGTCGCGGCAGGCTTTGTGACCTAGCGCACAGGCCAGCCAACTCTTGCCCAGACCCGTTGCGCCTGTAGCGAGCAAGTTCTCATGGCGGTCGATCCAGTCGCCAGCGACGAGCCTGGCGAAGACGGCGCGGTCGATACCGCGCGGCGTTCGCAGATCGATATCTTCAACGCAGGCGCTTTGACGCAGCGCGGCGAATTTGAGCCGTGTCGTGAGCCGTTTGGTGTCGCGCTCGGCGGCTTCGCGATCAACGAGAAGCCCGATGCGCTCCTCGAACGACAAGGCATCCAGATCCGGCGATCGTCGCTGCTCCTCGAAGGCCTTGGCCATTCCGCTCAGGCCGAGTGCGATCAGCCGCTCATGCGTTGGATGGGTAAGCATTGGAATCTCCGTGGTTCAGTGGAATAGCCCTGACCGCGGATGTTGCCGTGGCGCAGGGCTTGGGGATCGGGGGTGTCGTCGAGAAAGGCGCGATCAAGGCCGGTCTTGAGGATCGAACGGATCGAGGCGGCGGAGCGTGCCTTGATGAGGATGCCGCGTTCGCAGGCTGCGTCGACGCGTGCGTTGCCGTAGCTCTTGGTCAGAGACAGGATGCCGAGACAGGTTCGAAAGCCCTGTTCGGGATGCGGCCGGTCGGCGATGACGGCCTGGAAGAAGGCGGCGGCGGAAGGACCAATCTTCTCGCCGGCCGCGATCAATCCTCCAGGCGTCCACTTGCCGTAGCGGCGATGCGCGCTCGGCATGTGATCGGCAATGGTCGTATGGCCGCGCCGGTTGGGCGCACGGGCGTGGCTGGCGATCCGCTGACCCTTGTGGAAGAACTCGACGGTGTTGTCGGCGATGCGCACATCGACGAGCTCGCGGATGAAGCGATAGGGCGTGGAATACCAGTGCCCGTCGACCTCGACATGATAGTCGGGCGCGACGCGGCAACGCTTCCAGCGCGCAAAGACGTATGGCTGATCTGGCAGTTCTGCCAGCTTAGGCCTGTCGATCTCGGCGAACAGTTCGGCGCGGCTGGAGCCGAAACCGCGCATCTGGCGGGGCATTGAGTTCGGTGACAAGCAGGCGGATGGCGCCGTTCAGCTCCGCCAAGGAAAAGAAGCGATGGTTGCGCAGCCGCGCCAGGACCCAGCGCTGCGCTATTTGCACGGCGACCTCGACTTTTGCCTTATCCTTCGGGCGTCTCGGCCTCGCTGCGAGGACTGCGGTGCCGTAATGGCTCGCCATCTCGGCGTAGGTCCGGTTGAGGCCGGGGTCGTAGCGATCGGGGTTGGTGACGGCGGCCTGGAGATTATCGCAGATCACGAACTTCGGCACGCCACCCAGAAAGGCAAAAAGATTGGTGTGCATACCGATCCAGTCGGGCAGGCTCTCGCTCGGGCACGCCTCGGCGTAGGTATAGTTCGAGGCGCCCATCGCTGCGACGAACAGCTTCATGGCGTGCTCTTCGCCGGTGACGGGATCGAAGATGTCGAAGGCGTCGCCGGCAAAGTCGACGAAAACTTTCTCGCCGCCCAGGTGCGTCTGCCGCATTGAGGGGCGTACGCGTCCTTTCCAGGCCTCGAAGCTCGTACAGAACCACGTGTGGCCAAAGCCGTCGGGATTGGCGGCGCGATACTCTTCCCACAGCAGCACCCGCGTCATACCGCGGCGGCGCAGCTCCTTCTCCACATGGCTCCAATCAGGCACGGGCCGCCGAGGGCTTGTGCGACGCTGACTTGGGCGCTGGAAACAGAAGAAGCTCAAGGCCTTCGTCGTCCATACCTTGGACCAACGGCCAGGTCAGCCCGGCAAGGCGAGCTCGCCGTAGGTATCCATGCACAACCCCATTGCTGATCCCAAGCATGCGCGCAATGACGCGCTCGGTGAGGCCCTGGACATGCCTTGAACGGAAAACTTCTCTGATCCGGCGCATCGACAATCTCTGGGTTGGCATCAGGCTTCCTCGTTGCATTGACGAGGCAACCTGTAGCCCGGTTGAGATGTCGGCCGAAGCGTCCACAACCTTCGAGAAGGCTGCTCACGATCGTCTGAAATCGTTGCTCACGATCATCTGAAATCGCTGCTCACGATCCCGCGAAATCCGTGCTCACGATGCGGTGAAATCCGTGCTCACGATCGACTGAAATACGCACTAAAATATCATCGAGAACTCTTCCCGAGCTCACCCTCTCCAATGATCTGCCTTTTCTGATGGAGGCGCTTGATTGTCTACCGGCCGCGATTCAACGGACTATGGGCGCCATCGTTAAGATAACCCGGCAGTGACCTACAGGGGCATCGGGAACTCAATCCCAACTCTGCGACCACGCCTCACCGTCGCCCTAGCCAATCGGCTTCAACGATGTCCATGCTGCACCCGGACCACGCTCAATACCCGTCGATCTCACATTTTATGACGCAGTAAGACTAGCCCGATTAATGCATGCCAATATGCGGCGGCTTGATGCGGCGCGGGGGTCGTCCCTGCGGCGCCTTTTTTCGAGCCCGTGGGGCGCGGCTTGATCCGTCGTGATTGCAGCGGGGTTTGGGTTGCGGTCCGGCGAGTCGTTTGGGGGGTTGCGCCCCGTCGGTTAGGTGACGAGTTGCGAATGCGGTCGAGGACGATGCGCTGGATGGCCTGGTCAGGACAGGATGTTGGATGTTGGAAGATACAGGAGGCATATCGACCACACACGCGGCGATCTTTAGGAGGCGTAGGCGCGGCGCGTCGAATTGGGCGACTGCCAAGCGCGAGCACTTCGGCATTGCGGCCCGCAGACACGAGCCAATAGACGCCGGCATCAATGAACAGACGGAACTGGCTGGCGGTCGCCTTGGTGCTGGACGTCCGGTCTGCGGCCAAATGCCTACCAGAACCTTGGCGCCGACCTCGACGTGACGTAGGCGATGATGCGCTCGACGGGGCCGGGATGCGAACCGCGATACTCCTCCCACACTTCCGGCAAGCCGCAGCATCTGTTTCAATTCGTCTCGTGGTCACTTTCTCTTTGCCGGGATCAAAATTTCCCCCTTCATCGTGGGGCTTTGAAGCTCCCGATCCTGGATCACGAACTTTGCGGCCGAGAGGCCTCACCCACAGCCTCATTCATTGACCGATGGACTGTGAAGACCTGCGAGAGTGGCCGCAACAGGCGGCTACGGAAGGACGCCGACCAGCATCTAAATTGGTAATAGTCTTCCTCCACGGGGCGGCCGTCTGATCCTTGTGCGGCGCAACCCGCGACACCAATGAGTTTTGGCACGAACTCTGCAGGCTGGCCCACTTCTTGCGGACTTACGGATGACTAGCAATGGCCGCCGACGCGACCACCCTCGAGGTGCCGTACCGGAACGATCACGTACGATAACCTGCGCCCTGCGGTGCGGCGAACTTCGATCGGGCTTGCCGCTACCCCAACGGAGCTGAAAGCTGTCTATCCAAAACTGGCTAAAAGAAGAATATCTGCAATGAAAATGAGCGAACACAATTCTCCTCTGTTGCCGTCTCATCGCCTCGACTCCGCGCTGCTCGAGCAAGCACGTGTGGAGATGCAACGCGATGGAGTTCCGGGAATCGCCCTCGGCGTCTACCGTGACTGCTGTGCCGCGACCGCCGGCCTAGGTGTAACAAACGCGCTACATCCGCAGCCGGTCGGCGGCGACACGTTGTTCCAGATCGGGTCAATCACCAAGACGTTCACCGCCACCGCCGTCTTTCAGCTCGTAGAGCAGGGGCGCCTCAGCTTGGATGATCCGGTTCGCGCCCACCTGCCACAGTTCACCGTCGCGGACCCGGGTGTCTCGGCTGCCGTGACCGTCCGCGATTGCTTGACCCACAGCTGCGGCTGGGAGGGAGACTTCTATGAGGATCACGGCTGGGGCGAAGACGCGCTGGCCGCCATGGTCGCCCGGATGGGCAAACTGATCCAAGTCACGCCACTGGGTCGGATGTGGTCATACAACAATGCCGCTTTCTATGTCCTTGGACGAATCTTGGAGGTGCTGCATGGCTGTCCCTTCGAAGACGTGCTGGATAATGCGCTGCTCGCACCGCTCGGTATAGACGGCACTTGCTTCTTCGCCCACGACCTGGTCCACCGCAACTTCGCCGTCGGGCATGCCGAGCACGGCGGGCAGACAGTGATAGCACGGCCGTGGGCGATGCCCCGCTGCGGTAACCCGATCGGGGGCCTGATCGCCAGCGCCGACCACCTCATGCGCTACGCACAGTTCCAGTTAGACGGGGCGGCGGTGCTCGGCGACACCATGCGGGTGGCTGCCTTTGAACCAGCCGGCCCATTGAGCGACACCCCCGAGATCGGATTGGGCTGGTGGCTCGACGAGAGTACCGGAGAGCGGGTTGTCAGCCACAACGGCGGCGCTAACGGACAGCCGTGCTTGTTTGCTATGATTCCGTCGCGGCGCTTCGCCATGGCCGTTCTAACCAACGGCGCGAATGGGGGGATCACAGCGCAGCGACTATTGGCATGGGCTATGCGTTCCTACTTTGGCCTCGCCTCGCCCGATCTGCGAATCCGGCCGCTCCTCGATATCGAGGCTTGGCTGGGAACCTACGAGACTTGCCTGGAAAGCTACACCTTGCGCCGCGAGGGAGAGCGGCTCGTCTTTGATGAAAAACCGTTAAAGGAGTGGCTCGACTGTTTGACGCCGCCCCCAGCTTCCCAGGTCGGTATTGAGGTTCGAGCGATTAGGCCGGACAAGATGCTCATCATTCCGGGCGGGCGCGAGCAGTTGGTCGGAACCGTCTTGCGCGACACACTCGGCGAGAACCGTTGGCTCCGCCTCCGACGCCGAGCCGCACTACGCAAATGAACGGGCGCCGCTCGACCACGAGCCAAACATCACCAGGAAGGCGTCGCCCTCGTTAAGCGATTAGAATTCCGGGCTGAGTACGCTCAGAAGCTGTCGGAAGAACTTGCGATCAAGCAAAATGGAACTGGCCGTCGGAATGGCGGTATCGGGCACAGACACCGCTGACCGGCGCACGGACGGTTCGCATGGTGAAGATCGGTGAACTCCTCGTCTTCATCCGATCTGGACGACAGCTGGCCTCAGGCTATTTGCGACGCGTTCTCGCCCGACACCCAGTTGATGCCGCAGCCGGGCGGGAAGTGGAGCATATCCGACGACAAGCATACCTATACAGTCGAGCTCTGTCGTGTTGGCTCGCGTTCCGAATGAGATGTAGCGCGCGGCGCCGCTCAACGCGGCGCGCAGTTCAAGGCAGGGCTCGAAGACTTTCGTTGTAGAAAAAGTGAACCTTCGCCATAATCGCGACGATCTCTCGATAATTTGCCTCACTATAACCTCGAAAAATACAAGCGTGTCCCGACACCGGCAGGGGAC
The DNA here is from genome assembly GCF_040321775.1 of Mesorhizobium sp. M0243. NCBI lineage: Bacteria > Pseudomonadati > Pseudomonadota > Alphaproteobacteria > Hyphomicrobiales > Phyllobacteriaceae > Mesorhizobium > Mesorhizobium sp. M0243. Next base: position 140,078 of record NZ_JAMYSF010000014.1, on the reverse strand, counting down.
GCCGCGCGAAGGCCGCGGACATATGGCGACCGGACGCGGCAGCGCGGTCAGTGGAAATCACGCAGCCTTCTACACCCGGTTGGCAAGGGTGCCGATTGCCTGCTGAACGGTGGAGATGACAAATTCACGCTCTTCGCCGACGAGCGGCAAACGCGGTGCACGGGTCCATTCAGGGGCTCCGTAGACCAGGTTCTCGGCGAGCTTAATGTACTGAACCAGCTTGACGTGGGTGTCGAGATGAAAGGACGGTGTCAGGATGTGGTAAAGCGCGCGCGCCTCCTGGTACTTGTTTTGGGCGCAGAGGTTGAAGAGCTCGACGCATTCTGACGGCCAAACGTTGGTCATGCCGGACACCCAGCCGGTGACGCCCAGCGCGCAACTCTCGAGAATCAGATCGTCGACGCCGCAGAAGACGCTGAAGCGGTCGCCGAGCTCGACATAGATATCGGTGACGCGACGAATGTCACCGGTTTCTTCCTTAACGCAGACGATTTCCGGCGTATCGACGAGGTGCTTGAGAACGTTGACCGTGCAATCTACGCCATACGCGATTGGATTGTTGTAAATCATGATCGGCAGCGACGAAGCGCTGGCGACACCCTTGTACCACTCGACGGTCTCGCGATCATCGGTTTTATAGCCGAGGCTTGGGAACACCATCAGGCCCTGGGCGCCGAATGATTCGTAGAACTTGGCGTTGGCCTTCGCACTTTCGAGTGTGATTTCAGCAAGCCCAGAGAGAACCGGAACACGACCGGCGACCACTTCGACCGCACCGCGGATGATGCTTTCGCGGTCCTTCAGCGACATCGAAGCGTTTTCGCCCAGCATTGGAAGCACGATGACGCCGGAAACGCCTGCCTTGACGAGGCGGTCGAGGCTGTCCTTGGTCGCTCGGAGGTCAACCACGCCATCCCGCGTTAGCTTCGTCGTCACCGCGGGGTATACACCGGCCCACTTTGCCATGGTTCTCCATCCATCTGCAATCCAACTGGATCCAATCTACACGGCGACAAATATCCTGTCTAGCCTTTGATGTCGCCATTTTTTGGGGTACTATTCCTAATAGCCGACCCATGCCGACCCATTGGAATAAGCGAAAAAGGCGGCTTTAATTTTGGGCTTTGGGATCCAAGAAACGACAGACAAGATGCTTGAACAGAAGATGCAGGGCTCGAAATATCGCCTTCAGAGGCAAAGCCTACCGGAGGCGCTGTCGGAGTCGTTGCGGGAACGCATTCTCAGTGGCGAGTTCAAAGAGGGCGATCCCCTCATACAAGAAGCGATCGCAGCTGAATACGAATGCAGCCGAATGCCTGTGCGCGAGGCATTTCGCCAGTTGGAAGCAGCGGGATTAATTGTTTCCAAGATCCACAAGGGTGCGATTGTTTCGACATTGCCGTCCGAACAGATCATGGAATTGTTCGAACTTCGGGCAACGCTGGAGTGCGATATTCTGAGCCGCTCTCTAGAGCATCTCTCGGACGAAGAGTTGGCTCACTCCGCGCAAATTCTCAAGCGACTGGAAGAGGCATATCACAAGCGGGACATTGCTAGGGTAGGCGCTTTGAACTGGGAGTTTCACCGCAGTCTCTATCGACCCGCGGGACGCGTTCAGACACTCGCCATTCTCCAGGGCATCAATGTCCAGATTGATCGATATATCAGGATTCAGCTACTTCTGACTTCGGGTTTCGAAGAAGCAGAGCGCGAACATCGCCAAATTCTGAGCATGTGCAAAGAACGCGACCCTCAAGTCGTGGAGTTTATGCGAGGGCACATCATCCGGGCCGGTGAAAACCTTCTGGAGGCGCTCAATAAGCGCCGAGTTAGCGACCCTGCGGTATGATCGCACCTTCCGGAGGTCAAAGAAGCGCCTGATTGCAACTGTGCTTCACAGGCGCTTTGCTTGTTCACATGGATCATGCATCGAAGCCTGATTTGGCATCTTTTCGAGAAGCTCAATCAGGCAAGGCGAATCGCGGGTCGAGCATGTCCCGCGCCCCATCGCCCATCAAATTGATTGCGAGCACGACAACCGCAATAAGCACGCTTGGATAGAGAATCATATGTGGGGCAATCAAGGCAAAGGACCGCCCCTCGGCAACAATGTTGCCCCAACTCGGATGCTCGGGCGGAACGCCAACGCCGACAAAGCTGAGGTAAGCCTCATAAAGGATCGCCACGCCGCAGATATACGTGGCCTGCACTGCGATCGGCGCCAACGCGTTCGGCAGGATGTACTTGAACAGAATGCGCAGAGGTCCAGCGCCGTAGGACCGAGCTGCCTCTACGAACACTTGCTCCCGGAGTGTCAGCGTTAAGCTCCGAGCCAGTCTTGCGACACCCGGCACTTCCGGGATCGCCAAAGCTACGATCACAGTCAAGACCCCGCCACCAAAGATCGTCGCCAGGGCAATCGCAAGCAGGATCCCAGGTATAGCCATCATGCCGTCCATGATCCTCATCAAGATCTTGTCCGAGAGCTGCCCGGCTCCGGCGACGAGGCCCAGGATCGTTCCGATCGCTGTCGCCAGAGCCGCTGTAGCCAAACCGATCACGAGCGAAATCTGCCCGCCATAAAGCACACGCGCCAGAATATCTCGGCCGAACATATCGGTCCCCAGTAAATGACTGTAGCTAGGTGGCTTGAGCCTTGCATCCGCGGTCATGGACAAGGGGTTAACGCTAGTTAGGATCGGCGCTAAAAATGACACCAATACAACCAAGAGCATGAAAAATGAGGCCACCAGCAAAGGAGCCGGCAGGCGCCTCTTTTGTCGCCACGACAGAGAAATCGTCATCGCCTAACCTCCCTAGGTATATTTAATTCGCGGGTCGATAAACAGATATGATAGGTCGACAAGTAAATTTATAAGAACATATACGAATGAGCTTAATAGCAAGACTCCCTGGATCACCGGGACATCCTTGTGTTGGATGGCGTCAACCAAGAGACGTCCAACCCCGGGGATGGCAAACACTGTCTCGGTTATCACCACGCCACCAAGCATATAGGCAAACGACATTCCAACTATCGTGACGAGAGGCACGGCGATGAGCCTAAGGCAGTGCCGCATGATAATTGTGAACTCATCAAGGCCTTTTGCTCGCGCGACCCTAATGAAGTCCTGGTTAAGGACCTCGATCGCACTCGCTCTCGTGATCCGAGTGATCAGCGCGGTCTGCGCAAATCCCAACATGGTCGCCGGCAGAAGCACATGCCTCAAGACTTCCCATGCTCCGCTTTCGAGCCCAGGGAACCCCGAGATGGGCATCGATCCAAAGTACACCCCGAACGTAAATATCAGCAAATACCCAATCAGGAAGGCCGGTATTGCCGTTCCAGCAATACCGAAGAAGGATACCAGTTGATCGGCGATGCCGCCCCTTTTCCGCGCAGCCAACAGTCCCAGTGGCACAGCAATCACAACTGAGACCAGAGTTGCTGCGATTGCCAGAATGATTGTCGGTTCGACTCGCGCCAGGATGAGACTCAATACTGGTTGTTCAGAAAAGATCGAATTTCCAAGATCACCCCGCAGGACGTTCCACAGCCAATGAAAGTACTGGGGCACAATTGGAGCATCTAGGTGAAGCCGCTCTCGGATAGCAGCGATCTGAGCGGGCGACGCATAGTCGCCCGCCAGCACAACCGCCGCATCCCCCGGGCTCAAATAAGTTAGCCCGAAAACAACGGCAGTTACCACCCCCATCACCGGTATGATGGAAAGCATTCTGGTGATGAGATACCTGATCATAATAACCTCACGGCCACAGATTGGCGCGCTACTTGCTCTTTCGCCGGATATTCCAGAAATACAGTTCAGCCGTTTCGGGGTTGAATCCTTCGAGCTCGGCTCTGTAGACGACGGCCCCAGTATTCTCTCCTGTCACGATGAACGGTAGATAGACGGATGCACGGGCCTGGAGTTCACTGGCGATTTTCTTCTTCTCATTCTGGTCCGCTGCGCTGATGAATGCTGCCCGCAAGTCCTCGATTTTCTTGTCGCAGGGCCAACCGAACCAGGCCTTGTCGCAGTTAGAGGCAAGCATGAGATGTGTAAGCGGAGAGGAGGCTGGCTGGCCTTCCATGATGTTGGGGAAGAGGTTCCAGCCGCCTTCCGAAGCTGGCGCTTTAGAGGTACGGCGCGACGTGAGCGTCGACCAGTCCATTGCCTGAAGGTCGACCTCAGCGCCGACCTTTCTCAGTTGCTGCCCCAAATACAGCGCCCTGGCGTGGGCTTCAGACCAATCTGTCGGGTCGAGGATCACGATCGGCTTCCCATCGTAGCCGGCTTCTTTGAGGAGTTCTTTCGCCTTGTCTAAATCGGCTGCCCCGCGATGACCCTTGTAAGCGGACTCGTCTCCATACGTCCCCTTGCAAGTCAAATAAGCATAGCAGGTGTGCCAGAATTCCTGGTCACCCACCGCCGCGCGGCTGATCTCGGTTTGGTCAATCAGATAGGTAAGCGCCTCACGTGCCTTATTGTTATCGAACGGAGGCACTACGTGATTAACCACGACCACACCCTGGTTTAGAAACCCTTTCGCCACAACGAGGTCGGGATTGTCCCGCAAGGCCAGAGCGTTATCCAGCGGAGGAGCTGCCCAGATATCTTGCTGCCCAGTGAGCATCTCCGCCATTGCGGTGTTGGCATCTGGTACGTAAGCCATTTCAATTTTGTCAAACGATGCCTCTTTCTTGCCGGCAAAGAAGCTCGGCGGATCGGTCCTCGGGATGTAATTGGGATTTTTGGTATAGATGCGCGTCTGCCCTGGCTTCCATGACGAATAGTCAAATTGATAAGGTCCAGAGCCGGTTGTATCCGTGAGCTGGTCTGTTGGCGGTAATGAAGCAACCCGCTTGGGCATGATGAAAGCAGGATTCCCGGTGATACCGGCTAGCGCGGCGGGAACGTCAAATGGCTGGGTCAGCTCAATGCGAAACGTCAGATCATCGAGTTTCGTCATCCCCTTGAGTCTGGCAGCCAACAACTGCCCGGTCTGGTCCCGGGAAGCCCAGCGCTTCAGGGACTGAAGAACGTCGTCCGTCGTAATTGGACCTCCATCGGAAAATTTCAGGCCTTTCCGAAGCGTGATCGTGTAGCTTTTTTTGTCGGCACTAGTATCGACTTTATCAGCCAACTGGGGATGGGCGACGCCGTCTTTGTCGAACTCGAACAATTTGTCGTAGATCAGATAGGCATGAACCAAGGTCGTGCCCGACGTCGTCACTATGGGATCTACGGTTTTGAGATCTCCGTCAGCAATTACGCGAAGCGTATCCGCCATTGCCGTGCTGGCGAAAAAGATCCCTGCAAATACCGACGAACGCATTATCCTCTTAGCCACGCTCTTGCTACTGTTAGCGCTTATCTTCATTTTTATTTCCCCTTTTTCTGGCCGTTCACAACAACGTCAGGCAGCGACGGCCGGCGCTTCCTTCTTGTCCCATTCCGAATCCCAGATCATGACGGTGTGGCCGGGCGAGACCTCGCGATACTGGCGAACGGGCGGAACATAGTCCGCAGATCGTACTGGGCTTTTAATCTCGTCATTGGTGAGCGGACGCTTCTGCAGGCGCCGTGCCGGATCGGCGATCGGCACTGCCGCGAGCAGCCGTTTGGTATATGGATGCTGCGGATTCTGGAAGATCGCTTCGCGCGGACCGATCTCAACGATCTCTCCGAGATACATGACAGCGACGCGGTGGCTGACGCGCTCGACCACGGCCATGTCATGCGAGATGAACAGATAGGCGAGCCCCATGCGGGCCTGCAGATCCAGCATCAGGTTGACGACTTGTGCCTTCACTGAAACATCGAGCGCCGAGACCGCCTCGTCTGCCACAATGAGTCGCGGCTCGAGCGCAAGCGCACGCGCAATGCAGATGCGCTGGCGCTGGCCACCCGAGAACTCGTGCGGAAAGCGGTTGACCATGTCGGGCGAAAGACCAACTCGCTGCAGGAGGTCGGCGACCTTGTCGCGTGCTTCCGAACGGCTGGCGAGATTATTGATCAGCAGCGGCTCGACGATCGCAGTGCCGACATTCATCCGTGGATTGAGCGATGCGAACGGATCCTGGAAGATCATCTGCATGCGATTACGGTGCTTGCGCAGTTCGTGTTGGCTTAGATTAAGAAGATCGACACCGTCGAGCAAAATCGAGCCTGAAAGGGGCTCCGTCAATCGCATCACCGCGCGGCCGGTCGTCGACTTACCACAGCCTGACTCGCCGACCAGTGCCAAAGTTTCGCCGCTCTTGACGCTGAAAGAGACATTCTCAACCGCGTAGACGCGCCCTTTGATCGAAGAAAACAAACCCGAACGGATTTCGAAGCGTTTGGTCAGGCCGGCGACCTCCAGCACTGGGCGCTCGGTCTCCTTGATGGTGTCCGGCACCTCGGCCGGCACGTCGGCTTGGCCAGTCGCGCGGTCGACAACCGGGAAGCGCATCGGCCGCCTACGGCCTTTCATCGAGCCGAGTTTTGGAACGGCCGCAAGCAGCGATCGCGTATATGGGTGTTCGGGACTGTTGAAGATGGCCTCGGTCGGCGCGGCCTCGACCACCTGGCCATTATACATGACCACCGTGCGGTGGGCGATCTCGGCGACAACGCCCATATCGTGGGTAATAAAGAGGACTGACATCCCCTCCTCGTCCTGCAACTCCTTGATCAGCTCGAGGATCTGCGCCTGAATGGTCACGTCAAGCGCCGTCGTCGGCTCGTCAGCGATAAGCAGTTTCGGCTGACAGGCTAGTGCCATCGCGATCATCACGCGTTGACGCATGCCGCCGGAGAAGCGGTCTGGATAATCGTGCAAGCGCGCCTTCGCGGCGGGGATGCGCACTTTCTCCAAGAGTCGAATCGTCTCTGCCTCAGCCTCGGACCGTGATAGGCCACGATGCAGGATCAGCGCTTCGGCGATCTGAAAGCCAATGGTCAACACCGGGTTCAGCGACGTCATCGGTTCCTGGAAGATCATGGCAATTTCATTGCCGCGGATCCGGCGCATCTCGGCATCCGGCAGGGTGAGCAGTTCCTTGCCCTCGAGCTTGATTGACCCTTTGACCTCGCTCGAGCGCTCGGAGTTTAGCCGCATGATCGAGAGCGCAGTCACGCTCTTGCCGGATCCGGATTCGCCAACGACAGCGACAGTCTCCCTCGCGCCGACCTCGAACGACACGTCATTCACAACGGGGTTCCAGCGCGCTCCCACCCGGAAGGAGGTTACCAAATGAGAAACTGAAAGGATGGGAAGGGTCATCTGCTGTTTGGTCACCGCAAGAACTTTAGGTTCAAGGCTCCGGGGGTCTTCCAGGTCAAAAGCCACGAGATCACTCTCCCCAGACTTCCCGGAAGACACGCAGCCAGTTCAATCCCAGTATCTTACGGACCTCGTCTTCCTTGTACCCGCGGCTAATAAGCCCCTCCGTCATCCCGAGGAGCATCTCCGGCGTTTCAATTTCAGGCGGGTAGTAATGAGGTGGACGGGGATAGACCTCAGGGGTAAAAGCACCTTTCCTAACGTATTTCTCCCAGTCTCGAATTGCTGTATCCACGTCGCAGAACGGAAGATTTCCTGAAAAGTAATCGAGTCCTAAGCCAACATGATCGATGCCGATGAGCGAGACGAAATGATCGATATGTGCGATCAGATCATCAAGCGACGGCCGCGTTGCCCCGTCTTTGACGGACACAAGGAAATGAGGAACAGTGTTGACGCCGACAAGCCCTCCTGTGGCCGCTGCCGCCTTTGCCTGATCGTCATGGATGTTTCTCTTGCTGGGAAACACGGCGGCAGAATTGGAGTGAGAAAAAACCGCAGGCCTCGTCGTCAGCGACAAGGCATCCATAGTCGTCTTATAGCCGGTATGGGTGCAATCGACGATGACTCTGTTCTCGTTCAGCCTCTGGACGAGGGCCTTTCCAAACCTGCTTAGCCCGCCGTCGATCTCTTCTTCGCATCCGTCTCCGACGTAATCTTTCCTGTTGTAGGTTAGCTGCACCATCCGCACGCCAAGCGCTTGAAAAGCCTCGACCAGGTTAAGATCCGTCTCAAACGGTCCTGTGCCCTGGAAATGGAACAAAATCCCCATCTGGCCATCGCGTTTCGCAGCTTCGATGTCTGATGCTTTCTGCACCAGCTTTAGGTCTTTCCTGGAGCGTATAGTGTGCAACCAACTCCCGATCTCCTTGAGGGCAGTTGCGGGCGTGTCGGTCTCTCCCGCAACAGTCGGAGCCACGCAGGTTACGCCGCCGGCTTTGTAGGACTCCACGTATTCCCTCTTATCAAGAAGCGCCGAAACGGCATCGATTATGACCGCATCGCGGTGAATTCTTTCGGCGTCCAAGCCATTCCTCCCAGAAAGTTCGCTAGCCAGCGAACACCGTTTTCAAATTGATGATTGATGAGCGCATTTCAGCGTCGGCTAATTATCTTAAAGGAAAATTACTCTCTTGCAATAGAAAATTCGTATCGCGGAGAGAAATGTCGACTTTGAACGATAACCATTCCCGGTTGATATGCGGGAGACTGCGGCGGCGGACTAAGGCTTCCTAAGATTCAGCATTGATAGGGATAGGGGGCGCCTCACAGCGCCACCCTCCAACACCACCGGGCGTAGAGTCCGTACGTCGGTTGTGCCCGTTCCCGCATTGCCGCCAGAGAAACATGCGTAGTCTTCGGCGGATGCACACTTCCAGGTTGTGAGTACTCGAGGCGTCTGGCAGAGGCCGCTGTAGCCGCGAAGTCGATTTAAAAAATACAGGAGGTTGTCCACAGGGGTGAAGCCAGCCCCATTCGTCGAGACAAGTTGGATGCCGAACAGCTCGGCCGTGACAGCTTCTCCGATGTCGCCGTCCAGGTTGCCCTCGAAGGTGAATTTGAGGGCCACATATAGTGTTTCCGCAACTCGTTCCGCGCTCGGCGACAACAGGCGGTGAGGCGAATTCCCCGTTCTGCACGCTTGTGGAGTTGAATCCAACCTCCGGTACAACCTCATCCTGCTCCGTATGGCCGGGACGAACGTTCGCCCGCATAGTCGCCGTCATTCAGTCCACGCAGAGCATCAGCACCGCTCAACCGGCCCGCGAAATGCCTATAGTTCGAGGTGGCTAACTAGAGCCCAGAACTCACCGTGTATATCCATGTCCCTCCAATAGAATCTGGCGCAGATATCAAGCAGGTCGAATTCCGATCATCCGGGGTACGTCGGGCTCGACGCCGACTGTGCCCCGCCGGAAAACATGCGGTTACTATTTTACCTTACACTAAATAGTGGTGGACCTAAGCGAGACATGTCAACATCGATACCCAAACCTGCGCCAGTTGGGGCAATTCCACGGCCATCCACACTCCGGGGCGGGTCTCGAGCGATATGTTCGTTCGTCCACGTGTTGAAGAAGCTAGTGCTCAACATGAGCTCAGGGCGACTGCTTGCGGCCAATTGCGCGGTAGCGGAAGTAGTAATATCTCCGCCCCAAGTGTCTTCAATTGTCACGGACAGGCCCAAGCTCTGGGCGAGGTCACGCATTGTGGCGAGAGGAGTGATTCCACCGAGTCTGCTGAGTTTTAGGTTCACCGAGCCCGCGCCCGCGCGATACTTCGCATGATAGAGATCCGCAACGCCGACGACCGACTCGTCCAGGACCATCGGAAGGGTTGTCGTGGCCTTAACGAGCGCGCAGTCCTCTTGGTCACGGCAGGGTTGCTCGACATAGACATCGAGACCGGCCATCTCTCTAACCGCGATAAGCGCCTTCTGAAGAGTCCAACCACCGTTTGAGTCAGCGATAACTGTTGTCCCGGGTTTGGCTGCCGCTGCGACCTCCTTCACCCGATCGGCATCTTCGTATGGATCGTTACCAACCTTAAGCTGGAACGTGCGAATACCCGCCGCAGATCGTCTCGCGACAAAATCAACCATTGCTGCAGGACTGCCGAGAGGTACGGCCTCGTAGAGTGGGAAACTCTCTTGAAGTACGCCGCCAAGCAACTCTGCTATTGAAAGATTCACAGATTTCCCAAACAGGTCCCAGCATGCCATATCAATAGCGCTCTTCGCGCTTTGCTGGCCTAGCAATCTTCCATCCATAATTTGCCGAATCCGAGAGATATTACGCGGATCGAGGCCGATGAGACCCTCAGCAAGTTCTTGAATGGCGGCACGGGTACCGCCGGTGAAGCTGGGTAGATAGGTTCCAGCAAGGGTGGAGACCTCTCCCCAGCCTTCCATCTCGTTGTCTGCGACAAGACGTATGACGGTTGAGAGCTGCATTGTTGCTGTTCTGCCCCCAGACATTACGTATTCGCCATGGACGTAGCTGAGAGTGTACGCGTACACATCACACATCTTTATTTTCATAGTGTCCCTCGCGAATGCCGCAGAAAAGATAGAACATCGGTTATGCCGTTGCCACGATCAATCGACATAATCAAATACTAAGTGTTTAGTGATCTTGGTGGATCTGCCCAGAAGTTGACAAACATTATTATTAATGGTTATCGAAGTTCATGGAGTTCTGTTGCGCTTTTATTCAACGAGCGTCCATTCCGTTGTTGTTGAACCTGGCCGTCAATCGGAAGCCATAGGAGGCATGCTATAGTGTGCCGACCTAAGCGGCTCGTGTCTTTCTGTGAAAATTTATCCTAAAGGAAAATTGTGGCCCCGCAACCATAATTTTGGAAAATTAATAGACGGGCTGCCATCCGCAAGTTCCGCAGGCAAGGCGCAGCCCCGCTTCCAAGGCGAGCTCCGTGCGCGCCGACAGATCATGCTGCATTTTGCGGATCTGATTGGGCTGTGCCCACGGTGGAGCAAAAGCGCGGTCAGATAGAGTTTGTCAGCATACCCTTTATGGTGAGAATCGTAGCATGGGCATCAGGGATAGACACCTAACCTGATAAGGGCGCGACCATCATTCTCGAGTAACTGTCCAAGCTGCGATCGTGGCGCCCAGAACCCAGAACGGATCTTGTTCCAGGAGATCGCTAAGGCTGATGACCTTGTAGGAGCGAATGCGCTCTATCGTTTCAAGAGGCGCCCGCATCGCTCGCGCCAAGCCTTCAAGGAGGAGGGCGCTTCGAACCGGCATTGGATAGACACCCACCTTGCCGAGGATCCCGTTGACGCTTTTGCCGCCAGCTAGCTCCTCGGTTTTTCACCCGGTACGGACGGCCAGGATCCAGGCGGAACTCTAGTCGGTTGGGGATGCGCCGTCTCGTCAGCAAGGTGAACATGGTGACGGGTGATAGGTCGAATGCGGTCGTCGCGGTCGCATAATTTTCAAACAGGCGTTGGCCTTCGTGGGCGTCGGTGAGAATATTGTCCGGGATTGCATTGTCGCTCCGAGGGCTCCCGGCGCGATTCGGTCAATCGTAAGTCGCATGCGCGGCACGATCCGCGCCAACCTTGCATCCAACTCCTGAGGATGGCTCCAGACGCCTCGGTATCGGCCTTGCACCCTGGGCATTGCTCATGGAGACGCTGGAACTGTAAGAACGGCCGACAATCCCGCGCAAGACGGGTATGTGTCATCCGGGTGATGTCATGCGGCGCGCGGTTGACAAAGCCGGAGATGACGATCGCCTGGGCCAGGACAAGTGGACAAGTCGTGATCGAGGCATTCGACCGACGGGCTCGACAACCCCATGTGCGAGAGCAAATCGTGCGGGCGCGATGGTGGCCGTCGTGATCCCTCATTCTCGACGTTAGAAGACTCTGGCTGGTCAGAGGTTCCAGTGTTCCAGTCGTAACAGAGTTGTCTGATTGGGAATTTGCGACGAATTATCGGGATGCAATGCGGCCAGTTCTTCTACGTGACGGTTGCGCGACTTGGAAGGCCTGCCAGCGCTGGTCGCCGCAGGATTTTGAAGAGATCGCCGGATCACTCACTGTGCCCGTCAAGACGCTTAACAGGAGCGAAATCAAAGTTTCCTCTTGGCGGCTCGCAGACTACGCTCGGTTCGTCATGGAGCAACCGCCGGAGGGGTATGGGGCCTCATCGAACGCGAGGGCAGATCCGTACTGCCATGACATTCCCCTACTCGGCTTGGTGGAAAATCTGGCGGAGGATTGTCAGCCCTTTCCGGCAAATTTTCTCGATCCGTCGTATCGGTCGCATTGGTGGCGCTACTCCCAGTTCTTCATGGGCCCGGCAGGCACCGTTACCCCGCTCCACTTCGACACCTTGCTAAGTCACAACCTCTTCTTCCAGATTTACGGCGACAAGCAGTTCACCATTCTTCCTCCTAGCCAAGCTAAGTGCTGCGGTCGCCGCGGTTGGAGGTGGTTTGATGTGGATCCCGAGCAACCGGACCATGTGCGCTTTCCGCAATATGAGCAAGCGACACCCGTCGTCGTCACCGTATGTGCTGGCGACATCCTGTATATGCCACCAGGAACCCTCCACCATGTTCGCAGCTTCTCGACCTCGATTTCATTCAACATCGATTTTCACACGGACCGGAGCGTATTGCATGCGCTGGCGCATGCGAACAATGAAATGCCGACAGAAGTCGCCTACTACAACGCGATCACGGCATTGGCAGTAATCGCCAAAATGCCTGAATCTGTGACATTTCCGCTGTACAGTCCTTACTTGAGCTGCGTAAGTTGACAGATGGGCCGCAGAGAGCTCGCGAGCAACGGATCGCCAGAGCCGATCAAGTTGGGCGGTGTAACGTACAACGCGCCGCTTGTATTCTCACTCGGAATTGGGAGTGTACCAACGAACAGCCAGTGAAATACCATCATTTCGGGTGGGTGCTCGGGTCGAGGTTGCCGTTAAAAAACCGCGGAGTCGCCGCGCCGATGGACTGTAGCAGTAAAGAAAGACAGAGCAACGATCGCTTCAAGAGTGAATGTGCCTAAGGTAATCGTCTGGTTAAGGAAACGAACATGCCTCAAAAGAGTAGTTCCAATTCGCAATCTGCTTTCGAAAACCTCGAATCGAACGTGCGGTCATATTCGCGATCCTTTCCTGTTGTATTCCGGAAGGGCGCAGGAGCCACTCTGGAGGCTGAGAATGGCTTCGGGTTTATCGATTTTCTCTGCGGCGCAGGTGCCCTCAACTATGGCCACAATGATCTCGAAATAGAAACACTGGTCGGCAGGAACTGGAAACGCCTATCGAGCCGTAGGGGCGCGGAGGGCCAGTTCTGTCAGGCACCGCCTGACATGTAAGCGCCTTGCGCAGCAGCATCGGACAGCGGACTGAAGCTCTGGAGCCGAAATTGTTGGGGGGTCTGCTGGTAGTGATCGCGGAATACACGGCTCAGATGTGAGCCGTCACAAAAGCCACACTCAAACGCAATCGTGGAAATCGATTTCTCGCTCCGTGCTAACAGGTGGCGTGCATGGTCGAGACGGATCTGGGTATATATTACTCGCGGAGATGTACGGAGTTCGGACCGGAAGCGACGCTCGATCAGCCGCTTGCTCAAGTCGAGCTTGCCGGCGAGCTGGTCGATGGTAAGCGGAACGTCCAGGTGGTGCTGCATCAGCAGCACAACCCGTTTCAGGACTTCGTCCCGAACCACGATCTCCAGCCTTCCCGTCGGCTGGGCCGTCTCGCCCTTCGCCGCCTCGTTGAACATCATGATCCGCAAGCTCTTAGCTGCGAGAGCCTTGCCAAGGTGTCGGTCGACAAGAAACGCGGCCAAGTGCGCGGTACTGGCGCCGCCTGAACAGGTCAGTCGGTCGCGATCGACCACGAAGATCTGATCGGACACGGCCTGCAAGCCATCGAAAAGCCGAAGGAAATCCGAATTGTGGAACCAACTGACACAACAGCGGTAACCGTCCATGAGGCCGGCCCGGTGCAGGATGAACGAACCGGTACACAGCCCCACCAGGGGAATGCCTAAAGCGGCAGCATTTCGAAGATGCTCGTCAAAACGCGTGTCGACCAGGAGACTATCCTGCTCAAGGACACCGCCCACAATAATAAGGTAGTCAAAGCGACGGAGATCGCCAATTCTCTCATGGGGAGAGATTGCGACGCCACAGCTCGACAGGATCGGCGACATGTCGGGCGAGATGATACGCCATTGGCAACGAATGGGGCGACTGCGGTCGCCGTCGTCCGCGGCCAGGCGGAGCACGTCGACGAAATTGGCGAACGCCCCAAGCGTAAAGCGGCTAAGGAGGAGAAACCCGACGGACAACGGCCCGCGAATGCGCCCTGGCGCCATCCCGGGTTCTGGACGGGCCGTGCCTTGTCGCAAAACTACTGCCATGCCGACGCAAATGTCCTTTTCGTGGATGCCCCCGAACGTTCATATGGGTGCGATCTGATTACCAGCGTCGCCTCGAGAACGCTGCCGGAGAGCTCTGAAATGGTCAATCACTGGTCTCCCGATACATGGACATCAGCCGCCCCCGAGATCGGAACTGTAACATTTTATCTGGCGCCCGGCTTCGAATTGCTCGCCCTGTCGTCGGCTTTGGAGGTCTTGAGGCTGGCGAACCGCGCGGCCAGGCGCGATGTTTTTCGCTGGCGCACGGTTTCCCATGCTGGTGAAGCCGTTAATGCAAGTTGTGGCATCTCGGTCGCTGCCGATGGCGACTTGGCGCAGGAGCGCCGGCATCAGTCGCACCCCGATCGCCCTCTCATGGCTATTGTCTGTGGCGACGAGCCCAACGACGGCCGCGAAAGCAAAGCGCTGAACGCATGGCTGCGGGAATGCAGGCAGCGCAGGATCATGATTGGAGCATTTGGAAGCGGTGTCGTCGCCTTGGCGAAAACCGGGCTGCTGAATGATCGGAAGTGCTCGATTCATTGGGAGGCGTACCCTGCCTTCAAAGAGCACTTCATGCATATTGAATCCGTGACCACCGTCTACGAGGTCGACGATAATATCTGGACCTGCGCCGGAGGGGCGGCGGCCTTCGACATGATGGCCCAGTTCGTTAAACAACATTGCGGTGAACCTGTCGCGGTGAATGTCGGTGAACTGGCCGTGGCAGGTCGCATCCGGGCCGGCGATGAGCGTCAGCGGCTACCGCTGTTGCGCCAGCATGGAACCATCAATCCCACGGTTGTGAAACTCATTCGGTTGATGCAAGAGAACCTGGCCTCACCTCTTGCCATGGCGGAACTCGCAGCAGCTGTGGCGCTCTCTAGGAGGCAAATCGAGCGGCTTTTCCGCAATGAGCTTGGCCGTTCCCCACGTCGCTATTTCCGGGAACTGAGGCTGGAGCACGCGAGGCTCCTGCTTGCCCAGTCGACACTCCCGGTGCTGGAGGTAGCGATTGCATGCGGCTTCATTTCTGCGTCCCACTTTTCGAAATGTTTTCGCGCGGCTCATCTGATAGCGCCCCATGAAGCGCGTGGGCTCCCCGCCAGGAGATATCTAAATGTGCCTTCGCAGGGCTTTCAGCCTGCCGCGATTTGAGTGGCGATCCGCGATAGCACCTACTCGTGCCAGCTGTTTGCGTGTGCCGGCAGTCCTAGTAGCCCGCTTCCCTGTTGAACAACGGAGCGACGTCAAGCCCGAGTTCGAGGCGGCGGACATTGTTCGCGATCACTGCGGCTGCGCTAGACGCAAACGTCGCCCCGGACATATGGGGTGTCACAAACACGCGCGGATGAGACCAGTATGGATGCTCGACAGGAAGCGGCTCCTGGGCAAATGCATCCAATGCCGCGCCCGCAACGTGGCCGCGATCGAGCGCTTCGAGCAGCGCATCGTCATCGACGACCGCTCCTCGGCTAATGTTGATGAAGAATCCACCTTGACGCATCGCGGCAAAGATATCGGCATCCAGGAAATGACGGGTCTTTTGTGAGAGGGGCAGCGCATTGATGACCACATCGGTGTTGCCCAAGAATGTCATGAGGGATCCCGTCCCGTGATAGCAGTCCACCCCTTCGATCTGTCGCTTGCTGCCATCCCACCCGCTGACGGCATATCCGAAATCATGGATACGGCTGGCGACTTCCGTGCCGATGCGACCCAGGCCGAAGATTCCGGCCCGAAACTCCCGCGTCGGTACGATACTCTTGCGATGCCAGACACGGTCCTTCTGTTGTGAACGGTAATCCCCATAGCGCCTGTGGAAGGTAAGCACCCAGTACAGCGCATGGGCAGCCATGTCGCGAGCGACGGCTGGGTCGGCGAGCAGAATAACCGGAACGTGGGGCAAGCTTGTATCTGCCACGAAATGCTCGGCGCCGGCGCCGAGCGAGAAAATTGCCTTGAGATTCGGATAGCGGTTAAGGTCACCTGCGGGGTGGTTCCAGACCATCGCATAGACGACCTCATTGGGATCAATCGGTTCACCGAACACTTTGACAGGCAATTCAGGAAGCTGGCGGCAGATTTCCCTTCGCCAGCTTTCATTGTCGTAACCATGGTTGTTCAACAGGATGGTCATCGGTTCGGGTGCCCCTCTGGAAGGAATTCGGCTCGCACTGAAGGGACGGCGGGTCGTTCGACCTCCGTGCGGGACTTTGAAAATGAATTGGCGCTGGAAACCCGGCTAGTGTCTGCCGGGGTTCAAGCTGTCAGATTAATAGCGATACGAAGGATCGACCCGGTCACACTGGCGCAACAGCGCCGGCCATTCATATTTGCCAAGCGGGAAATCGTCATACTGACGATGGGCCAGACGCCAGATTTCGTCACTACTCTTGTCGAGCTTCAGGCCTGTGGAATAGGCGTCGATCAACACGCGGCAGGCGCGGACCGTGTAATAAAGGTTCATGAAGGCTTCACCGGCGTTTGCACCGACCGCGAGGAACCCATGGTTCTTCATGATCAAGCACTTTTTGCCTTCGATGTTCTTGGCGAGGCGATCCCGCTCCTCGAGCGTCAGAGACAGTCCTTCCCAGTCATGATAACCGATGTCACCCCAAAGCATCGAGCCATCCTGGGTCAGGAACTCAAGGCCATCTTGCAGCGCCGTAATAGCGAGGCCCGCCGGCGCGTGGCTGTGGAAGACGACCTTCATGTCGTGATGGGTGTTGTGAATTGCGGAATGAATGACGAAGCCTGCGGTATTGACGTCCGGGGGGCCGTAGAGAACCTTGCCCTGCTCGTCGACCTTTATCAGGTTGGACGCGGTAACCTCGTTGTAAAGCAGTCCGAAGCGGTTCAGAAGGAACTGGTGGTCGGTGCCTGGGACACGCATTGTGATGTGGTTCCAGATCAGGTCGTCATAGCCATAAATGTTGGCGAGACGGTACAGGGCGGCAAGGTCGACTCGCGCTTCCCATTCTTCCTTGGAGATGTTCGCGTGGCCGCCCTGGACGCTGAAGTCCTCGGCTTTCATCTCATGTGCCATTGGTGGTCCTTTTGATCGGTTGTTGTCAGGTGGAGCGGAGGAATGTGCCATTTTGCTCTTCCAGGAGCTTCACGGCCATGAGATGGTTCTGGTCAAAACCGTACTGGTCGACTGCTTTCTTGTAGATCGCCTCAACCTGCTCGCACATGGGAAGGGTGGCTCCTACAGATCCTGCTAGCTCCAGGGTCAGGGCCATGTCTTTGTGCGCGAGCCCCAGTGCGAAGCCGGGATCGTAACTGCCGTCGAGAATAGCTGGACCGTAGCGATCCGCGACGTAACTTGCGCCGGTGCTGCCCTGGATGATGCCCAGCATGATGTGAGCAGGAACCCCACCTTTTACCCCCAGCATCAGGGCCTCGCTGAGCGCTACCGAGTTGAGATAGCAGAGCACGACTTGTGCAATCTTGGCGACATAGCCCGCCCCGTGGGGGCCAAGGTGCATGACCCGGTTGCCTATCTTATCCAAGATGGGTTTGCAGCGCGCAAATACCTGCGCGTCGCCGCCAACCATGATCATCAAAGTTCCGGCAGATGCTCCTTCGATGCCGCCGGAAACCGGAGCGTCCAGAAAATCGATCCCGCTAGCGTCGGCGGCGGTGCGGATGCGGCGCTCGCATTCGAGGTTGTTCGTTGAAAGGTCTATCCAGACCGCGCCTTTCGGCAGCGCCCCCAGCACGCCCTCATCAGATAACGCGACGGCTTCGATGATCTTTGGATTTGGCAGTGATGTAAACGCGATATCGGCACCGGAGGCCGCCTCGGCAGCGGTTACGGCCGACGAGATCGCCTAGTTGCCGGCCGCTGCTCCAGTCGCCCGCACCGCATCAACCTTGTTTGTATCCAGGTCGAACAGCGCGAGCTCGTATCCGGCGCGCGCCAGGTTGCTGGCCATTGGCCCGCCCATGTTGCCCAACCCAATGAATGCAATCCGCATATATATCTCCGTTCAATGGCCAGTCAGGGCCGTTTCGGCGCTCCAGCTGTCGCGTCCTGACCGATCCTAACCACTCTTTCTCACCCAGATTGACGTGGCAAACGAATATAATTAGGGAGTCATATCGAAGAATTCGATTTGAAGGCAGGTTTATTGAACATCGAGCATATCAGGGCATTTTTGGAAGTCGGCTCGACCGGCAGCTTCCAGCACGCCGCCGACCAGCTGAACGTTACCCAGTCGACCATCAGTGCTCGGATCAAGGCACTTGAACGTCGGTTGAACCGCCAGCTGTTTCACCGCAAGCGCAACGGAGTGGCCCTTACGACGGGCGGTCATCAGTTTCATTCGAGCGCGGTGAATATCGTCCGGGCCTGGGAGCGCGGTCAGCAGGTCGCCACGCTGCCGGAAGGCCTGAATGCTTTTGTCACTCTGGGGGTCGAGGATAATCACTGGCCTCGCGTCGTGCCGGGCTGGTTGGAACGCATGGCCAAGGCTTTACCGGATGGCGTCGCAAGCGCGCTTAGTGAGCATTCGGATATACTTATGGAGAAACTGCGAGCCGGACTGCTTGACATTGCGGTGCTCTATGACCCGCGTCACTGCGCGGAGGCGCGAATCGAGCCCCTCAACAGCGAAGAACTCGTGATGGTGTCGACCAAACCACGTGCTGTTCAGAGCGGTGTTGTTCCTGGCTACGTTTTCGTTGATTGGGGGGAGACGTTCCGGGCCCAGCACAGCATGCATTTCCCCGGCGTGTTTAGCCATAAGCTGACGATTCGCAATTCCGCGGTGGCAATGGATCATATCCTGGCCAACAGCGGCTCTGGGTATTTCCTGGCGGAATCCGTGGAGTCTCTCGTCAAATCCGGCCGCCTGCATCGGGTCGAGGGGGCGCCGCGCTTTCAACGAACAGTTTTCGTCGCCGTGCGGATTGACGTCATTGCGCCAGAATCTATCGAAATCGCTATGGATGCTTTGCGCGACACTATCGTCTGTATTTCCAGTGGACTGCCAGAGAAATAACATGAAAATCACAGCGTTGAAGACCCGGCTCACCAATGTTCCATTCGCGAAGCCGATTACCACTGCAATCCATGATATGCGATCGGTCGGCTGCCTGCTTGTCTACTTGGAAACCGATGTCGGGCTGGTTGGTCAGAGCTATCTTTTCACGCTGAACGCAGTCCGGCTCAAAGCCTTCGACGAGATGGTCCGCGGCTTTTCACATTGCATTGTGGGTCAGGACCCCCATTATGTGACAGCGATCAATTCTTCCATATGGGCGGAAATCAACCCGACCGGCTATGCCGGCGTCACGATCTCTGCCCTTTCTGCGCTCGACACGGCCTGCTGGGATCTCGTCGGCAAAAGCGCCGACCGGCCGCTTCATCATCTGTTCGGGGCGTGCCGGGATCGCATCCGCACATACGCCAGCGGCGGGCTATGGCTTTCCCAGAGCATAGACGAGCTGGTCGATGAGGCGGCGATCTTTCTGGATCGGGGTTTTCGGGCGATGAAGGTGCGCGTCGGCAATGCCGACCCGCGAAAGGATTTCGAGCGCGTAAAGGCGGTTCGGGAGGCGGTCGGCCCCTCCATCGAAATCCTGACGGACGCCAACCAAGCTCTCACGCCAAAGCAGGCCATCCGTCTTGGCAGGATGCTTGAGGAGCTCGACATCGGATGGCTCGAAGAGCCGGTCTCAGTCCATGACCTCGCGGGCCAGGCCGAGGTCCGCAATGCGCTCGATATGGCGATTGCTTCAGGTGAGACAGAGTGGACACGCTTCGGCATCCGCAACACGATCGACGCGCGCGCCGCCGATGTGTTGATGCCGGACCTGCAGAGGATTGGCGGGCTCACCGAAATGCGCCGGGTGGCGGCCTTGGCGGAAGCATACTGTCTGCCGATTTCCACCCATATTTTCACGGAGCACAGTCTGTGCATTGCCGGATCTGCCGCCAATTGCATCTCTGTGGAACACATGCCGTGGTATGCCCCGCTGTTCCGCGAAGAGATGGAGATCGCGGATGGCGACATCCTCATACCCACCCGTCCCGGCACCGGTTTTACGTTCGATGAGGCTGCCGTGGAGCGCTTCGCCACATCGAAAAAGTCGATGTCAGGATGGAATTATATTCGTTAGTTAAATGTTCGGCGTTCCTATAATTGCTGATGTGGGGAACCGCCTCGGTAGCCTTTGACTGCCGAGGACATCGCCTGGAATGGAACACCAACAGGAGAAAACAATGCTCTCACACACCCTCAAACTCACTGCCGCTGCCTTTGTCGCTACCATCGCCGCGACCGCGGCCGAAGCGAAATGCGGCGACGTCACCATTACCGAGATGAACTGGGCCTCGGGTTCGATCGTCACGGCCGCCTCCAAGTTCCTGATGGAGCAGGGCTACGGCTGCAAAGTTACGGTAGTTCCGTCGGCGACGGCGACTGCTGTTACGTCAGTTGCCGAGTCCGGCCGGCCCGACATCGTTACCGAGCTTTGGCTCAATGGCGCGCCCGCCTATCCGGGCCTGGTGACTGCCGGTAAGGTCAAGACCTTGGGCCATGTCCTATCCGATGGCGGCATCGACGCGTGGTGGGTTCCGCAGTACCTGGTGGATGAGCATCCGGAATTGGCGAAAATCGATGGCATCTTGGCGCATCCGGACTGGGTCGGCGGCAAATTCCACAACTGTCCAGAAGGCTGGGGCTGCAAGATTACGAACGACCACCTCGCCGAAGCCTTTGATTTGAAAGGCCATGGGATTGAGGTCTTCAACCACGGGTCCGGCGAGACCCTTGCGGCCGCTATCGCGGCAGCCAACGAAAACAAGCAGCCCTGGTTTGGCTATTATTGGGGGCCGACCTCGGTGCTCGGCAAATACAAAATGGTCAAGGTCGACATCGGCCCTTATGTGGCTGACATCCATGCCTGCAACGCGGTTGAGACCTGCAAGACGCCGGGCAAATCGGCTTACCCGCCGGCAGAGGTCGTGACGGCCGCGACAACGGATTTTGAAAAGCGTGAGCCGGAGATTGCCGACCTGATGTCGAAGGTCAGCTTCACTAACGCGCAGATGAGCGAGACCCTCGCCTGGCAGGACAGCAAGAAGGCTTCTGCCGATGAATCAGCGGTCCACTTCCTGACCACCTACAAGACGGTGTGGGCGAACTGGCTCAGCCCGGAAGCCAAGGAAAAGCTCGCGGCGGTCCTCAAGTGAGATCCACCATTTCACTCACTGCGCTCCGCACCCAACTGATGTGTCGGCCTGGTGATTGGATTGGCAAGGAGCGAACGCTTGGCGGCACCTTAAGCAAGTCGACAAGCACCTCTCGATAAATTCCGGTGGCCGCCCCCTGATGAACGTGGCTGCCGGATTGCGGCGATTTAAGGCTAGACATGGCAGCTTACGAAAAAGCTTTTGACACGCTGGGACTGCGGTCCTCGTGCGACGCCGGCGCCATCGGCGGTCCCATGTCGATGGACGATCTACTTGCAAAGGCCGGCGCAGCGGGGACCGACCAAACCGAGTCTTTCCCGTTTCCATCCCTAGACGTCCTTCATAAGGCCTGCGGCGCCATCCCACGCACCCGCGACATGACGGCCGGCTTGGAACGTCTGTTCCTGGACGTGAAAGACCCCGTCAAAGTCGTTCTGGACCCGGTGACGCAGCCATTGAGCTGGGCCTTGCGCAACGCCATCGATCTGATGCAGTCCCTTCCTTGGTGGGCCGCGATCCTGATCCTGGTCGCCATCGCCCATTTTGCCGGACGTCGCACCGGCGTGACGGTTTTCGTGCTGGTGGTGTTGCTGGGGTTGGCGTTCGTTGACCATTTTGGCTACGCGATGCAGACGCTCGCCATCATCATGGTCTGTACATTCATCTGCGTCCTGTTCGGCGTGCCAATCGGCATCGCGATGTCGCGCAGCAACCGGTTAGAGGGTTGGCTGACGCCTTTTCTCGACTTGCTGCAGACGTTGCCCACCTTTGTCTATCTCATCCCGCTGATCTTCCTATTCAGCGTCACGGAGCCGAAGCTGTATGGCATCGCGATCATTCTCTATGCGATCGTGCCGTCGATCAGGCTCACGAACCTCGGCATCCGACTGGTGGACAAGGACGTTCTGGAGGCGGGGGAGGCCTTCGGCATGACTTCCTGGCAAAAGCTCTATCGCGTCCAGTTGCCGCTCGCCCTGCCGAACATCATGGCTGGTATCAACCAGACGATCATGCTGTCGTTATCCATGGTTGTCATCGCTTCGCTGGTGTCCGCGCCCGGCCTTGGAACCCTTGTGCTGCGCGGTATCAACAAACTTGAACTCGGCGTCGGCCTTGTCGCAGGCCTCGGCATTGTCCTCCTGGCCATTGTTCTCGACCGAGTCAGCCGGGCTGCCCTCCAGCGCGTCAACAAGATGCACCCGTCGCGGACATGAGCATGACTGAGACCTTCGTATCCATCCGCAACCTTTACAAGATCTTCGGCAACAACGCGCAGGCCATGGTGTCCTGTGCGAAGGCCGGGATGCACAAAAAGGATATGCTGCAAGCCCATGGCCATGTGCTCGGGTTGCGCGACATCAATGTTGAAATCAAAAAAGGCGAGATCACGGTGATCATGGGGCTGTCGGGCTCCGGAAAATCAACCTTGATCCGTCACCTCAACCGCCTTGTCGACCCTACGGCCGGTGAGGTGATCGTCAATGGCACAGACATTATGAAGCTCGATCGGCTCCGGCTCCAGCATCTGCGCCGGACCCAGATGTCCATGGTCTTTCAAAAGTTTGCGCTGCTGCCGCATGAAACGGTCCTGCGCAACGCCGGCATGCCATGTTCGGTGCGCGGGGACGGGCGGTCCAAGACCGACGAAACGGCTCGCAAGTGGCTGAGCAGGGTCGGCCTCGCGGGCTCGGAGGCGCTGTATCCCCATCAACTCTCGGGTGGCATGCAGCAGCGCGTCGGCCTCGCGCGGGCGCTGACGTCGAACTCCGAGCTCATGCTTATGGACGAGGCCTATTCCGCGCTAGACCCCCTGATCCGGTCAAGCATGCAGGACCTCCTCCTGGAGTTGCAGAAAGACCTCCAGAAAACGGTTGTATTCATCACTCATGACCTCGATGAGGCCCTCAAGCTTGCCGACCACCTAGTGATCCTGAAAGACGGTGAGATCGTGCAGCAGGGGGAACCGCAATACATCCTGCTCCACCCGGCCGCCTCCTACATCGAAGACTTCGTCAGCGATATCAACCGTGCCCGGGTGCTTCGCGTCCGCTCGGTGATGGAAAAGACGACGGTCGAAGGTGACGGCTACGAAGTGCTCGATGGCGACGACACCTTGGAGCGGGCAATCCTCAAATCCCATGGCGCGGCCGACAAGTCCTTTGCAGTGCATTCGGATGGCGCCCGCGTGGGAACGCTGAAGATGACTGACGTTCTAAAGGCACTGGTCCCTACCGCGACTGGGCGTAGTCACAGCAACATGTAAGGCCGGACCACGACGATGGGATTCCCATGGCGCTCCTCAACCGAATGGACCACGCTGTTGCCGCGTAAGTGTCCGACGAAGTGGCTGCGATCCCTCATGGCGAAGCTAACCAGGCGTCGCTCCTTTAATGGAAAAAGAAGGACGCGAAATGACGGTGAGTGAACATGCAGAATACGATGCCGTCGGTTTGGCCTCTTTGTTGAGCGCGGGCGAAATGATTCCTGTCGGGCTGATCCGCATTGGAGGACCCCCGACCTCGTCATAGCTGCCGACAACAAGCCGCGCTGGAACCTGCCTGACTACCGCCGCATGGCTTCCACAACCTCCACAGGATGGCCCGTTACAGCCTCTCCTTCCGCGCAGCCTCGGTCTTTCCCCTCATGAAGCAGATCGACTGGACGATCGGCGAACGTCCTGAGGTCGCTCGTTTCCTCGCCATGCCGCATTTCTCCGCCTTCGTCGTGGTGCAGGGCGGACGCATCCTATACGAGGCGTATGCGCCGGACATCGGTCCCGATAGGCCTCACAGCATCCAATCGATCACCAAGACGACGCTCAACCTCTTGCTCGGCCGCTGCGTCGCCGACGGCCTCGTCGACCTTGACCGCAGAGTTAGGGACTACCTGCCCGAGATCGGCGCGGGCTCTGCGGATGCAACGCTGCGCGATGTCGCCGACATGAACGTTGCCAACGACTTCTCCGAGGATCTCAACGACCCCTGCGCGACGTGGTTTGCCATGGAGCGCGACGCAGGACGGCGCTTGCCACCGGAGGGCGAGACGGAGGGCACAATTCGAGCCTTCCTCTGTGGAGTCGCTAGCGATGATCTCGCGAACCGTACGGGCCACGCGCTCTACAAGTCGACTAACAGCGAAGTCATCGGGTGGATAGTCGAGCGCGCCAGTGGCCGGCCGCTGCGCCACCGGCTGATCGAGATTGTCGAGGCCGCGGGCATCGAAGGGTGCTTCCATATCACCTGCGACCGTGAGGGCGTGCCGCTGGTCAACGGCGGCGCCTGCCTCTCCGCCCGCGCTACGGCCTGCTCTTCCGCGCAAGGGCGAGCGGGTCGAGGGGCGCCGCGTGGGCGATGCCGCCTTCATCGAAGATACCCGCCGCAATCCGGGGCCGTCCCTACAGAAGTCGCGCCGCTATAGCCGCCAAACGATGACGGACGGCACTTGGCTCGGCCACGGCGCTGGGGCGGTCAGTACATGCTTGCAAACCCTGCCACTGGCACTGTCGTGGTCTACTTCAGCGTGCTGGAGAACAAGAGTGCCTCCGACAGCAACTTCAGCGATCAGCTCGTCGAGATGAGATGGCTAGTCTTGCTGCAGAGCTATGAGGGGGCTGTTTCTCCGCAGAGGAATGCACTTTATTCGTAACTAGTCGATTATCAATGAGACGAAATCCTTGCCCTGCGACGTTACATGACAACCCAGTTATTGAATGAGGAGCACAAGATGCAAAGCAAGATGACCGAATTGTTCGCCGGCGCAGAGATTCCTCGCCCCTGGGGTCTTTCATGAAAACTACCGTCAGTTTCCTTCTGGGTTAAGGGCGCTAAGACGAAATCCCCCCATGCCTCACCATGGCATATCTCGGATTCAGACAATTGCACCAACGTTCGGCCACGACCAGCTCTTACCTTACGCGACCTGCGCCGGGACGTACCAGCAGCAGATTGTTCCTATTCGCCAAGGGTCGGAAATGGTGTGATCGACCAATCGATCAAGTCGACGGCACGCTGCAATGTTGCCTCGGTCTGAGCATGGCTAGGTGAAGCGACAATGACATGTCCGATCGTATCTCGGTAATCGCCTTTCCTGACGATCGGCGCTTTCGGTTGGACGTAGAATTTGACCTCGGCGACACCTGACACAGCGGCCGCTCGGCTGTCGCCGCCGATCCAATCGAGGGTGCCATCGCTATCAGCAACCAGGAACCGCGCGGCCGCAGTGTGCGAATGCCTTTTACGCAAATCGCATTCGTTCCCGATGACAAGCTTGATGTGTTCGGTGGTTAGATCGACACCGTAAGCCAGCCGAACCAGTTGGGGATCGGGCGTGCCACCCATACGCGGATTGACTTCAATGACGACCGGGCCACCCCTCGTCCACCGGAATTCAATGTTCGTTGGCCCCCAGCCAAGGTCGAGAGCTCGCAAACAGCGCAACGAAACATCGGCGATACGGTTATACTCCTCATCAGTCAGGAGGGCCGGATAGGTGAACTGACGATAGACAAAATGCGGCGGAGGGCCGAAGTCACCGGCACCAATCCCAATGACCTCATTTCCCATTATGTCAGCGGTGTAGTAGGGGCCTTGTGCAAATTCTTCAACCAGTATGCTCGGCGACGACCGCCATATGTGCTTCCCGCCCAACAGATAGGCCGTATGCTCGGCAACCTCGTCGAAGTTGCGGCACAATCGAACTCCAATACTGCCGCCGCTTACAGTTGGCTTAAGAACCACCGGCAGGCCGATCTCTGCGGCAGACCTTTCAACGTCGTTCGCATTCGCTGCCAAGCAATAGGCAGGCATCGGAACGCCGGCCTCCGTAAGGAGTTGACGTTGAGTGAATTTGTCTTGGCATCGTTCAATAGATGCGGGGTTCGGTCCCGGTAGATCGAAATGCCGGCAGAGCTCGCCGACTGTCGCATAGGCCACAGCTCTGCCCATAATGCCGGCAATATCATAGGTCGCACGTATCCGGGAACATTCACGGATCAGCGAATCGAGATCGCTTGTGTCGACGCGGATTGCCTCAATCCCTTCCGCCGCAAGATAGTCGCCGCAAGTTGGATCAGCCGAAAAGATAATTGGATTAAGACCAAGAAGCTGGGCCGCGTGGACGTATAGGAGATCACAACCCCATGGACCGCCTTCAACCAGGATGAGCGCTTTTCTTCCCATTGCTATTGACCCTCTGTTGCGAGCTGCGCGGCGGTCAGATTGTAGATGGGCATCAGCTTTTCTAGCCGTGCCCTCCCTCAGACTTACGATGGGGGTACCATCGTCCGCACTCTGCGTTTGCAAAGATTCTGTGAATTTAGTGCAAGGATCTGTTGCAACGTTTTGGTTGCCGACGGTGTGACACGGAGCCAAGAATGGCGGAGCCTTCAGGCCGTTGAAGGAGAAATGCTCGGATCGGGCCACACCCGTGTCGATGGAACTGCCGGCACGGCTGCGAAGCATGATTGCCGCGTTCAGCCTCCGAAAGGGCTTGCCCGAATTCCACCCATTGAACCGACCGAGCCACCGTTACGTTTCCGAGAAAACCGACATCGCCGCCATCGAGGGCCATCAACCGCGAACGACCTACTGCAACTCTCGCGCCCGTCCGGCGCCATCCCTGGTTTCCCAGATTGATTCAAAGTTGCGAAGCATCACTTCTGCGACGCTGAAGGTTTGCTTTCCTTGCCGGGAAGTCAGGCGAGCGTCGATGTCAGGATAGATAAAGAAGGGAAGCGAAATTCGTTCGGCCGGACCGGTGTGCACGACCTGATGGGGCGTGCTCTTGAAGCAGTCATCACTCAAGGCTTGAAGCATGTCGCCCAGATTGACAACGAGACTGTCGGGCAAGCTCGGCGCCGGCACCCAGCGCCCCCCGAACCACACCTGCAAGGAGCGCGTGGGGAGTTCCTCCTGCAGCAGCAGCGTGAAGAACCCATTGTCAGTATGCTTTCCGGCCGTGCCGCCAGTAGATGGATACCGGATCACGCGTTGCAGGACCGTCGGCGGGCTGAAATGGCGTTGGAACCAGCCCTCTTCCATATCGAGCAGGTCGGCCAGCGCGAACCCGAGCTTCGGCACAACGTCGTTGACCATGGTAGCCTGCAAAGCAAGCAGGCTTCGCGCGAAACCAGGAGCCACCGCGTCATCCGGAAGGCGTGTGCAACCAGCAAACGGACGCCGGTCCCCTTCGTTCTCGATTCCGAGGTCGAAAATTTCCTTCGGATCGGGGCCGGCCTCGGGATGCAGCGCCTCGCCGTACAACGGACTGTATCCACGGGCAGTAGTGGGGTACACTTCTTGGGCGGAGTGACCGAAACGTTCCTTTGTCGCCTGCGGCAACGCGAAGAACCGCCGGGAAGCCTGGATGGCTTCTGCGATCTGTTCTTTCGGGATTCCGTGCTCGAGGTAGAAGAACCCGTATTCCTCGCAGGCCAGACGTAGGCGCTCGCGCTCTTCGTGTCGCGTTGTATCGGCGGCCAATTTTGCTAGTGAGATTTGCGGTAGTGTGGTCATAGCTGCTGCCCCGTTTCTGCGCAGGCCCTATCGGGCACTTTGAAAACCCAGTAATGCGCACCCTCCTCAGCGATATATTTGCCGTCGTTTAGACGCTGTGCCGTCACAAGCACGCCTTCATCCTGCAGACGCCGCACCTCATGTTCAAAGGATGTGGCCTCCGCATAGCTCGTGCGGGTGCTTGCGATGATGAATCCATTGGGGCGCGTCACGCGAGCCAGTTCGCGCAGTGCGTCCGGCCGGATGTGCCCGAGCGTGAACACGCCGCAGCAGACCGTGATGTCATAGCTCGCGCTGGAGTAATCGGAGAGCGGCCCGTTAAGGTCGACATCGCCTTGGACATGGCGGTAGACGCCAGTTTTCCGGGCCTGTTCGGCCATCTCCTCGGAGAGGTCGCAACCGGCGAGCAATTGGAAGCCAAGGCGCTTCAACTGCACGCCGACGAGACCTGTTCCGCACCCGGCGTCCAGGATTGCGATGGCTGCGCGGTCATTGGCCAAATACGCGGTCTGCACGGCACCCGCCAGTTCCGCCACGATCCTCGGCCCGCAGTACCCGTCGCGGCCGACATCCAACTCATAGGAACTGGCCCAACCGCGATAGAAGTGGGCCAAACGACCGACGTCGCCGTCGAGCGCATGAGAATCCTTGATGCGCTTTCGTGCGGCTTGCTCTAGTGCTGTCTGCTGATCGAGGGTGGTCATGACAGTTTCTCCGTGAACGGGTGGATGAGATGCGGTATAGTCCTAAGCGAAGGCGCAACGGTACCGGCTGGATCTACAATGTGCGCGTTGCTGTATTCCTGACCCCGACTATCCGACCAAGCTGAGGCGCCTACGCTCCAGATAATAACGTCGTAGATCAGGGCATCCTTCAGGCCCATGCCGCGACCGAGATCAAACGCCTCGTCAAGGATCAGGCGATTGACGTGGGTGAGCTCGCCAACCAGCGACTTGAGCAAGTGTATCTGAATGTCACTGAGTGGGACGTCGTCGAGCGGAAACACATGCTCACGCTTCGGTTTGATCCGTCCGATGGGATCGGTCAGGAATTCTTGGTCTGGTGGATGCGCGGGGTCGGCGCCGTACTTGGATGGCGCGCGATAGCCCGGCACTTGCAGTCGAACGCCGAAGACCACCTCCGCCAGCTTGATGACTCGCAGATGGCTGTCGTATCGGTCGAAGTTCCGTCCCGCCTCGCTATAGCGCTTTTCGACCGCGCGCCCGATCGGCAGTCCCACGCCGAGTTCGTCGGCCAGCTGGACGGTCAAGCCCATATCTTTCACCGTGATCTCCAGAGTGCAAGAGCGATCGTAGCTACCATCCAGGAGAAACGGGACGAACTGCTCGATTGCAACGGAATTCGCGGACGAGCCGACAAACTTGCGCCAGGCCTGCTGCGCTGGAATGCCCTCTCGCACGCTTTGGCAGAGCGCGTGGCCACTCGCAACGGCTGCAGTGTAAAAGAGCAGGTTCGTCAGTAATTTGATTGACTGGCCCTGACCGATGTCTCCGACATGGAAGGAGACGGCTCCCATAATTTGTAACACTGTCTCGCTACGCACATAGGCTTCCGATGGCCCGCCGACGAAGAAGCTGACATTGGCGAAATCGACCCCCATGTGGGACAAGTTGCTCACGGGCGCTTCTAGTGAATCCACGCCAATTGCTGCGGCCCGGCGGGCGATCTCGATCGTGTTGTGGTAGTCCGTGGTGGACGTATCGATCCATACGCTGCCCGGTGCCATTCCGGCCAAAGCACCTTGCTCGCCCGTCATGTTGTCAAAGACGTCGTGTGGCAGCGGCAGGCAGGTGATGACAATCTCACAATCGCGGGCCGCGTCGCGCGGTGCGTTATGCCACCGGGCTCCCTTTTCCAGCACGTCTCTCGCAGCCGCGGGATCGATGTCGTAGACATTCACCGAATAGCCGGCTTGCAAGAGCTTGGCGATCATCGGTCGCCCCATGCTGCCAGTACCAATGAACGCGATTTGTTGGCCATTGCGGAAATGAGCGGCACGCACATGAGACGTCCTTTTACAAGTAAAGCCACGATGAGACATTGACGTAGATTTCCCATGGCCATGACAAAAGTCTGCTTTGATTGTGGCGAAATTTGGCAATTTCTATTATAAGTATGTTAAAGAGCTATATTATCCCATAGATGTTATCTTAACATTTGTAATATAGAATTGTCACAATTTTTAACGCTTGCGGATGGTGAGAAAGACTTTCGAGTAGCAGAATCCTGTTCGCCAAAACGCAGAGAGCTCATTGAATTCGCGCCATTCCCCGTGAACATCTGCGTAGAAGGGGAGTGGAGAATCGTGGCTTTCTGCCTTCATCTGGTGTTGGCGTTTGGTTCGGCCTCACGCAAAGACGATATCGGTCCGAAGAAATGACGGGTCGCTCTCGAGATGCAGTGATGCCCTCACAGGCACCGTTCAGAGAAGCGGCAAAGCTGCGGCTCCCCGGAACGCACGCGCCCGTGCTCCCATTCGGCTACAGAAAAACAGTGATGATCTATTTATCGAATGACGAGTGAACCATCCTCCCGTGCTTTTGGAGTGGAAGTGAGCCAAATGCGACGAGGATCGAGAAAGTCGATGCCAGCCTCGAACTATATTCGTTAGTTAAATGTCCGATGCTGGTATAATTCCTGTTTCTGGGAACCGGTTTGGCAGCGACAGCAGCAGACGCGGCTCGCGCCGACGGCCTGTTGAAAGTGCGGCTCGCGATCTCGCTGACGTGCCAGGTTAAGCAAGACGAAAGCGGCCCTGCTGCGAAGGGGGAAATCGCTCAACAAAGAGGGAGGAACAATCATGAATGGTACCGCAGGCAATATGAGCCGAAGGGCGCTTCTTAAGACCGGCGCCGCGCTCGGCGGGGGTGTTATCGCCGGGATGCCCTTGTCGCGAGCCATCTGGGCAGCGGAAGGCAAGGTGCTCAAGGCGCGCTCCGGTTCCGATATCGCTACTCTCGACCCCGGATTCTACATCGGTTTCGGGGATATAGACGTGACGAACTGCATCTATTCGAAGCTCATTCGGTACAAGCCGGGCTCCGAATGGGGCTGGGAACTGGAAGCGGCGGAACGGATCGAAGAGGTCGACCCCACCCATATCCGCTTCCATCTTAAGAAAGGCATCAGGTTCACCGGCGGTTACGGCGAAATGACCGCTAGGGACGTCAAATTCTCTTTCGAGCGCGTCATCAAGCACAATTCGCCGATCAAACCCGATTGGGGCCCACTGGACCACGTTGAGATCGAGGATGACTATACTGGCGTGATCGTATTCAAGACGCCGTTTGTGCCGGTCTGGAACGTCGCGCTCCCCTTTGGAGTTGGCCATATCGTTTCAGAGGATGCGGTGATGAAGGCAACTGGGAATGGCAGCAGTTTCGGCATGAAGCCGCCGGCTTTCTCCGGCCCTTACGTGCTCGCCGAGTGGAAGGCGAAGCAGTATACGCTTCTGACCCGAAACCCGGACTGGTCGGGGCCAAAGCCGGGCTTCGACGAAATCCGCATCATCGCGATTAACGACGACAAGACGGCGGAACGTGCCTATCAGGCGGGCGACGTTGATTTCACTGGTATCAGTCTGGATACGCTTTCGACGTTGAAGAGCAATCCGCCCGCCGAGACCAAGGTCGAGGAACATTCTTCGCTCCGTTACTATTGGATCGGCATGAATATGGATCATCCGAAGCTGAAGGATATTAATGTCCGCAAGGCGATCCAGTGGGCGATCAATGTGCCCCAGATCTTGGATGTCGCATATGCTGGACAGGCTGAGGTCGGCACAGGCACCATTCCTCCAGGTATTGTGGGGCATCGCGAGAAAGCACTCGTCCCGCCGGAAGGCGATCTTGCGAAGGCCAAGGAGTTCCTGGAAAAGGCCGGTGTGAGCGATCTAAACTTGACCATCGATTGCCTGAACGAGAGCACTTATTCCACCATAGCCCAGACTGTGCAGGCACAATTATCGCAGATCGGCATCACGGCAGAAGTCAATGTCCAGGATAGCGGATCGTACTGGGCACTCGGCATGGAATCGGAAGGCGATCGCTGGAAGGAGCTGCAGCTCACCGTCATGTACTTCAGCAATTTGCCTGATCCGCACTACGCAACGACCTGGTTCGTGCAAGATCAAGTGGGCGTGTGGAACTGGCAGCGTTTTCGCAGCGAGCGTTACGACGAGCTCAGCGCCAAGGGGGTCACCATCAGCGACCCGAACGAGCGGGCGAAGGTCTACCAAGAGATGCAGGATCTCTTGGAGGAGTCCGGCGCCTTCCGATTTCTGACCTATGGAGGCGATCCAGTTATGTATCGCACCACGAAAACGCAGGCCGCGACACTCCCGGACGGACGCCCGCTGTTCCTCAATTTCAAGCCGGTTTAGCCTCAAGCGGCGTAGGGAATATGTGGCTATATCTCGTCAAGCGTATCGTCCTCGCGATTGCAATCATTGCGATCGCGGTGACGCTACTGTTCCTGATGATCAGGGCAGTGCCCGGCGATCCTGCCGCGGTTCTCCTCGGCCCGCGGGC
Organism: Mesorhizobium sp. M0243; assembly: GCF_040321775.1. Taxonomy (NCBI): domain Bacteria; kingdom Pseudomonadati; phylum Pseudomonadota; class Alphaproteobacteria; order Hyphomicrobiales; family Phyllobacteriaceae; genus Mesorhizobium; species Mesorhizobium sp. M0243. The sequence goes on along the minus strand of NZ_JAMYSF010000014.1, from coordinate 107,565 downwards.
GACGCCCGAGATGAAGGCGCTGCTGCATCAGCAGATGGAGCTGGATAAGCCGCTCATCGTGCAGATCGTCACGTTCTTCGGCGGGCTGCTTCATGGCAATCTCGGCTTTGACGTATTCAGCCAGAGGCCTGTTGCCGACATTGTCTTCGAGCAATTGCCCTATACGACCGAACTGATCATGGTTTCGATCTTATGGGCGGTCGTGGTAGCGGTGCCGCTCGGCTGCTACTCGGCGATGCGGCGCAACTCCTTGGTCGACCAGGTGGCCGGTGTCGTGACGGTCGCCACGATAGCAATTCCTTCCTTCGTCGTGGCGGTCTACGCGCTGCTGATATTTGCCGTGACGCTGCGCTGGTTGCCAGCGATCGGTGTCGGCAATGGATTCTGGGATGGACTTATCCATCTCATCCTCCCAGCTTTCGCCATAGGGATTGGCTGGGTCGGCTACATCTCCCGATTGGTGCGCGCGTCCATGCTTGAGATCCTGGGCGAAAACCACATCCGAATGGCTCGCTCCTTCGGGATCTCGGAATGGCGCATCGTTGCGCGCTACGCGCTGCCGCTCGCGATCCTGCCGACCGTGACCATACTCGGGGTAGGCATCGCGTGGCTGCTTTCGTCCGCTGTCTTTATCGAGGTGGTTTTCGCGAGACCTGGCATAGGCGCGTTGATTGTGAACGCGGTCAATACACGGAACTATCCGATCGTGATGGGCGTCGTGCTCGTCACAACCTTCCTCATTGTTGCCGCCACGACGCTCTCGGATGTGGTCAACGCATTGCTCGATCCGCGAACCCGGGAAAAGCTCTGACATGGTAAGCGTTGAAGCCCTCCGTCCGGAAGCCAACGATGCCACGGCTGTCGGCGCCTTTCGCACCTTTTGGGGGCAATTTCGTAAAAACCGCCTGGGCATTCTCGGAGCGCTGCTTGTTGTCCTCATAGCAGCAATTGCGATCTTCGCTCCGCTGGTTATCACGCACGATCCGACCCGGATCATGGTCGGGCCACGTCTGGCTGGCCCTTCACTGGATTTTCTGCTGGGTACGGACCAACTGGGCCGCGATACGTTTTCTCGCACCATCATGGGAGGCCGTATCCCGCTCCTCGTTGCTTTCGCCTCTCTGGGCAGTTCACTGGCAGTCGGCCTGGTCCTTGGTTTGATCGCGGGCTTCGGTCCGCGTTGGCTCGACAATTTGCTCCTGCTTTTCTTCGATACGATCCGGTCGTTTCCCAGTATCATTTTTGCGCTGGCCATGATCGCGCTTCTGGGACCAAGCCTGGCGAGTGTCATCCTCGTCATCGCAATAACGTCCATGCCCATTTACGCGCGTGTCGTGCGCACGCAGACGGAAGCGCTGCGTAGCAGTGAGTATATCGCCGCAGAGCGTAGTATGGGCGCAGGCACGACGCGTATTCTGGCCGTGCACATACTGCCCAACGTCCTCGGCCCGCTTCTCATTCTCGTGAGCATGGACGTGCCGGCCGTCATCGCCGTAGAGGCGGGCCTCAGCTTTCTGGGCATGGGCGTGCGACCACCAACGCCCGATTGGGGTGCTATCCTCAACGATGGTTATAGCTACATCAACCAGACGCCTTGGTTGGTCATAGCCGGCGGCATTCCCATCGTCCTGGCAACGCTTGGCTTCACGTTCCTGGGCGAGGCGCTGCGCGACACATTCGATCCAAAATTGCGGAAAGATCTATGAGACGCGAGGATCTGACACAGCATAAGTCCGCCCGGCCGCTTCTTGAGATTCGTGACCTAAATCTCGATTTCGGCACACCGCGTGGGCGCGTTCATGCCCTGCGTAACGTTTCTCTCGACGTGCCAGCCGCACAGGTGGTTGGCATAGTCGGCGAAAGCGGATCCGGGAAGTCGACGCTCGCATATACAGTGATGGGCCTGCTGGCCGAAAATGCAGATGTGACAGCCGGCAGCATTCTGTTCGAAGGTGAAGACCTGCTCAAAATGCCGGCTCAGGCGCGGCGGAGCCTGCTCGGCGACCGTCTCTCCATGATCTTTCAGGATCCGATGACCGCACTCAATCCGGTGCGGACTATCGAGAGCCAGATGATCGATATTCAGCACCATGAACAGGGAAGCCGGAGCGAAAAGCGCGCTCGTGCCATCGCAATGCTTCTCCGGGTAGGAATTCCTGATCCGCAAAGCCGTATCGTGGCCTATCCGCATCATTTCTCTGGCGGCATGCGGCAGCGCGTTTGCATTGCCATGGCGCTGCTTGTGAAACCAGCGCTCCTCGTCGCCGACGAGCCGACAACGGCACTCGATGCAACGCTGGAAGTACAGATCATTCATTTGCTCAAGGATCTGCAAAAAGAAATTGGTTGCTCGATTCTCTTCGTCTCCCACCATCTCGGCGCGGTGGCTGAGTTGTGCGACCGCGTCGCCGTCATGTACGCGGGCGAAGTGGTGGAGCAGGGAGCTGTCCGGGACATCTTTCACAATCCTGCTCACCCCTACACGCGCGCGCTGCTCGACTGCGATCCGGGACGGATCAGACAAAAGACACGGACTTTGCCGACCATACCCGGTGAGGTGCCGAGTCTTCTGGGCAACAGGAAGGGCTGCATCTTTTGCACACGCTGCCGACATGCGTCCAACCGCTGTGTCCAAGAGAACCCGGGTGAGTACCGCATCGGCGTAGACCAAGTCGCACGATGCCATCTCCTCGACGAAGAACGGCTGGTTTCGGCATGAGCGCGCTGCTTCGGGTTGACGACCTGCGTGTCCGCTTCCGCACCATGGGTCCGTTGAAGGCGTTCGCAACCGGGACGAAGGCCCCTTTGATCGACGCGGTATGCGGCGTGTCCTTTGAAATCGGCAAGGGCGAGACACTCGCCCTTGTCGGCGAAAGCGGCTCAGGCAAATCCACCATCGCCCGCACGATAATCGGCTTGCAGCGGGCTGTGAGGGGCAGCATCAGCTTCGACGGACAGGAAATTGAGGAGCTAAGCGGGGCTGAACGCAAGCCTTACTTGCGGCGCATGGCGATGATGTTCCAGGATCCGGTCGGCTCGCTTTCGCCAAGGCTGACGGTGCGATCACTGCTGACGGAGCCTTTCCGGGTCCACGGACTAAAGGATCGCGATGCGGGAAGCGAAGCCGAGCGCCTGCTTCGGATGGTCGGCTTGCCGGCGGATTTTGCCCGCCGCTATCCCCATCAACTTTCCGGAGGTCAGGCCAGGCGCGTTGGTATCGCGCGTGCTCTTGCACTGAATCCGGACTTGATCATCGCCGATGAGCCGACTGCAGGCCTCGATGTCTCGGTGCAGGGCGAGGTGCTTAATCTTCTCGCGCGGCTTCAGGACGAACTCGGCATGGCGATCCTGATCATTTCGCATAATCTCAATGTCGTGCGCCACATGACCGATCGAATGGCGATCATGTATCTCGGCCGCTTTATTGAGGTCGGCTCGACCGAGCGCATCTTTGAGCACCCGCGTCATCCCTATACGGAGGCGCTGCTTGCGGCCAATCCCGAGCCTGATCCGGATGCGGTGCTCAATAGGATCGAGCTCAAGGGTGAGGTGCCGAGTCTGATGAGACGACCATCCGGCTGCGAGTTCCACACCCGTTGTCGTTATGCGCAGGATATCTGTCATCGCGTGTTCCCTGAAGCTTCAGCAAGCCCAGAAGACAACGAGCACAGCTTCAGATGCCATTTTCCACTGAAGGGCGAAATGGGCCAGTTGGAGCAGCAACTGCTGTCTCAAGTTAGGCCAACTCCAACGGTGACGAGTCATGATCGCGCCTATACAGCCGCCACACTTCGTCGCGCCAAGATAATCGGGAGAAAGTGAGGGATCGCTGAAATGCTATTGAGAAAATACATAGATACGACGCCACCGATTGGCTTTGCTCGTGGTAGCCAGCGAAGTGACGCCTGTGGAACTGACGGGCTTGGCACGCGACGCTCACGACGAGTTTGATCCGCATCTAAGGTACTGAGATGGTTGGTGGCGCCGACGCCAGGCCGTTCAACGGGTGCATTCCTTCACGAGGAAATAGGAGCTCGCGAAGATGGACACCCCAGCAAAAATAAGCCGCGTGTTCAATGGCTGCCGCTCAAACCGAGAGGTATTTTTTTGTCACGCACGGGCCCGCGGACTCCGGTGTCTCGGAAGAACAAAATTACCCCGAGTTGGGCGTGTCCGGACTCAGCTAACGCATTCTCGATGGCATTACCGGAAATCCATGGAATTTGGAGCGCTCCGCCGGTGGCTCTTCTGGTGTCTCCGCGGCGGACGTCGGCGCGCGATTACTCCGATTACCTATGGCAGCGATCGTGGAGGGTCCGTTCGCACCGCCGCATCCTGTGTAGCCTTATCGGGACTGAACCCATCTTGGCAGCAGCCAGACCTTGCACATAGCTAAACACGGAGGACAACATGAACTATATGGAATCTGATGTTATTTGCGACGTAGCGTACGTGCCCATGAGAGATGGCACACGTATCGCCTACGTTTCATACCGCCCTAAGATCGGCCGACACGCGACCATCTTTACCTTCTCTCCCTATGCCGGCAGTGCAATACCGTTCGAAGATGCCAAGCCATGTTTAGATGCTGGTTATGCTATCCTCGGCGCGAACTGGCCTGCAACAGGGTGCTCGGAAGGTATCGTCGACCACTGGTTTCCGAACCGCATAGTAGGCGCCTGTGGTGCCGAGATCATCGAATGGATCGCTGAGCAGCCTTGGAGCGACGGGAACATCGGGATGGCGGGCAATTCATATGTGGGATCGAGCCAGCTCTGGGTCGCTGCGGAGAAGCCTCCTCACTTGAAAGCCATTGTGCCCTCTGCGCTCTGCGATGGTTTCGAAACGATGGGATACTTGGGCGGCATGATGCAGCCAAGCTTAGCGACATGGGAAATCTGGACCCAGATTCACACTCACTTGAGCGGAGTGGATTGGCGGATCAGCCACGGCGACACCGAATACGACAAGATTCGTGGAAGTGCTCAGCAGATTGTCAAGAACCAATATTTTGACTTGATGCGAGAGCACACGTTCAAAGATGAGTGGTGGCACAGCGTGGATCCCGCCCGCGCTGAGGTTGTAGGCCAAATTAACGTACCAACAATGATCATAGGTGCGTGGCAGGATGAATGGGGCGGCGCCGCGAGAGAGGGCGCGCGAATCTTCAGTCGATTGATGCCTAACTTGAAAAACAAACGACTACTTCTGACGAATGGGGACCACAGAACTGGATCCTTCTGGAGGGGCTATCCTTTCATCCGCGCCGAACAGATTAGGTTCCTAGATCGCTGGGTCAAAGGTATCCAAAATGGCATTGAGAAAGAACCGGCCGTAAAGGTATTCTGGGAAGTCAGCGCGGCCGAGGGCGATCCGAAGAAAGCGGTTGCAGGTTGGACTACGTCTCATTCTACCTGGCCAGAGCCTGCGGTGCAACGGCGGCCCTTTTTCCTCACGGCAGACGGGAGCCTTTCAATCGAACAGCCTTCCTCAAGCCCAAAGGAAGGTGTCCGTTCCTATATCTATCCGACCGGAGTCGAACTTACTGGCGGGGATAAACAATTTGCGCTTCTGCCATATGAATACGGAGTACTAAACTATCGAACCAAGGCGACAATCGATGACATGACGCTGTTAGGGAACCCAGAGGTAATTCTATTTCTTAGCATTGATAGCGGAGACGATGCCGATTTAGCAATCACGCTCAAAGATGTCGGTCCAGATGATACCGTTCTGTTCCTACAGTCAGGCTTACACCGTGCATCCTTCCAAGAGATTGACGAAGCACAGACCACTTCCGAGGAGGTATTACATTCGTTCGCGAAGAACGAAAAGCTTAAGCCGAAAGAGATATGTGAAGTAAGGATGTCTTTGCTCAATCCGCTCGCTCACGTTGTACGAAAGGGGCATAGTCTTGAGCTGACAATTGGCGCGCCCAACCCTATCCCGCACCGTTTAGTTGCGAGCATTCCAGCTGGCTCTCTCTCCATCAATCGGATTCACCATTCTGAAACGCATTCTTCCAGAATAATCCTGCCGATCTTCCCAGGCGCGATAGCACAAGCCCCAGCGCCTGCAGGCGGTACACTTCTTAATCAACCAAGCCGCAAGGAAGGCAAATTCATAGCTGGAGGCTTCCAGTCCCCTAACCCAAATGAATTTTGATCCTGCCTAACACGAGAGTCCGGTAGGGATTCCGTTTGACCGGTGCGCATGCGAGACCCGCATGCGCACAAGGATTTTCCTTCACCTTTTCGCCGAGCCATAGTCAGCGACTGGGCCGTTCTCCTCAAAATTAGGCCCTCCATTGGAGTGCGCCCCTTGGGGTGGACACTGATCAGGCTGCGGTTTTGCCCGTCTGCCGGATGTGTTGATCCTCGAACTGTTGGGGGCTGAGATATCCCAGCGCCGAATGGAGCCTGCGTTTGTTGTAGACCTCGTCGATGAAGTGGGGAAGGTGCTCGGCAACGTCCTGGAAGGTTTCGAGCGCCATCGGATAGACCGCCTCGAGCTTCAGGGTCTTCATGAAGCTCTCCGCTTTGGCATTGTCATAAGGATTGCCTCTGCGGCCCATCGAGCCGGCCAGACCGTAGCCGGCGAGAAGCTGCCGGTAGGCTTGGGCAGCATATTGGGAGCCGCGATCGGAATGGTGAACGCAGCCTGGCGGTGGCTTTCTGCGCTCGATTGCGGTGCGCAAGGCGGCGCCCGTCAGGCGGGCATCGATCGCGCGGCCGATGGCGTAGCCGACGATCATGCGCGACCAGGCATCGAGAATGATGGCGACATAGACGAAGCGGGCCGGCAGCGCGACATAGGTGATATCGCCGACCCAGAGCTGGTTCGGGCTCGTCGGGACGATGTCCTTTGCCAGATTGGGGAAGATAGGGCTGTCATGATTGCTGTCGGTCGTGGCGACGTAGCGCCGTCTGAACGTCGGCTGCAGGCCGTGGTCGCGCATCAGGCGGCGGATCTTTTTGTGGTTCACGACAAAGCCTTGCTGATGCAAGGCCGCGCCCACGCGACGGTAGCCATAAAACTCGAACTCGTCGCAGATCGCGAACATCGCCTCGACAATCGCGGTGTCGTCGGTCGCCCTTGCCGGGCGGTCGTAGAAGGTCGAACGTGCCATGCCCATCAGCCGGCATCCTTCGGCGACAGAGAGGCCTCAGGGCCGGTGATGGCGTCATGCCGTTTCGCCAAACTATGCAGCGTCTCGCCCGACAGATATTCCTGCACGACCTAACAGGCTGTTGAAAAAGTGGCTCGCAGCGAGGCTGTGAGCGTGATTCAGTGTCTCCGAAGAGATTCGGAGAACGAGGCATGCGCGGCGGGGACAACCGGTCTGGCGAACTGTTCAGTTATGTTGATCTCGAGGCTCGGGTGCGGCGCGATCATCCGTTGCGCCAATCCCGACGAACCAGCGGAACAGAAGGTCGTATTCCAGCCGCTCCATCAACAGCCGCTCCGAGCGGATCGAATAGAAGGCCTGTAGCAGCATCGCTCGCAGCAGCTTTTCCGGCGGGGTCGAAGGCTGCCCCATCGGCGAATACAGCGCCGCGAAGTCCCGCTCCAACGCCGCCAGCGCCTCGTTCGCAATCGCCCGAATGCGGCGTCACCCGCACCCTGATCCGTGTCTGGATTGGCAAGTATGAGGCAGGCGGTTTCGATGAAGATACGGCTTCGGCCGCTCTGATCACGGAATATGAGGCGCGGATCGCCGCGCTTGAGCGGCTGGTGGGCAAGCAGGCTCTGGAACTGGAGTTTCTAAAGGGGGCTCTGAAAAGCGCTCCGCGGCCGAAAAGCGGGACTACATCCGTTGACGATGCGGCCTGGGACCATTCTGTGTTCTCCAAGAACCGCGACCGGCTGCTGGAGGGCGACATCGCCGCAAAGTTCCTGAGCGCGGTGCTGGTGCAGCCCAAGGTCAAGAGGCTTCTCTCGACGGATCACTTCTCGGTCGACGGAACGCTGATCGAGGCCTGGGCGTCGATGAAGAGCGTCAAACCGAAGGACGGCTCGGGCGAGCCGCCGGCTGAAGGGGGCGGGCGAAACGCGGAAGCGGACTTCCATGGCCACAAGCGCTCGAACGACACACATGCCTCGACCACCGATCCGGATGCCCGGCTCTATCGCAAGGGCAAAGGCAAGGAGGCCAAGCTGTGCTTTATGGGACATGGCTTGATGGAGAACCGCCACGGCCTGCTGGTCGACGCCTGCCTGACACGGCCGACGGACATGCTGAGCGGGTGGCCGCACTGCACATGATCGAACCTCGTGCGGAACGGCCACAGGCGATCACGCTCGGTGCCGACAAGGCCTACGACACAGAAGACTTCATCAATGAGCTGCGCTCGATGAGGGTGACGCCGCATGTAGCGCAGAACAACACGAGCGGCCGCAGTTCCGCGATCGACGGGCGCACGACGCGGCATGGCGGCTATGCCGTCAGCCAGCGCATCAGGAAGCGCATCGAAGAGGCATTCGGTTGGATCAAGGTCGTGGCCGGCCAGCACAAGACGAGGTTCCGCGGCCGCGACCGTGTCGGATGGGCCTTCACCTTCGCAGCCGCTGCCTACAATCTGGTGCGACTGCCAAAGCTCATGGCGGAGACCGGCTGATGGCCAAGGTTCCCGGCTTCGCCAAGGCCTTTGCCGGCCGCTGGCGCATCGTCGAGATGGATGTTTGGGATAACGACTTCCTCGATCTCGTCGAGGAAGCGCATCTGACATTCAAAGGCTCGGCGGATGGCGAGATCGCCTTCGGCACACTCAAGGGCTTCCTCGATGTCCGATATGGCACCCGCGATGGCTCAGCATGCGCGGAATTCTCGTGGGAGGGGCATGATGAGAAAGACCCAGCCTCTGGCCGCGGCTGGGCTGTCTTTGGCACTGCAGGCCGCCTCGTCGGCCACTTCTACATCCACAACGCCGACGATTCAGGCTTCGTTTGCGAAAGAGCCTGAATTCTTCAACAGCCTGCTAACGCTTGAACGTGATGCTGTAACTACGATGTCTTGCCATGGTTCTCTCTTTGAAAACCCGACAGCCATGGTCAATTCCTCAGGACGATCTGTCCACCCCAAGGGGCGCACTCCACATTGAATCAAATATTTGGATAACACTCAAGGCTTCAGGGCTTCCAGCCAGCCGACCTGATGTTAGCTATGCAAGACGTTTTTCATAGATTTATCGAGCAAATCGCATACGGCGTTGACGCGACGGACCTGCGCAACGCTTTGGCGGAGATTGCCTCTTCGCTCGATTTGCCGTCTTTTGCCTATCTTTTCCCTTCGCCTGGCAAGGGCCGCAAGGTGCGCCTGATTTCCACTTACCCTCAATCCTGGACATCTCACTACCTTCACAGTCGGTATGAAAAGATTGACCCGGTTATCCATCAGGCGCGTGGTGGTCAGGAACCATTCAACTGGGATGCGCACGGCGCTGATCTCGAACTGTCGACGCAGCAGCGACAATTGATGGATGAGGCGACGCAATTCGGCATTCACTGCGGCTTTACGATCCCGATCCATGACAGCACCGGTGTGTTTGCAGCACTGACCTTCGCCTCCGATGAAAGGCAACCACTGGCTGTTCTTCCGCCTGATTGACCGATACGACCGTGTGCTGCAGCTCATCGCGATCTTCTTCCATCTTCATGCCTGTCGCAAGTTGGCCGACGGCAGGATCGTGGATGGCGTTTCCCTATCTCGAAGGGAAATCGAGTGTCTGAAGTGGGCGGCTCGCGGCAAGACGGCGTGGGAGATCGGCCGCATCTTAGGAATTAGTCGGCACACCGCAGCCTATCATAAGGATAACGCCAGGAAGAAGCTTGGCGTCACGACAGTTACTCAGGCAGCTGTTCGGCTTGCACTATCCAGGCCATCTCTCTTCACCTGATCTCCAAAACCTGGGCACATGCACAGGTTGTATCAACTCCGGCCTTTGCCTTCAATCGTAGGTGTTATCCATGCGAGGGAGAAAAGCCATCATGGTGCAGTTGATCACGCCGGATTGCTACGCTGAGTTCAGCGACGAGCTCGAGCAGATGCACCGCTTGCGGTATCGCGTCTTCAGGGATCGACTTGATTGGGACGTTTCGTTCAGCGGCGGCTATGAGGTCGATCCTTTCGACGCGCTTCGTCCCCACTACCTGTTGCTGCGTGCGCTCACCGGGCGCATCGACGGTTGCGTGCGCCTGTTGCCGACCACCGGACCGACGATGCTGCGCGACAGCTTCTGCGCTCTCCTTCCAGACCGTTCGGGGCCGGAAGATCCGCGGGTTTGGGAAAGCAGCCGTTTTGCGCTTGATCTGCCGCCTTCCGCGCCGCAACAGGCAGGCATCGCAATTGGCACCTACGAGCTGTTTGCCGGAATGGTCGAGTTTGGTTTGTCACGCGGTCTGCGCAGCATCGTTTAACGGATCTGCGCATAGAGCGGATCTTGCGTCGCGCCGGCTGGCCACTCGGACGGCTGTCCGATCCGCAAACAATAGGCAACACGCGCGCCGTTGCCGGATATCTCGACGTCTCAACAGAGAGCTTGGAAGCCCTCCATCGCAATGGCGGACTCAAGGGCCCGGTACTGTGGACACCGGTCATGAAGATCGCCTGAGCCTGGAATCCACCAACCCTTTCCTGGAAACGATGCAATGGACGAAACAATACCTGGCCCTGCCTGGCCGGACAGGCAAGATGATGGTGACTATGGCTATGTCGAGCGGCTGACCAGCCGAGGCTGGGCCTGGGAATTCCTCAGGCGCAATCCGGACTTCCAGAAGGATCTGGCGAACGCGTTGCGCCGCGCCGAACGTACGAACGCCGGGTCCGTGGACATTATCTGCCTGCCGTCGAACAGTGTCGATCTTTCGCGGTGGGGCCTTCTGTTTTGCAAGCTCGAAAGGAACTGATGCGAGCGTCTTCTGGTGCCCCAGCGAATGTCCGCATGTTTTGCCAGTTGCTGCCGAAAGAGCGGCGCGGCCGCGCGGGTTCAACGTGCTCGATCTCGCCGCGCATCCCTGCCGCATCTCCATACTTGTCACGCGGGATGGGCATCAGCACCTCCTTGTTTGCCTCGCTAAAGTGATGCCGTGCAGCCGCTCCCCTTTGTTGTCTCTGATTTTTGTAGAGAATCCTCCGTGGTGAAATCCTCGACATTAGGGTGGCTTCTCGTGCATGGAAATCCGAGAGGGCTTTGCCCGCAATCTGCGTAGGCATGGCCAAAAAGAAATTGTCGTAAGAAGCGCTGGCCCATGAGGCTGGCGTCGACGAGCATATGTCAGCGCAACTTGAGCGCTCGGTCTATGGCGCTAGCATTGATACGGTGGCAAAACTCGCCAGAGTGCTCGGAATCGAGCCGGCCGATTTACTCGACCCTCATTCTGAATAAATCTGGAAGCAGCGACGAAACCGCGGTTGAGGAGACTCGACCAGAAGGTTTTCCAGGCATTTCATGCTGCTGACAGGAGCACCCGCGCGCCTGGCGACGCGCACCAGGTGCTCGTGAACCGAGCCCGCTTTTCTTCGGCAAGCTCAGGCGGTCTCGGCCATTCGGCTTCGCCCCTTGGCGTGGGCAGCCCTTCGGGCTGTGACGGCCGCCGCACTTGCGGGCGGCTCGGTTTGTCTGTTGGCCTTTCCCGGTGGCGCGGGGTGGGCGGCACTCCCTTCTAGGCCCGCCGCGGCAGCCTGCAACCCTTCGCGTGCCGCTCAGGGTCCTCCTCTTCGTTCCGGTCCTTCGGATGCGGTCCGCCTACCACGGCGGGCCTTTCCGGTCGCGACTCGCCGCCCACCCCGCTCACATGGGGATTTTGTCGTCAAGACTGTGTTCGCATATCTACCTCAATGCGTTGTGATCCAAGGTCCGAGCCTGTCATCTTGGCGCGGTGACAACACCGGTCCAAACTCACATACGGTCGCTGCGCTGCGGCAGCTGCACCAACATCCCGCTTTCGTCGGTAAGGCTCAGGGGAACGCGACCAATCTTCCGTACGGCATTTAGGCCAAGTGGGGTGGAAGGTTCGTTCGCCCAGGATCAGCCGGGAGCGATCAATCCCGGCGGATGGAGAAGAGTACGTTGATCATGCCGGCTTCATAACAGCGCCCTCAATGACAGCACCATGATGAACGTACTTCCACACCGCGATCAGAAGTTTTCTCGCCAGCGTAATCATGGCCGGCTTGCGGCGCCTGCCGCCGTCGATCGCGACTCGCTCCTCGAACCATTGTGCCAAAGCCGATCGAGGTTGATGCATAAGCCAGAACTACGACAATTGCACCATCACGGTCCTCAGCCTCGGATTGCCCGCCTTCGATACGCCCTGTTCCCGGCTGATCGATCCGCTTTGCCACGGTGTCGGTGTCAGACCGGCATAGGAGGCAAGCTGCCTTCGATTCGCAAATTCGCGATACAGACCCTCGGACCAAAGCACCTCGGCAAAGTCCGCTCCCACGCCGCGCAGTTGCTTGAGCATCGACATTCCATTGGCGACTTTTGAAGACTCGCATTCATTGCGAGCCGCTTCGTCGCGCGCTGCCTCCACGTCCTTGATTTGCCGAAGCACGAGCTCGATCCGGTCCAGTGCACGGACAATCTCCGCCTTGAGATTCGACGGTAGTTCACGACCCTCTCCGGTCCTGAGTTCTTCCAGTCTAGTGCGCCGGTTCCGCTTCAGCGGCTCAAATCCAACGATGCCCTGTGAGAACAAGAGCCCCTTGATCCGGTTCACAATCTTGATCCGCTCCGCGATGAGAGCGCATCGCTCACGGCTGTTGCGCTTTCGGTCCTCTTGCTCGGGCGATGGCGGAACGACCATGGCGCATACCCGCGGCTCGCCGCGCTTGTAGGCAAGCAGGGCGCGAAGGAGGGTCTCGCCGTCCAGCTTGTCTGTCTTCGCCCGGCGTTTCCTGCGTGACGTGGCGATGGATGCCGCATCAACAACATGGCTTTCGATGCCATCACGCTCAAGGATCCGATGTATCCAGAAGCCGTCCAGGCCAGCCTCCTGGACTGCGACCACCGGCACGTCACGGCCCGTTCTGCGCCGAACTGTCGCCTTCAGCTGGCGGACAAGGTCGAACAATCCGGCCGTATCGCCTGCCTTGACGATGCGCTTTGACATCTTCTCTCCGTTGCACGGCAACAAACTTGTCACCAACCAGGTCGAGCGACTGAGTTCCAAGGACAGGAAGATAGCGCCGAGTGTCGCAGGGACGGCATCGGTTTCAATCTCAGTCGCGTTTTCAGGCTTCATGTGTTCTGTCCCTCCAAGTTGTTCATGAGCAATGTGCCGGTCAAAGCGAGTTGATCACAGCTGCGGTCATCGCTTCGCGATGTGGTTTTGGTTGTTGCCTGCCCCCGCTCGCGGGGTGGGCGACGCTCCTTTCTAGGCCCGCTGCGGCAGGCCGCAATGTTCGCTCCGCTCACATCCTCCACTCCGTTCCGGCCCTTCGGGTGCAGCCTGCCTCGTTCAGCGGGCCAAGCCAGTCGCGTTCTGCCGCCCACCCCACTCACGGGGCAGGCACGCGAGATCGGGATCGAGCGCTGCCTCCACCACCCATGGGATCTTCCGGGGAAAGGCGCGGCGATTGGCGAGCGGAGGATGAGACGATGCATGGCCTGCTGCCGGTTTCGTGGACACCGAGATAAGGTGTTTAACGGAACTGGAGAGTTGGAATGCAGAGAAGGAAATTCAGCCGCGAGTTCAAGCTTGAGGCGGTGAGATTGATCAAGGATCGGGGCGTTGCGGTGGCCCAGGCTGCCCGCGACCTCGATCTCCACGAGAATGTGCTGCGCAAATGGGTGCGCGAGCTGTCGACCGATCCGCAGCATGCGTTTCCCGGTCATGGGCAAATGAAGCCGGAGCAGCAGGAGATCGACCGGCTACGCAAGGAAGTGGCGAAGCTGAAGGCGGAGCGCGACATCCTAAAAAACGATCACGGGCCTCGGTCCGCCTGTGCGCGGTAGAAACAGGCTGTGCTACGCTAGCCGCCGGAGGGGAGTTGCCGACTGCTTATTGGAGGCGATCGACCCCGTTAAAAAACGTGGCACATGGGTTGTTGCGGACTTGAGAGTGGTGACGCCGCCTCGGCGGTGATCCCGGTTAGGAAAATGACGAACTTGCTCGGCCCAGCCCCTCCCGATCCACAGGAGGAGAAGCCATGTCAAAGACAAGTGCATCCATGCCGCAGAACCTCACCCGCATGAACCCTGGAGCAGCGGCCATCGACATCGGGTCCACGATGCATATGGCTGCGGTAAATCCGGATTGTGCCGATATGCCGATCCGCTCATTCGGCACCTTCACCCACGACTTGCATGATCTGGCTTCCTGGTTCAGATCCTGCGGTGTCACGAGCGTGGCGATGGAGTCGACCGGCGTTTACTGGATACCGGCCTTCGAGATCCTCGAGCAGCACGGCTTCGAGGTGATCCTGGTCAACGCGCGTTATGCAAAGAACGTCCCGGGCCGGAAGACCGACGTTAGCGATGCGGCGTGGCTTCGCCAGTTACATTCCTATGGCCTGCTGCGCGGGAGCTTTCGGCCCAACGCACAGATCGCAACTCTGCGTGCTTATCTGCGCCAGCGAGAACGGCTGGTCGAGTATGCGGCAGCCCATATCCAGCACATGCAGAAGGCTCTGATGGAAGATGAACCTACAGCTCCACCATGTCGTCTCTGACATCACGGGCGCGACGGGCATGAAGATTATCCGTGCGATCGTCTCCGGCGAGCGCGATCCCGACGTTCTGGCATCCTTGCGTGATGTTCGCTGCCACTCGTCTGCCGAAACAATCAAAGCATCCCTGATCGGCAACGAACGTGATGAGCATGTGTTTGCTCTTTCCCAGTCACTGGAGCTTTACGACTTCTACCAGGTGAAGATGCTCGAATGCGACCGCAAGCTTGAAGCGTCGATTGCTTCCATGACCGTCGACCCTGAAGCGCCGCTCCCGCCGCTACCAAAGGTCCGGACGAAGACCAAACAGACGAATGCACCGTCCTTCGATGTGCGAGCTGCGCTCTACGGCCTAACCCGGACAGATTTGACCCAGATTCACGGCCTCGGCTCCTCGCTCGCGCTCAAGCTCATCGGCGAGTGCGGAACGGATCTCCGGGCATGGCCCACTGCCAAGCACTTCACATCGTGGCTCTGCCTTGCGCCCGGCAATAAGATCTCTGGCGGCAAGGTGCTGTCATCCCGAACCCGTCGCTCGTCCAGTCGAGCGGCAGCATTGTTGCGGTTGGCCGCCACCACGATCGGGCGAAGTGACACGGCCCTCGGTGCGTTTTACCGGCGGTTGGCCGGGCGTATCGGCAAGCAGAAAGCAGTGACAGCGACGGCGCGAAAGATTGCAGTCCTCTTCTACAATGCACTGCGTTTTGGAATGGTCTACCGGGACCCAGGTGCTGCTGCCTACGACGAACGGCATCGTGGCCGCGTCATAGCCAACCTCCAGCGGCGGGCACGGTCTGTGGGCTACGAACTGGCACCTATGACTGCTGGAGACTGTGTTTCTTAGGAAGGCCGCAGCCTACTTCGCGAGGGAAGTGACGTGAAGTTCGCTTTCATCGCGAGGCACCGGAACATCTGGCCGGTGGCATGGCTTTGCAGTGCGCTGGATGTGTCCCGCTCAGGCTTCCATGCCTGGCTCGACCGCAGCCCCAGCGCTCGCTCCCGGGATGACGAAATCCTCGTTTCCAGGATCGACCGTAGCTTCAAGAGCAGCGACCGCACCTATGGCGCCCGTCGCGTCTGGCACGACGTGCTGGCTGAGGGGCTGTCCTGCGGCCTGCATCGCATCGAGAGGCTTATGCGGGAGAACGGTCTGCGTGCCAGGCCTCGGCGCCGCGGACTGCCGAAGGATATGGGCGAGCGAGCGGTTGTGTCGGACAACCTCCTTGACCGCGCCTTCGAGGCCTCGGCGCCGAACCAGAAATGGGTCGCCGACTTCACCTATATCTGGACCGCCGAAGGATGGCTCTACGTTGCCGCCGTGGTCGACCTGTTCTCCCGGCGGGTCGTCGGCTGGGCGATGAAGGCCGAGATGACAGCACAGCTCGTCACCGACGCCCTCATCATGGCGATCTGGCGCCGGGGCAAGCCCGACAGCCTGCTGCATCATTCCGACCAGGGATCGCAATACACGAGCGAGCAGTTCCAGCGCCTGATGGCCGATCACGGCATTACGTGTTCGATGAGCCGGTCGGGCAACGTATGGGACAATGCTGCGATGGAGAGCTTCTTCTCGTCGCTCAAGACCGAGCGGACAGCCCGCAAGGTCTACAGGACGAGGGATGACGCCAGAGCGGATGTGTTCGATTACATCGAATGCTTCTATAACCCCCGGCGGAGGCACTCGACGCTGGGCTATCTGAGCCCCGTGGAGTTCGAGGAACAAGCTATGTTAGCTTAACCTCGTGTCCGAAAAACCGGCAGCAGGCCAGCATGCAAACAGCAAGCGTTGTGCCAGCACAGAGGCTGGCGCAGGCAAGGTTGGGCGCCCGGGCGCAAGCCTCTATCAGGAGATCACCGACCGCATCATTGCCGAACTGGAGCCGGCACCGTGCCATGGGCTCAAGCCATCATGGGGCAGGGCAAAGGCAGTCCTTGGCCTGCCGAGGAATGCGTCCACGGGGCGCCAGCCACCGCTCCTGCAGCAAGAGAACAGCAGCTGTCGCATGGCTGAACAAGGCATCTTGTCGGCGTCGAGGGAGGTCCGTGCTCGCCTTACGCAGGCGCATAGCTATGACATGACGTCCGGGAGACTGATGCCGGGCAGTCCATCAACAATACCCGACAACCATCCTGATTCGAAGCGCATCTAAGCACGTCCATTTCAGGCGTTAGTTGAGGCCGCATTGACCAGGGGTACCTTCTTGGTCCGCTGGAGGAGGGCGGCCGCCCGTCGACAACGGCTTCTTCAAGTGTCGCCCGTGCAGGGACGACCGTAAAAAAGGGCGCACGAGGCGCGCACGAGGCGCCCTTATTTCCGATCGGCGATCAGCAGCCGCCTTCACCTTTCGTTGTTAGAACCGGTAGGTGACACCTGCGCCTATCAACCATGGATCGAGCTCGGCCTTGCCCGTCAGTTTCGCCCCGGCCACGGTGACGTCGAAGTCTGGCTTCAGGAAAAGCTTCTTCAGGTCGAAGTTGACGCCCCAGTGCTGATCCACCATGTAGTCGAACCCGACCTGCAGCGCCGTGCCGAACGTGTTCTTAACCTCGAGAGCATCGGCGCTGCCGGCATGCTGGTTATAGAAGATCGTGTAGTTCACGCCGGCACCGACATAGGGCTTGAAGGCGCCGAAATCGGTAAAATGATACTGCAATGTGAGCGTGGGCGGCAGCAGCCAAACCTTGCCGATATTGCCCAGCCCGCCGATCGTACCTTGGCCCCCGATGTTAGCATAGGTGGTGCCGAGTATGAGCTCGGCGGCGATGTTGTCCGTGAAGAAATAGGAGATATCGAGTTCCGGCGTCACGGTGTTCGAATACGAAAAATCGGAGCCGGGCACTGCATTGACGTAGCCCGAATCCTCAGTGACGACCCCCAACGCACGCAGGCGGATCTGCCAAGGGCTTGGCGCTTCCGTGACCGAGGCTCCCGCCTGCGGGACGCTCGCTTGCGCAAGGTCCGCCGCGACGGCCTGCTGTCCCATCACAATGAGGACAACGGCCGCTGTTACTCCCCGCGCCGCGCGCATTTGGTTTCTCGCCATGATATTCTCTCCTTGCTCTTCAGAAATGTGCACTGAATTACGAAAAATTTTGCTCGAATTGCTTGCTATTGGCGGAGCGCTCATGCCCAGTTTGCTCGCGGCTGCGACCGCAGGTTCGGCGCGCATGATCATGAGATGATTTCTCCTCTTTCCGTGCCGCAGCGCGTTTTGCAGACTGCGCTGCAGGTGTCGTGCCAAATGAGAAAATCATTTCATAACAATGCGATCACCCTGATGGCGCTGTGTCTCATGTCCGACATCGTCGAACATCCGACAACGAACGCAGCCGTGACCGCCTGATAGAACCTCCTGTGCGACTCGGTGGGCACTGCGGAATAAGCAGTGAAGCTCACCGCGAAACCGGCCGAGCTTCGGATCGACATCGGCGACGCGGCGATCGACGACCACTACGCCGCCGGTGTCGGGCCCGGCACAGCCTGAGGACTCCGCGGCGGCGATTATCGAATAACTGCGTTTACGTTGGCTCCGTCCTGGCCCACCGGTGGCGCGCAAAAGACTGCTGTGCGGCCTCATCCCTCCGCCTGGATTGAGTCGCAGGGACCGAATGGCGTCGTGCTTTTGGAACCGGCAGAGTGGTCAGAACGCAATTCTCCTTCCCGCTATCTTTACAGAGATTCGACAATCCAGTTGGTGAAGGTCCCAGATCGCGCATTCATTGATGCGCTCAGGTCTGGGCATGCGCCCATCCGCAACCATGTCATCAAGAGCATCGATCCGACACCAACACAGAGAATTGCGTCCCCATGAGAGAGGCGTCGCGGCGGACATGAGATTGCGTCACTCTTCATGATCGCGGCCTCCGAGGATGTCGGGATCGAGCCAGTGCAACGGCACGATAGGGCGAAGGATTTGGCAGCTCTTGCAACTGCCGACCTCGATGGGAGACGGCATATCGCGATCTGTCCGGCAGAGACACCAGGTTATGCACTCTCCGTTCATGAAGGCTTCGTGCTGGTCTCCATGAGAAGTATTCTGGTGCAGAAGGTGCCCGATTAGCTATTCGGAAAAGGCGACATCGACGTGCAAATCGGGCGCCGCCGGTAGGCGTCCCCCCTCAATGTCGGATTTCCGACAGGATCGCAAATCCGCCAACCCACTGTTTAACAAGGTTTTCCTTTTCTGGCACGGCCCATGCACGGGATTCTGCGAACGCATCAGCGAGAGGTCGTCCATGATCATGCGCACCGAAAATGCCGTCGCCGCAGTGAAACCCGCGCTCTTGCCTGCCACCAAGCCGGCGAAAGGCCGGCGCGTCATGGTCGAGGCGGGCGACTCGGCCGGCTTCAAACACCTGATGGGCCTGGAAAGCGTCTCGCGTAACGGCGACGCGGTCATCGAGGCGGGCGGAAAGGATATACGTTGATGCCCCCAACCCACGTCGCCGGCGTGACCCGTCGATTGTCACCGCGCTGGAATGCTCGGCTCTACATTCGACAACCCGCAGGACAATTCTCGCAAATCCGGTCGGCACCGGGGATCGAAACGTCCGCGAGGGGGCCCAATGGCCATGGCCGATATCCGCCGCGAACAAGCGCCTAGTGGGAAGACTCTATAGGAGGAAAGCAAGTGGAGTTATCTTGCGTTGGGGTCGGTGCTGGGCCGTCTAACTTGAGCCTTGCGTGTCAGATACACGAGCAAATTGGGCAAGGGGCACTGTTTCTGGATCGGCAGGTCGACTTCCGCTGGCATCCAGGCATCGCATTCGATTCCTCGGAGCTCCAGGTCAGCCACTTCAAGGATCTGGTCACACTGGTGAATCCGCGATCAGCCTACACTTTCGTAAACTTCCTGCACGAGAACGGGCGTTTGTACCACTTCCTGAACGCACAGTTCGAGGCTGTGTCCAGAGCTGAGTTTGAGCAGTACCTGAACTGGGCCTTCCACAGGAACCCACTTGTCCATGGCGGCGAGACCGTGCACGAAATCCGCTTTGACGGCGCGTTTCGGGTGCGCACCGACAACGCGGTTCTCGGCGCCAGAAACGTCGTGGTTGGCATTGGCAAGCAGGCGCAAATCCCGCCTCAGTTTCAGGGCTGGATTGGACGCAACCTGTTCCACTCATCTGTTTTACTGCACATCCACCCTGAGGTGCGGAGCAAGCATGTCTGCGTTGTCGGCGGAGGCCAATCGGGAGCCGAGGTGATGTTGCATCTTGTCGGCCTGCCGAAAGAACGGCGGCCTGCCTCGATCACTTGGGTATCGCAGCGCGAAAACTATCTGCCTCTGGACAACAGCCCGTTCACAAACGAGTTGTTCATGCCCTGCTTTTCGGATCGTTTCGCGGCGATGAGCGAGTCGAAGCGTAAGCTGCTCCTGCGGCGTTTCGTGCTTGCCTCGGACGGCATTTCGGAAAGCACGTTGCGCGCGATCTATCAGGCGCTGTACCGCCACGCATTTTTCGAGCCAAACCGATCCGACATCACACTGCGGCCGGGCTGCACCGTCTCGCACTGCATCAATGCCGGCGCGGGTCACAGGCTGACCCTGCAGCACGGCATGGTCGAGGTCGAAGAAGTCACGGCTGACATCGTCATCCTGGGCACCGGTTACGAGAACGCGGTGCCAGACTTCTTGGAACCCATCGCGCACCGGCTGGAGCAGATCGATAATGAATTAGCTATTCGCGAGGATTTTTCGGTGAGCTGGGACGGACCGCGTGACAGACGCATCTTCGTACAAAACGCGAGCCTCGGGCAGCGCGGCCTGGCCGATCCGAACCTAAGCCTGCTGGCCTGGCGCGCGCGCCGCATCCTGGATAGCCTTCTTGGGCGCGCGCCATGCGCGAACCCCGAGCATCCTGGCTTCATCAGCCATACCTCGATCGAGAGCTGGCCCGCCCCCGCAGCCGAAGAAATGGGCAGCGGGATATGACTCGTAGACTTTTGATCATCGGCGGTGGCATCCTAGGAATGATGTCCGACTCCGCTGCGGCGAAGGCCGGAGGCTTCTCCGAAATCATCGTGACCGAACAAGGCCTTGGACCAAGCGGCGCATCGCATTATTCTGGGGGGCGTGCATTTCCCCTACGGTTGTCAAGACCGTACCAGGTCGCTCACTCGAAAGAGCGCCGTGGTCTTGGCGGCCATGGCTGGGTCGGCGGTCAGCGGACCCGCCTTTAGCGATGCGTGTCGTGGCTGGACCGGGTGAAGCGATTGATCCGGCTCAGTTTACGGAACCCCTGGACCCGGCTGAGCCTGACATAGGCAGTCTCGCGCCGAGCTTCTGCGGAGAATATCCGCCGGAGCGGAACGCACTTAGCATCGCCGTCCCACATGACGTGAGTCCGTCTCAGTGGACCCGCAACTTGACCAGCGCCGGACTGCCCTAATTGGGATGTCCGACCAACCAGTCTTTCCAACAGGAGGCTTTTTCGCATGTTGACTGATGCTCTAAGAGAAAAGTGGCAGAAAGACGGATACGTCAGGCTCGAAAGGTTCTTCGCTCCAGCGGCTCGGGAAGATATCTCTACTTTTGTCGAAGATATGTCACGCTGGGATGTCACCGATGATAAATGGCTCATGTGGTTCGAGAAGACGACGGACAATCGAAAGATCATCTCCAAGATCGAGAATTTTCTCGACTTCCATGATCCATTGCGTCGTTTGCTCTTAGAGGATCAGCGCATAAAGTCAGCGGTCGAGGATTTGCTTGGCGAAGATTCGCGCAGGCTCAAGGAGTTGCTGATTTTCCACTACCCCGACAGCGGCGGCTATCTCCCGCATCAGGACATTTATCACATTCCACACAAACTCCCCGACCGGATGGTCCATGCGGTGGTTGCCATAGGCATCGACGATTCCGACCCGGAAAACGGCGGGCTTTTTTTCAGCCCCGGCAACCACGAAAAGGGGGTGTTTCCTATGGATGCCGGTGGGGTGATCTATCCTCAAGTTGCCGAAAAGTTCTCCTGGGAACCCGTAGTATGGAAGGCTGGCGACATCTTCATCTTCGACGATTACGCACCGCACTACTCACGACCGAACAAAAGCAATCGTTCTCGGCGGACACTCTACTTGGTGTTCCAGCGTGCTTCAACCGGCGGGCCGACCCGCGCTGAATATAACGTGCTTAAGCGCGCCCTTAACCCGCCCGAGGGCAAAGTGGCCGATCTCGACAATCTCAAGCCGCCAAATGGCATCTTCTATCGCGATTGAACTCACGCAGGCCAGGCGGAGGCATGCACACGACTGATCGACCGCTCAAAAATGCGCGGACGGTATGGCCGTCTGATTTGCGGGCTCGCGGAGCATCGACCGCAGCCCGTTACGACGCTTTGGCACGTGGATTGCGGAGGTGGTCGCAGGCGGTCTTCTGTGCGCCTACAGCTCGACTAGTGCCCCCCTTGGTCGCCCGCTTGCCGGCCCAGAGCTGCACTATTCCTGGCCGGGCCGCCAATGGTCGGGCTGCCGTTTCTCTCCACGAATTGCACGGGAGGCTGTTGCGTTGGCAGCCGAAGGTCCGTCCCACTCTTCAACAGCTTAGGTTCGTTGTCATGCGCAAATACACGTTTTCTCGAACGGAACTGTCGCGGGCGTTCGGTATCGACACTGCCACGCTTGGAACGGGCAGCGCTCGCACGGGGTTTTCATTCGGAAAGGTTGGACCCGGCGTCACATCCGAGCCCCATCGGCACGACGAAATCGAGGCCTTCGTGGTCCTGTCTGGTGCGGGCAAGGTCACCACCGACCGGGGGCAAATCTCGGTCGAGGCGGGCGATGTCGTTCTGTTTCACCCTTTTGAAGCGCATGTGCTGCGCAACGATGGGGACGAAGACCTAAATTTCGTCGATGTCTACTGGCGAGACGACGCCGCCGCTCATCATGTCGCTGCAAAGCTCACGGCTCCCCGCGCGCCGACTTTCGTCTTCTCCACGCCGCCGACGCCAAATGGCGATCTGCATCTGGGGCATCTTTCCGGCCCCTATTTTGGCGCCGACGTCTACACGCGCTTCCTGCGCATGAAAGGGGTCGAAGCCTATCATCTGACTGGGAGCGATGATTTCCAAAGCTACGTCGCCGCGCGCGCTGATGCCGATCAATCGACGCCGGCAAACGTGGCGCGCTACTATGCCGACGAGATTCGCTCCACCCTTGCACTTTTCGATTGTGCGGTCCACAGCTTCCAACTCACGACGGGCGATGACGGTTACGGGGAGTTTCAAGCCGCCTGTTTCCGCAGTCTTCTGAGCAGCACGGCGATAGATCTACGCCAGAGCCCTGCGCTTTTCGATGCCGTGACAGGCCGTTATCTTTACGAACCGGATGTTAGCGGCCTCTGCCCCGATTGCGGCGGGTCCGCGGGTGGCAACATCTGCGAGGAATGCGGCGCCCCAAACCTTTGCCACGACCTGCGTGCAGCCCAATCACGGCAGTCTGCCGAGGCGCCGGTGGTCGGCTCCCTCCGCCGTCCGGAACTTGCCATGGACCAATGCTACGACAATATCGACCGGCATCTAAGGGCGTCGGGCGTCCCGCTACGGATCTTGGATCTCTTCGCGCGCCTTCGCCAACGCGGCGACTTTTCAGTGCCCATTACCCACCCCTCGGACTGGGGCCTGCCGGCCGAGGGGTTCCCGGGGCAAGTGATCTGGGTGTGGCCGGAGATGGCGTTCGGTTTTCTGTACAACATCCAGGCGCTCGGCCGCTCGATGGGTCGCGACTGGAAGGCGGAGATGCCCGGCAACGACTGGCAGATTGTCCATTTCTTCGGCTTCGACAATTCGTTCTACCACGCCCTACTCTACCCCGCTCTTTACGCCGAGGTCTTCTCCCACTGGACGCCACGCATCCGCTATCACGTCAACGAGTTCTACCTGCTCAACGGCAAGAAGTTCTCAACCAGCTGCCGCCATGCGGTCTGGGGCAAGGAGGTTCTGAGCCCAAAGACAGTCGACGTCGTGCGCCTTCATTTGGGCCTGACACGCCCGGAAGGTGAGCGGACGGATTTCACGCTGGACGCGCTGCGCCGCACCGAGAAAGAGGTGTTCCAAAGCATCTGGCTGAACTGGCTTGAGGCGTTGAACCAGGAAATCAAGCACGATTTTGCCGGCCGTGTACCCGATGCAGGCGACTGGAGCCCGGTCGACCGCGCCTTCTTTGCTCGCATAGAGATCTATCGTGCTGCGATGGAGCGCGCCTATTCGGACGAAGGCTTCTCGGTTCGGCGCGCGGCCACTCAGGTCTGCGAATTCGTGCGCGATTGCGTGATCTACCGCGGGGCGCGAGACTTTGCGGCGGCGCGACGTTTCTATCCCGCCCGCAATCGGACTTCACTAGCCCTTCAGACGACGGCCGCTGTGATCCTGGCACCGACACTCGCTCCGCTGATGCCCCGCTTCGCCAGAACGCTGGCGCGAGGCATCGATGGCGCCTCAACCGAAACATGGCCCCGGTCCGTCCATCGCCTTGCGCCCGGGACGCGCTTTGACCTCGGACCCGTGTTGGTGTTCTACGCCAAATCCGGCAATCCTCATCTCGATGACGAGGAAACACTATGAGCCGAAAGGTGCGCCAGTGAGCTGTCCCCATCTCGACCAGATCTGCGGCAATCAAAGCCGACGACGCCAAAAATCTTGACTCGCTGTCACTGGCGAGGGAAGCCGCTCTGAAACGGTAGAGACTAGATTAGCGGACCTGAACCAACGCGTCGTCAAACAACCCTGGCCCGCGCCTTCGAGGACCGCTCGGCCGATCGCTTCCCAGCCCTTGCTGTTCATGCCGAAAATGCCGTGTGGGCTCGACTGGGCTGACCAACCTCTTCGGCATCGGGATTTCCGTCCTCCAGCCGGTCAAGGCTGTAATGCGGTTCGACCCGCTTGGTCAAGCTGGCGCGCCCTGGACCTTGCGCCGATCACCAATGTGGATGCGAATGCCGCGGATGGTACCTTCGATTCTGTCCGAGCGTGTAACGGCGCGGCAGTCAGCCGACGAACAGCTGAGCTACTGATATCGGAATGTAGCAGGTCCAAATTCTGCCCCTGAAGCCGGATATTGCTCAATCAGCGTCGACGATGGCTTGGTGCACAAGCTTCCAACCAGACCCGCGCAACGACAGCCCGTCGCCTGAGGATAGTCGGCGAGGGCCGCCAAATCGCAAGCGTATCCTCCGTCGCATGCGCGCCGTCTTCGCCGAAAATGCAGACGCTTGTCTCGTCGAGAGATACATCCAGCTATTTTAGGGGGCTCCTCAGGATTCGGTGTTTGCTCGGGTGCGGACCGCCCCTCAGGTCCCAATCGAGGAGCGATTCTACAATTCACTTGTTTGGAGATGGCTCGCTAGGTAACCCGTCTGTGAACCCTGCAAGCCGATGCTTCAGATGCCGCCCATGCAGAGGTATTTCATTTCGAGGTAGTCCTCGAGGCCATGGCGGGATCCCTCACGACCGATGCCGGACTGTTTTATCCCACCGAACGGCGCCGCTTCCGAAGACATCCGGCCGGTATTTACCCCGACCATTCCATATTCCAAGGCCTCGGCCACACGCCAGACACGCTTCAGGTTCGAGGCATAAAAATAGGCCGCGAGGCCGTAGATCGTTTCATTGGCATCACGGACGACCTGATCCGCATCTTTGAAGCGAATAATCGGTGCGAGCGGCCCGAATGTCTCTTCTCGCGCGACGGTCATCTCGCTGGTGACACCGGTCAGGACCGTTGGTTGGAAAAACGTGCCATTCGTGCCGAGGCGTTTGCCCCCGCATCGAATTGCGCCGCCTTTAGTTATGGCATCGGCAATATGGGATTCAATCTTGGCCAAAGCCTGCTTGTCGATGAGGGGTCCGATGTCCACTCCGGGCGCGAAACCGTCACCAACTTGAAGTTGGCGAGCCCGTTCCACGAATTTCTCGACGAACTCGTCGTGAACGCCCGACTGGACGTAAAGGCGGTTCGCTGAAACGCAGGTCTGGCCGGCATTGCGGTACTTCGCCTGGATCGCACCGTCAACTGCGGCATCGATATCCGCATCATCGAACAAGATGAAAGGTGCATTGCCGCCGAGCTCTAGGCTGACTTTTTTGATCTGGTCCGAGCACTGGCGCATGAGTAGGCGCCCGATCTCCGTAGACCCGGTGAAGCTGATCTTGCGGACCTTGGGATTTGTGCAAAGTTCGCGGCCGACCGCGTCACCTTCGGATGCATAGATCAGGTTGACGACGCCTTCGGGAAAGCCTGCCTGATGGGCGAGGGCGAACATTGCTCCAGCCACGAGCGGCGTCTGTTCAGCGGGCTTGAGGACGATCGTGCAGCCCGCTGCCAAGGCTGGCGAGATTTTGCGCGCCACCATCGAGGCTGGGAAATTCCATGGCGTTATCGTGCCGACGACCCCGATGGGCTGCTTGATCACCAACATTCGGCGGTCCGTCGATGGTGCGGAGATCGTCTCGCCATAGACGCGATTTGCCTCCTCGGCGTACCATTGCAGATACGCCGCAGCATGCGATAGCTCCGATCTGGCCTCTGCAAGCGGCTTGCCCATCTCCGCAGTGAGAATTGCAGCGAGATCGTCGGCGTGGTCGAGGATCAACTGATGCCATCGCCATAGAACGTCGCTGCGCTCACGGGCGGTAAACCCTGCCCATCCAGGCTGCGCGACATAGGCCTTGTCGATCGCAGCGCATGTCTCCTCGACACCCATGTCGGGTAGTTCTGCCAGCACTTCGCCGGTCGAGGGGTTGAGGACCTCGAATGTCCGTTCGCTAATCCGCGTGCCAAGTGTCGGCAGGCGATCAATGGGTCGAAACAGGTCAGGGGATCTCAGGTGACGGGTCATCGGCAGGCACAGGGGCAATACCGGATTCCTCCTCAACGCAGCAAGGGTATATAGCAAGTGCGGTGTTTATTACGGACGTCCAAGTTCCTTATAGGGCCTCGGCCAGACAGCTAGCAGACCACGGTACCCAAAATGGAAAGGGAGAATACCCTGAAATCGCTAGAAGATGCCTCGCGGTTCCACTAGTCGGGCTCGGCCGGTCAGGTTGCGCGGGGGCAATCATGTCGCCCAAAGCTAGTCCTAGCAGTGAGGGCGTTATTGTAGCCGCCGCTGACTGAGACGGCTCGGTCAAACTCGCTGCCGGCGCGGTTGGTGGTCGCCTTAAAGATCAGACGCTCAAGGAAATGGGCAAGTCCGGATTTGCCGGGTGGCTCGTCGGCGCTGCCGACCGTGTACCAGACCATATGAGTGATGATTGGCGCGCGGTGATCGGGGATGTCGACCCGGCAGGAAATCCGCGATCTTGCCGCTGTCGGTGGCGGCCAGAGCCGGAGCGGTCGTCACCAGGGCCAGGGCGGTGGCAGTGAACGCCTTGCGCAGCCAGGGGGCGATCGATGGCTCCGGTTGGAAAGGCAAGGTTCGAGGCAAAGTGATTTGGTCCTCATTTTAATGAACGCGCTGCGTCTTCGCCTCCCCGTGGGAGGGATCGGCGGGCAGCGCCGAGCCAGATGAATCATGGGCCCAGGGCTCACTCGAGCCTCACCTTCGGATGGACCCAGGAGACCTGCGGCGGTGTTCTTGGGGAGGTGGCCATTGGAGGGATTTTCCTTGGTCCGCGACGTCTTGCGGACGACCAGGCATGCACCGTGCCAGATCAGAAAACCATTGGAGGCTGTTGACAAATCGGGCTCTGCCATGTTGCGCATCCGACATTGTGGGCGATTGAACAGGGCTGAAGGCGACGCGAGCACGGCTGAGAATATCTTCTTCCTTCGGAAGACGATTAGGCGCGCTGCCGGGGAGGGGTACAGGACGCGCTTCGAAGGCCGCTGCACCGACGGTCAGAATTGAAATGTTGTCGCTCCAGCGGACCGATGTCTCGACAGTCAGACCGGGCGGTGCTGAGGGGTAAGGCGTGAGCAGCGTAGCTAAGTGGGCGCGGAGCCAGCTCGCGCGCGAAGACGGACCTGAAAAAAAACGGCGGGTGGCGACATTCGCGAGGCGCTGGAAAACGAGGTCGTAGGACTGGGCGGGAAAAACGATGCCGTTGCTCTCTTCTGGCGTGATGGCCTGCCGCGAGGCCGTTGAACGTAATGAGTTGCTGCGGGAAGGGGAGTGTTTTCGCGGGACCTTGGTCAACGTAAGAAACAAACGTCGAGCTCGCCTTGGATGGGGGCATGCAGCACATTTGCCGCTGCAGGACAGCAGCACGGAAGCTATCCGCGCTTGCCGTCGTCCCTGGGCACCAAACAGCAGAATTTAGCGGTCGCGATTGATTTCATGTGCGTAAAATACCGCCTGGTGCGCTCGGCTGCAAATGCATGCCTGGCGGAGTGGTCGCTTAGGTCAAGAGCATCGCGTGAGTAACAGCCTGACCTTGCTCAATCTGATGCGCGCTAACCGCCTCGCCGGATTGTGGAACTGCTCGCGGGTGGCTTCTACCACAAACAGCAAGGTCATGAAATCAAGCAGGAAGTCGTCAATCGCTTGGGCGATTGTTTCTGACTTGCCCTTGAACTGGTCCAGCAAAACGCGCGCGCTATCGATCGCTTCCACGCTGGTCGCATCGATCAACCCCTCGACCCTCTTGAAACAATCCAACTCGAAACTCCTTAAGGCGCTCCCGAGGTGTTATGCACGAAGGCATATCAGTGAACTACCCGGCCTTTGACCTGGCGGCACGAGCAGCGGTCGGCCTTACGTCCCACGCCTCCAAACACGAGCCATCGACGTGGCGCTGAGGAGCGTTGGAAGAAATCGGGCGCTTCCGGCCATGCTCGAGCGGTAGTGTAGGACAGTGCTTGCTGGCGGCTACGCTACAATGGAGTGCGCCAGCTGATCGGGGCTTAACAATTTTTCGCTTTTTGCTGCGCCCAACTCTCGGCTATGACTCGGACAGGCCTAATGGCCTGCCCACGTTGCATTGTAAAAGAAGGAACAAGTATATGCCGACTGGAACGGTAAAGTGGTTCAACAGCACCAAGGGGTTTGGATTTATCCAGCCCGACAATGGCGGTCCGGATGTTTTCGTCCACATTTCCGCTGTCGAACGCGCGGGCCTCTCGACCCTCGCTGACGGCCAGAAGATCAACTATGAGATCGAGCAGGATCGCCGCACTGGCAAGTCCTCCGCTGGCAGCCTCAGCAAAGCTGGTTGAAATTTTCTCCTGCGTCCTGGCAAGAGTAGGCACGTAGGTCCTCACGGCCGCTCGATGGGACCGAGCAAAAACTGAGGGCAGCAGATTGCTGCAGGCGTCGCGAATTCCTCATGAAACAAAGTTGTTTGAAAGGAAGGCGGGGTTGGCCCCGCCTTTTTATATGACGCACAGATTAAGCCGATGGCTGCAACGCTCCAGAACGAATCTCGATTGCCGAAATCAAGCCGCGACCTTCTTGCGGGTTCGCTTCGTCGGTGCAGGCTCCGGCGCTTCGGGCGCCTTCGGTTTGCGGCCGAGCCCCATCGTCTTGGCCAATGACGAGCGCGCCGCGGCGTAGTTCGGCGCGACCATGGGATAATCCGCGGGCAGGCCCCATTTGGCCCGATATCCATCCGGCGTCAGCCCATAGTGGGTCGACAGATGGCGCTTTAGCGATTTGAATTTCCTCCCGTCCTCAAGGGAGATGATGTAGTCCGGTGTCACCGATTTCCTGATCGGGACTGCAGGCGTAAGGGCAACCGGCTCTTGCGCAGAGACACCTCCGGCCGTCGCTCTCAGAGCCGCATGCACTTGGCCGATGAGGGCAGGGAGATCCCCCACCGGGATCGGATTGTTGGAGACATAGGCCGACACGACATCGGCGGCAAGCTCAATGAGGGTGTCGACGTTTTTTCCGGCTTCTTCTGTCATGAAACTCTCCAGGCGGTGAAACATAGTCAGCGAAGCGTCGCTTCATAGGGCCGGTTGCCGCTGAAAGCAACAATGTCTCGACAGCGTTATTGCCAATGCTCGTCCAGAAGCGACGTCGATGCGCCATATTTCCCGTCGTGACGCTGAGCCACTCGTTGTTGGCGACCCTGCCGAGGTGCGTGGCGCGTCCCGGCTGTAACTTTGCGTCGGAATTGCTAGTAGTCCTGAGCCTAAGCGCGGTTTTTTGGCTCGGTATTACTTCTTTTGACTGTGAATCGAGGGATCGTGATCGCTTGCTGGTGGCATCAGGGACGATGGACGTTCATTGGCCATGGCCAAATGTAAGTTCATCGCCCGGTGAGCCGCTCTTCCAAAGGGCTGGGAACCGCCGCTGGTAACCAAGGACATCAATGTATTTCGAGGCGTTTCTTAGCCGGTCCTCGAGAGACGGCAATCGCTGCGGACGACACCTGTTCCACGATATCGAACAGCGCGGCGACACAGGCAGCTTCTCGAATCTGGAGCGGCTTCTCGCAAGTTGGCGCCGCGCTGAGAGGCCGGGCAAGGACAGTGCGTCGCCTGCTTCAATCATACGCGTCAACCAGCCAGCGACGCTGTCCCATACGAATCCCGCGACCGGCCGTGTGATCTCGTCGGTAGTCGCCCCGGCCCTCTGCACGAAGCCTCGGGATGTGCTGATGATCAACCAGGCCACAAAGGTCGACGTCCTGAAGCAGGGATCACATGAGTTTGCCACTATGCGCAGGCTTGCCATGCGTTTCCGCGGCATTTTGCGGGCCTGTGAATTGGGCGAGCTCGACACTTCGATCGACGTGGCGTCAACTCCGGGTTCGTCGCCATCACGCGTTCCGGTCTGGTCCTACGCCGTGACGCTGACGCCGTTCGCGATGCCATTGAACTACCGTGGAGCAACGGCGAGGCGGAAGGGCTGATCAACCGCCTGAAGACGATCAAACGTACCATGTAGGCAGAGCGGGCTGCGAACTCCTTAGGGCACCCATGCTGCCACTCAGCCGGCCTGATAACCGCACAAAGCGAGGAAGAACCTAGTCAAGTGCAAAGCGACAATTGCCTCGACAGCGGGTCCCGGAAGGTTTATGCTGCCCAATGTTACCGCAATCCGGAATGGCGATTGAGTACCTTCACGAGTGAAGGGAGTGAAACTTCTTTGTCGGCCAAATTGTTGACGGAACGCCCGGCGCCCATTGTTGCTACATGTCTAGATTCTTGGGGCGTTTTGGATGATGCAATCCACCATCTCACTCCAAAGGGCAGTGGAATCTGGAACAATGTCGCTTTTGTTCGCACGACATCCTTCGTGCCCGATTGGCATATCGTCTTTAACTCTGCTTCTCTTTTCGGGCTCCCTGTTGATATCGAGGCGAGCCCAAACAGGACAATTTTTGCAATCGGCGAACCGCCGACGAAAGCTCATCGCGCGTTTCATGAAGGGCAGGGGAAAAATACTATCGTCCTGACGTGTGACGCAGAGCTGGCTGCTCGGCAGAATGCAGCGCGCCGATTCGTTTTGTCTCCACCTATCACTCGGTCTTGGTCTGTAAACAAGACATATGACCAACTTCTGGTCAGCGAAGTCGTGGATAAGCCGCTTCGGCTCTCATGGATTACCAGTGACATCGCCCTGCTTAAAGGACATCGATATCGGCTGGCGTTTCTGGAACGGCTGAGAAAGGAGCTCGATTTTGACCTGTTCGGCCGAGGTTTTCGGCTGATTGGAGATAAATGGAACGCACTCGCACCTTACCGTTACAGTATAGCGTTCGAGAATACTCGTGCTGATTACTATTTTACAGAGAAGCTTATGGACTGCTTCGTTGCTGAAACAATGCCGATCTATTACGGCAGCCCTGCAATCACGAGGTTCTTCCCTTCGGACTCTATGGTTCTGATTGACCCAGAGGACAAGAACGTAATCCCAAAAATTCAAGAAATCATCGACTCGGACCTCTGGAAGGAACGTCGCGGCGCAATAAGAGAGGCGAAGCGGTTGGTCCTCGAGAAATACAATACGTTTGCTTATCTCGCGGGCTTCATCGAAAGCGTTCAGGATAAACCTTTACCGCCGGAAATTATACACATCGATTCGCCTGAGGTCGATTTTGGAACAGACGAATGAAGTACTCCAACGCTCGCTTGGCGTGCCCGGCGGTCGGTGGTCTGGCGAGATCGGTACGGAACGCTCGGCGGAGAATGCCTGCTGCGCAGACGGGCCGGCACGGGCGCACGAGGTCATGCGCCCCCGGCTGCCGCTGATCAGACGAACTGGGGAAGGCCGGGAACGGAATTGAGGACCTCGTCCACGAGTTCGTCGCCGGCATGTTCCTTGGCGCAGGCGATCGTCTCGTTGGCGAGGCCGGCGATCTTTGCCATGCTGAGACCCTCACTCATCAATTGCTGGCCGAGCCCCATAAGGCCGCCACCCTCTGGGTCGTCGCCATGATACTTCGCTACTAATTCCGAAGCTCCCGGAATGGCCTCGATCATGCGCGCAACGGGACCGTCGGCCGCGTGGCTTTGCAGGAAACCCAGCATTAACCCAACGCCCTTCTCTGCGAGAGCCGGGCCGATGCCGACACCAGTGGCGATGCGCGGTAAGAATTCTTCCATGCAGGGTCTCTCTCTCTTGATGAGGTTTACACGGGGCCGGTCCGGCGCCCAGCGCCCTTGGCCGAACCACAATTGAATTCCACAAAAATAGGCCGGCGGAAGTGCTATTGCGCGTAAAACCGCCTCTGTCAACGCAAGCTGCGTCGGACGTGCGTGTTTCGCAAACCGGAGATTCATTCCAATTCACATCATTACGCATTGGCAACCGCACAGTTTGCGGTGGCTCGCTTATGGGCCAATGCCCCGCGTCCGTCAAATGATGACGACAAGGTGGTCATCGCCTAGGATCTGTGGATCAAGGTGTGAGGCAGTTACAGCCGGTGGACCTGCTCAAGCGCCGCGCCGGCACAAGGGCTAGATTGGCGATACTGCGCGTATTGGCCATGTCTTTCCTCGCGTGATGGGATGTTCGTAGAAGCGGAGCTATATGCCGGTGTGACGATCGACAAGGCGGACCGGCTATTCCGATAGGACATCCATACTGTCGCATAGACCGTCGCTGCTTAGGTATTGAAACCGCCATCGCTGGTGACATCACAATGTGCAGTCGGCGGGTGTCCACGCAATCAGCAGGTCAGGAGGAACGAATGAACCCTGAGGTTTCAGAAGCTCACTTTTCGCAAGGCGTGCAGCGCACATCGTGCAAGTGATTGCCATTCTTGCGGATGCTATCGACTTTCTCAACGATGGCGGGAAGATCGCAGTGACCGAATCTACGAAGCCGCTCCCAGGGCGTGCTTTGATGCATACAAACGGTTGCCGAGCAGGGCTACTCCTCCTCCCTGAAGTCCAATCGAGAAGAGCGATCACTTCCAAGAGGGTCCCAGCTCAGCCGCGAAAACAGGTGTCAGACCCCGGTCCTCTCCCTCAGCTGATCTAGCTCAGGGCGTTCATGAGCCGCAGATCGCATAGTGGCTGCGTGCACGACGCAGGAAGACCATTTATGAAAATCCTATTCAGAACGATGGCTGTCACCTTGCTGGCACCCACCGCCTTTGCTGCGGATTCGATCCCCACCGACCTCAGAGATACGGCATTGGCCACCTTCAGGGCTTTGCCATCCACCACGCCGACAGTCGCCAACAACCCGATCACCCCGGAAAAGATCGCTCTCGGCAAGGCACTGTTCTTCGATCCACGCGTCTCGGCGTCAGGCGTCTTGTCGTGCAACTCGTGCCACAACCTGGCCACCGGCGGCGACGACAATCACGAAACCTCGATCGGCCATGGTTGGCAGAAGGGACAGCGCAACGCGCCGACTGTACTGAACGCTGTCTTCAACATCGCCCAGTTCTGGGATGGTCGTGCCGCAGACCTGAAGGCTCAGGCGAAGGGACCGGTCCAAGCCGGCATCGAAATGGCCAATACACCGGACCAAGTCATCGCCACGCTCAAGTCCATGCCGCAATATGTCGAGTGGTTCGATGCAGCTTTTCCGGCTGAAGCCGATCGGGTCACCTTCGACAACTTCGCCAAGGCGATCGAAGCCTTCGAGGCGACACTGGTCACACCGGCCCCGTTCGACAGCTTCCTGAATGGTGATGAGCTTGCCATGACTTCCGAACAGAAACAGGGCCTGGCGCTTTTCATGGATAAAGGCTGCTCGTCCTGCCATGCCGGCATCAACGTTGGTGGGCAAGCCTATTTCCCATTCGGCCTCGTGGAACAGCCCAGCGCCGAGGTCCTGCCGGACAAAGACAAGGGCCGATTTGCCGTCACCAATGCAGCCGATGACTACTATGTTTTCCGCGTGGCGCCGCTGCGCAACGTTGCACTCACCGCGCCATACTTTCATTCGGGCAAGGTTTGGGATCTGAAACAGGCCGTCGCCATCATGGGGACCACCCAGCTTGGCGTAGTACTGGCGGACGAAGAAGTTGACCTGCTTGTTGCCTTCCTCAACTCGCTGACCGGAGAGGCACCCGAGGTCGCCTATCCCATCTTACCCTCCGAAACGGCGACAACGCCCCGGCCTGTAACGCAGATCTCAGGAAAATAAAGGGCCAACTGGCTGCGGACGTCGCAATCGAAAATGATTGCGGCTTTTACTTGTGCCACACGAATTGCCACATCCATCTCCGAATTGGCGGGAGGCTAGCAATACCCGAAACCTGCCACTTCGCCCGTAGTCTGCGCGAATCAACTGGGGAAGTGGACAGACGCGCAGCACCATATATTGTCGCCGCCTGAGCGAACGTGCCAAGCAGTCTACTTTGAGAAACGACGTGTGTACGATTTGTTCGAGGCGCGGGGCCTGTATGTTCCCAAGGACCAATACTATAGCGTAGTGTCACATTCATATTTCTGCGGGATGAGGACACGTGCCGAAGAAAAATCGCACATTTTCGCCGAGTGGCTTATTTCCAAGAGTGTGATCGGTTTGGCATATTCCCGGCCGACATCCGCCAGTCGGCAACTCCCCACACGGTGAGGAAGAGAAGCCTCACGCCTGCACTTTCTGCCGGAGCGCGCGTGCTGCAGCGACCATGTTCATGAGGGCAGGGCGGACCTCCTCCCATTTGCGTGTTTTGAGGCCACAGTCCGGGTTTATCCACAGTTGGCCGTCGGACAGTCGCTCGCGGGCAAGCATGACTAAGTCCGAGATCTCGCCGGCTTCCGGGACGCGTGGTGAGTGAATATCATAAACGCCGGGACCGATTTCGTTCGGATATTTGGAGCCCGTGAAGGCGTCCAACAGTTCCATCTTCGAGCGCGACGTCTCAATCGAAATGACATCCGCATCCATTTCAGCGATCGCGTGAATGATCTCGTTGAACTCCGAATAGCACATGTGGGTATGAATTTGAGTCGCGTCCTTTACACCCGTTGAAGCGATCCGGAAGCATTCGACAGCCCAGTCGAGATAGACTTTCCAGTCAGATTGGCGCAGTGGCAATCCTTCGCGAAAGGCGGCCTCATCGATCTGGACCATCCTTGCGCCGGACCTTTCGAGATCCGTCACTTCGTCGCGGATGGCGAGCGCGATCTGGCGGCAGGCTTCGGAGCGGGGTACGTCGTCGCGAACAAAAGACCAGTTGAGAATGGTGACTGGGCCTGTGAGCATTCCCTTCACGGGCTTTTCCGTAAGCGACTGGGCGAATTGCCACCAGCGCACTGTCATCGGATTGCGCCTCGATACGTCGCCGAAAATGATGGGGGGACGCACGTAGCGCGACCCATAGCTTTGTACCCAGGCATGCTGGGTGAGCGCGAAGCCGGACAACTGCTCGCCGAAATGCTGTACCATGTCGTTTCGCTCGAACTCACCGTGCACCAGCACGTCCAGCCCGATCTCTTCCTGCCAGCGAATTGCAGCCTCGATCTCCTTCTTCAGGAACGTCTCATAGTCGACATAGCTCAGCTGGCCCTTCGCATGAGCGGCCCGCGCCTTGCGTACCTGCGGCGTCTGCGGGAAGGACCCGATGGTCGTCGTCGGGAACGGCGGCAGCCCGAGTGAGCCGGCTTGGACTCTGGAGCGCTCGCCAAAAGCGCTCTCTCGTCGCTTCGCGCTGTCCTCAATGCTAGCGATCCGCCCCTGAACAAGCGGGTCATGGATCCTCGTGGATGTCACGCGCGTGGCGGCAGCCTCGGCAGACGCTTTCAACGCGCCTGCCACCGCATCCCTGCCTTGGGACAGGGCCCGGGCCAGCAAGACCAGCTCGTCGGTCTTCTGGGCCGCGAAGGCGAGCCACGACCTGATGTCGGCGTCGAGTTCCGTCTCCATGCGCAGGTCGATCGGCACATGCAGCATCGAGCAAGAAGGCGCGATCTCGACGCGGTCCAAGGGCCAGCCGGCGACGATCGGTTTGATGCGGTCGAGAATGGCGGGCAGGTTCGCACGCCAGACGTTGCGGCCATCGATCAAGCCAAGCGAGAGCACCAGATCCTTCGGAGCGAGCCGACCCACCGTTTCCAGCTGCTCGGGAGCGCGCACGAGATCAATATGCAGCCCGGCCAAGGGCAGAGAAACCGCGGTTTCGAGATTGTCTCCCAGCGACCCGAAATACGTAGCCAGCATGATCTTCAGCTCGGGCGCGGCTTTCGACAGCTGGCCATAGGCGAATTCGAACGCAGCTCGTTCGTTCGGGTTCAGATCGAGGACAAGCGCTGGCTCATCGATCTGCACCCAGTCGGCTCCCGACAGCTTCAGCTTCTGCAGGACTTGCTCGTAAACGGGCAGCAGCCGCGGTAGGAGCGCGATGGGACCGAACCCCTCGGCAGGCGATTTCGCCAGCTTGAGGAAGGTGATGGGTCCAAGGATGACTGGGCGTGTGTGAATGCCGAGAGCTTTAGCCTCGAGGAAGTAATCGACCGGCTTCGATGACGAGAGGGCGAACGTCTGATCATCATCGAGTTCCGGCACAATGTAGTGGTAGTTGGTGTCAAACCACTTGGTCATTTCCATCGCGGTTACACCAGGTCCATGAGCCTCCTCCTGGTGACCAGCGTGTCCACAATCCTCCGTCTGACCCTGGTTGCCGCGCGCCATTGCGAAGTAGATGTCAAGTGGGACCTCGCCGCTATTCCAGCCGTAACGGGAGGGAACGGCCCCAACCATGGCTGCGGTGTCGAGCACATGGTCGTAAAGCGAGAAGTCGTTCGACGGGATTTTCGACACGCCGCGATCGCGCTGCTCTTCCCAGCTAGCGGCACGGAGCGCCTTCGACGTCGTGAGAAGGTCGCCAGCGGACGATGTTCCGGACCAGTAGCTTTCAAGCGCGAATTTCAGTTCTCGCCGACGACCGAAGCGCGGCACGCCGAGCGTTGCTACAGGAATTTCCTGAGAGTCAGTCATGTCATACCCCGATGGTTGGGGCGCCGATGACAAGGAAGGCGCTAGCAGGCCGGCACGAACGCCGGCTTGCAGCGGCCACCGAGACACCCCGCCCGTGGACGTAATTCGCCGTGGCAGGTCTCCTGGCTCGCGGGGTCATAGCCTCTACCCGTCTTCCTGAGGGTATTCGCCTCAGTGACATGAGTGGGGTTGGCTCGCCGCTAACAGTTGCGGGGGCAGCGCCGGCATTGTACCGGCTTCCCTCTTAGCTCCGCTGCGGCAGCGCCGCACGCGAGAACCACGACACGCAGACAATCACAGCAGTCCGCTCTTTTGTCAATGACGCATAACGAAATGTTTATGTCGTTATGTGATTTCGCTTTTACGCTTGTCTAACATTGTGAAATATTCAGTCGCCCATTGGCGGCGCTGCTCCGCTGCCACCATTGTCCAACTAATGGATCCCTGTCGGGCTGCGACATCCCTCGCAGGTCGCCGATGAAGGATTTCGGACAAGACTTCAAGCGCGTGACAACGTCATTAGAATGCAGAAGATCGCATTGGTGGCGATGTTTAACGATGCGGCCGCAAGCCGTGCGTGCGTGGTAGAAGCGGTTTTCTCGGAGTGAGCGCCAAACCGTGGTCCGAGGGGAATTGGCACGCCAGTCGTCATCACGGGTGACTAGGCAATCGTGATGACTCCGCTCGGCGGCAAGAGACCACACTGACGGAGCCTGGCTCAAGGGTCTGATGCAAAGCCCGACTGTGGTCCCGATAAGCCGCTTAAGCCGCATTCAGGCGGTCAGGATAAGTATCTCTCTCTCCAAGCGCTCGGCATTGAGGGATGCGCAAATGCAGGCAAAGCTCGCGTGCTTCATATTCTGCATCATACGATCGGCAGGACCCAGTTTTTATCCAGTGCACGCGTCAGCGCGGTGTGCAATTCTGGCTCGGTCCGATACGAAGGCATTTGGGCCTCGCTGATCCAGCCCAAGCCAACATAGTGGAAGTGATCCGCAGGGACCGTAACCCGGCTGCTGTCCAGTTGCCGAACGAAGTCCGCTGACCAATGGTGGATCGTATACGCTTCAAGTTTGTCCATCATCCTCCGCCAGCGTTGGATGCGTTCTTCGCGCGGCATGCTGGCCGCTCTTGAGATCGCGGTAGCTATCTCGTCGGAGAGCCTCGGATTTACCAGCAGGGCGTCCTCGCCGAAGTCTTCGGCCGCGCCGGCAAACTTCGATAACACCAGAACGCCAGGGTCGCTCGGATCTTGTGCAGCAATGTATTCTTTCGCCACAAGATTCATGCCATCGCGCAACGGCGTCACAACGCAAACACGCGCGGCTCTGTAAAGACCCGCTATCTCAGCTTGGGTGAACGACCTGTTCTCATAGATAATCGGCATCCACTCGTCCGTGCCATGCCGGTTGTTGACTTGATTGACGAGTCTTTCGACGTCGCGCCGATATTCGCTGTACGCTTGGATGTCGCCACGTGAGGGAGTTGCGATTTGCAAGAGCGAGACACGTTGCGGCTCGACTGCCAGCAGATCGAAAGCTTTAATCCGATTGTCGATGCCCTTGGTGTAGTCGAGCCGATCGACGCCGATAACTAGCTTTGCTCCGCCAAGTTTCAACTGCGAAATGTAGGCTTTCTGCGCCTCAAGCGAATCTGCGGCACACTGTTCGAATTGCTTCGGATCGATACCTATAGGAAAATTTTGGCATTGCGTCTGGCCATGGTCCGAGAAAACGACCCCGTTCTTGCTCTCCAGCCCCAAATGAGATTGGACACAGGCGAGGAAATTGCTCACATCACGGTCGGTCTGGAAACCGAGCAGATCATACTCGAGCATACATTTCATTAGCTCGCCAGAATTGGGCACGCGCTCCATCATGTCAGACTCGGGCCATGGCGTATGCAGGAAATGGCCGATCGGCCGGTCAATGCCGAGTCTGTGCAAATCAGCGCCGAGCGGCAGGAAATGGTAGTCATGAACCCAGTAGACTGCGTTATCTCCCAATTCGGACACCGCGCGCGCCATGAAGGCATTGACGTCGCGATAACTTTTATAATCCTCTTCCGAGCCTGAGATCCGGTCCGGCAGCGAGTGGAGCGCCGGCCACAATATTGAATTTGCAAAACCTTGATAGTACCGAGAATAGTCCGCTGCCGGCCCATCGAGCCACCCGATTTGACCTTTGCCACGCTGCACGAGGGGCACCTGTTGCTTATCCCCGTCGCCCAGATGCTCGGAAAAACCTACCCAGACCGCGCCGGAACGCTCCACGACGCACTCCAGGGCCGCCGAAAGCCCGCCTGTCTTGGGCTGATCAGAATTGACAGTCGCACCGCGGTTGGAAATTGCGATAAGACTCCTATGTGGCTGCTGGGCCGCCGTGTTGAAGCGCTGGTCTGCGGCTGAGACAACAGGACGGGACGGGCCAACTTCGGCTTGTTGTTCTCGCTCCTGTGGCAAGTCTCTCAGGGGTTGTTCAAAAGCGATTCGTTCGTGAACAGCCCCAGTTTGCCATGTGAGGTTCCGGCGCGGCGAGTTGGCGTTGTTCAATGCGTCCATTTCATGCCTCCGTTGAATATTCCCCATGATGGAGCAACTGGCATTCCCAGATTGGCACACCCCCTGCTGACGAGAATCTGACGAGCGTCAGAGCAAATGGCGACCGATTGTCGCGTTTCGGCTTCGGCGCCCTCAAGAACCGGCTTATCGCGAAAATAGCTGGCGACCCGATCGAGCGGACCGTGCTTGCGGTAATTGTTGGATTGTTCGGATAAGAGATACACCCAGTAGATGCCAGCACCTGTTGAAATGAACTGAAACTATGTCGCTGCCGCCAAGGCTGCCGGGCCCCGTGATGCGATCCTGCGTCTGCCGAAGAGTTTTGACACGGAGATCGGAGAGGGCGGGATAGTCCCTTTCCGCCCGTCAGGGCCCGTTTTTGAATCCCTTCCTCGTTGCCCTCGACGATCCCAAAATCGTGGAAGCCAGACCGCGATGTGAATACCAGCCAGGCGAGCACTTCCTGACATCCGCGAATGCCGGGCTCCACATCCGGCGCCTCGTCGAGATTGACGAAGATGAAGCCCTGCTGCCAATTCCGCTGGTCCCATACCAATGGCGAACCAGTCTGCCCGCATTCGGCATCGTGGGACGTGATCGCAAGTCAAGTGCTCCGACGGACGCCGCGAGTTCTCCGTCACCTCAGGAACCTTACTGGCCTTCCCCTAGCTGAGCTTCTGGAAAATGCCGGTGGCGATCTCGATGACGGTGAATGCCGTCAAGGCAAGCCCGCCTTGCACCGCTCTTCCAGCGAGCTTCACGGCAGCAGAATCGGTCAGTTCTCCGAAGCGAATGGCTGTCGCTATCAGCGAGCTTTGACACAGTTCCGCGACTGCGATGATCGCGTCAGTAGGGCGGCTGGTTAGTTGCCCGCGCATCTACAGCAACCCAGCCCGTTCCGCCTCGCGGCGCAAATTCTGCCTTGGCCTTGGGCCGATCTGCTGGATCACCAGGCCGGCCGCCAGCGAGCCAAGGTCGCCGCAGGTCTTGAGGTCGCGGCCCTGCGTGTAGCCATGCAGGAAACCGGCGGCGTAGAGATCGCCGGCGCCCGTCGTGTCGACCAGCTCCTTGATGGCGGTCGCATGGATGACCACGGTCTCGTCGCCGCGCACGATAACCGAGCCTTTTTCCGAGCGTGTGACGGCGGCGATCTTGCAGTCCTTGCGGATCTGCGCCACCGCTTCGTCGAAGGACGAGGTCTGGTAGAGCGACTTGATCTCGTCGCTGTTGGCAAAGACGATGTCGACCGTGCCCGAGCGCATCAGATCGAGGAACTCGTCGCGGTAGCGGTCAACGCAAAACGAATCCGACAGTGTCATCGAGACTTCGCGCCCGGCCTCGTGCGCGAGCTTCGCCGTCTGCCGGATCGCCTCCTTGGCGCGCGGCGGGTCCCACAGATAGCCCTCGAAATAGGTGACCTTGGCGCCAGACGCCTTGTCGGCCTCGACATCCTCCGGCCCAAGCTCGACGCAGGCGCCGAGATAGGTGTTCATCGAGCGCTCGCCGTCCGGGGTGACGAAGATCATCGAGCGCGCCGTCGGCGGCTCGCCCTCGAGCGGCCTGGTGTCGAAGGCAACGCCCTGCGCATGGATGTCGTGCGCATAGATTTCGCCCAGCGCATCGTTGGACACCTTGCCGAAGAAGGCGGCGCGGCCGCCGAAGCTGGCGACGCCGGCCGCCGTGTTGCCGGCGCTGCCACCGGAGGCCTCGATCGCCGGCCCCATGTGGCTGTAGAGCAGCTCGGCGCGCTTGGTATCGATGAGGTTCATGGCACCCTTGATGATGCCGTTGGTCACCAGAAAAGCGTCGTCGCACTGGGCGATGATGTCGACAATGGCATTGCCGATGCAAAGCACGTCATAATCCGGCATCAATGTCTCCGCTTGGGCTTTCCGCTTGCCAATTCGCTCGCCGGCGGCTTCACGGGGCGGCTAGTCCTGCCTCGCGACGCAATTCGTCCGCCCTGTCTGTCTTCTCCCAGGTGAAATCAGGCTCTTCACGGCCGAAATGGCCATAGGTGGCTGTATTGCGGTATATAGGGCGCAAGAGATCAAGCATCTTGATAATGCCTTTCGGTCTGAGATCGAACAACTCAAGAATGAGGCGCTCGATCCTGCTTTCCTCAACCCTGGCTGTCCCGAACGTGTTGACCATGACGGAAACCGGACTGGCCACGCCGATTGCGTAAGCAAGCTGCACCTCGCACACGTCCGCAAGTCCGCTGGCGACGATGTTCTTTGCGACATAGCGGGCTGCATAGGCAGCTGAGCGGTCAACCTTGGACGGGTCCTTGCCCGAGAAGGCGCCGCCGCCATGACGACCCATCCCGCCATAGGAATCGACGATGATCTTGCGTCCAGTGAGACCGCAGTCGCCGCGCGGCCCGCCGACTACGAACCGCCCCGTCGGGTTGACCAGAATTCTGATGCCTTCCGTCTCCAGGTGGGTCGGCAGGACAGGCTTTATGATTTCCTCAATGACGCCCTCGCGGACAGTCTCTTGCGAGACCTGCTCGTCATGTTGCGTCGACACGACGATGGTATCCAGGGCGACCGGACGCAACCCCTCATAGCGCACTGAGACTTGGGATTTCATGTCAGGACGCAACCAGCCAAGCTGTGCCTTCCGGACATACGCCTGCCGTTTCGTCAAGCGATGAGCGAGCTGGATCGGCAAAGGCATCAGGGTATCGGTTTCGCGGCATGCGTAGCCGAACATGAGGCCCTGATCTCCCGCTCCCTGCTGGAGGTCTTGCCCTCTTCCCTCGTCAACGCCTTGGCTGATGTCGGGCGACTGCTCGGTGAGGGCATGGACGACGGAGCAACGCCGGCCGTCGAAGCCGACGGCCTCGTCGTCGTACCCAATGTCGAGAATCGTGTCGCGCGCAACTTGGCTGTAATCCACCTGGGCATCGCTGGTAATCTCGCCAGCCAGAACGACTATCCCTGATTTTACCAACGCTTCACAGGCGACGCGCGCCTTGGGATCTGTGCGGAGGATGGCATCGAGGATGGCATCCGAGATGTTGTCGGCCAACTTATCCGGGTGCCCCGCGCCAACTGATTCGGAAGAGAACACGAACTGCCTAGCCATGAATACCTCGCTTCGGGTGTTGGATGTGGTATGGGCATTTTGCTTGGCCCACCTTACTTGTCGGAGATGCCCGGGACCTCGAACGCAGCGCACAAGTCGGCAACGTCTCTTCGCACGCAGGCATGGAGATCTTCGTCGTCTGGCCGCTGGAGGACGGAGTCAATGAAGCCAGCAATTTGCTCCATTTCCACATCGCGCATGCCCATTGACGTCACTGCTGGTGCCCCCAGGCGAATTCCGCTTGTGACCGCCGGATCCCGCGGGTCGCCAGGCACCATATTAAAGTTTGTGATGATTCCTGCCTTTGCTAGTCGCTCGGCATAGGCCTTGCCCGATAGTGGCCGATTGCGAAGATCAAGGATCAGCATGTGATTGTCCGTCCCCCCGGTCACCAGGTCATGACCTCGCTCAAGCAGTGCATGTGCCAGAGCCTTGGCGTTCTTGACCGTCTGTTGGCCGTAGCTTCGGAAGGACGGGTTCGCGGCTTCGTGCAAGGCAACTGCTAGCGCAGCGATAACATTCATGTGGGGCCCGCCTTGCAGGTGAGGGAAGACCGCCCGGTCTATTCGTCTGGCGAGATTGTATTTGCTCTTTGGATGATACAGGGCCTGATAGCGATCTTCGTTCCTTGACAAAATGAAACCACCGCGGGGACCGCGGATCGACTTGTGGGACGTGCTGCTGACCACGTCGCAATGGCGCACGGGATTCGGGTGCGCTCCTGCGGCAATCAGGCCGCTGATGTGCGCAATGTCGGCTACGAGATAGGAGTTCGCTTCCACGGCGATTTCTGCCATTGCCGCGTAGTCAAAGACACGTGGGTAAGCAGTTCCGCCGACCCAAATGAGCCGCGGCCGTTCCCGCTTGGCTGTCTCGCGCAAGCGGTCATAGTCAATCTGCTGTGTCTTTTCATCTAGTCCATAGGGGACGCGTTGATAGTCAGTTCCGGAAAAGTTGATGGCCCAACCATGAGTCAGATGGCCCCCTTCCGGAAGGGGCAAGCCCATCACTTTGTCACCGGGGTTCAAAAGCGCACGATAGACAGCCTGGTTGGCCGGCGAGCCGGAATAAGGCTGGACGTTGGCATGCTCGCTGCCAAATAATGTTTTTAGGCGCTCAATGGCTAGGCTCTCAAGCTCATCGACGATCTCGTTTCCCGCGTAGTAGCGCGCGCCGGGGTACCCCTCGGCGTACTTGTTCGTGAAAATCGAGCCGGTCGCTTCCAGAACGGCCGAGGAGGCAAAGTTCTCAGAAGCGATTAGTTTGAGCGTCGTCCGCTCCTGCCGCTCCTGTCTCAGAAGCAGCTCGTGAACGCGGCGATCAACCGCGGCTACGTGAGACCGCCCGGAGGTGTCGGGCTGCGCAATGGCGCCGGCGGCGGAATTGTCCATGGCAGTTCGCGCTCCAGTTGGATTGATCTATTTTACGATCAAGCAGGCAGTCCCCTTCGGCCGCGTGTCTCGTACCGCTTCGAGCCGCTGCAGGTCCTGTTTATGATAGCCGTCGCGATGGGGCAGGAGATCGACCAATAATTGAACCAGCCCGCCGTCGTTGGATCCTGCGTTGAGATGGTACGAGCGCCACGGACGGTGTTCGTTGCAGCAAAGAAAATCGGCTCTGGCGAGCAGCCGGACGTGTCGCGCAACCCGCTCTCGGCACACGCCCAGAATCTCCGCTAGCTCGCAGACAGTTAGGTCCGCATGCGCACAAAGGCCCAGGATTCGAAGGCGGTCTGGATGCGCTGCCATGCGTAGGCGACTAACCAGTGTCATCATGGCTCAGGACCAAGTCCTGCCGAATTTCTCATTTCGCGTTCTCCACAGAAGTTGCAGATTTCGAAGGATGTCCAACGAGCGGGCAAATCTCGGTGGCCGTGACGACCGTCGATATCCTGTGTCGAACAAACAAATGTGCGCTCTTCTTGCCTTTAGCCGAAATTGCAGGCAGGTCGGCGAGTCGAAGACAAGCGGGGCCACGGTTTGGAACCACTGACCTCAGACGTTGCAATAAGCCTACCATTCACAGCGAGCCGGAGTTGCTAAGAGTCTATGAATTTCCTTGAAGGATCTGTTGCAACGTTTGCCCAGCCGGGCCTGCTCCCGGTTTGCAGCGGTCATGGTCAGGCGATCCATCGCCTCTGCGAGCACGATCAGGAATTTGCCCTGCATCGCATCGCTGATCAGCTCCTGAAGGCCGGGACGCAACAGCGACGCGCCGCAGATCGCGCGGTGGGTATTGCTGTGGACGACTGTCCAGCCTTGCTTTTTCAGCACGCAAGCAGCAGAGCCGCAACTGATCCTCAATCGAGGCGTCTCGGTGATTGTCAGTTGAGTAGCGAGCGCCAAGCGCGACCTTCATGAGGCGGCCCCTTACTCCGGGAC
This sequence comes from Mesorhizobium sp. M0243, assembly GCF_040321775.1. NCBI lineage: Bacteria > Pseudomonadati > Pseudomonadota > Alphaproteobacteria > Hyphomicrobiales > Phyllobacteriaceae > Mesorhizobium > Mesorhizobium sp. M0243. The sequence continues at coordinate 62,574 of NZ_JAMYSF010000014.1, read as the reverse complement.
GCGGTCTCGCGTTTGGCTATCCGTTTCGGCTTGAACGAAATCCCGTGCGGCCTGTGGCGCCAGCAGCCGGACCAGATTGACGAAGCGTCGATCGGGCTTCGGCGACGCAGGCACAGCCCTTCGCGGCCGCGCCTGCGACCACACGAAGCTATTCGGCTGTTGCACGTTTCGGTCGCGCTATGATCGCGTTCCTGTCCTGACGCGAAATACTCCGTTTCGCGACAATGATGCCAATCACAGTGCTTCGACAAGATGGAAATTGTTTTTGATCAATAACGCGCCTCGCGCAGGAGCCAGTGCTGGCCGATGACGGGGCACCTTGTGCTCCGAAGAAGCCAAGGCTATATATCCGGATAGAGAACCGGAGGCACGCGATGGGCAACACTGCACAGAAGAGAGCCATCGAGAATTATCGCTCTCGCCTGGCTGAGCGCGGCATCGCGCGGTTCGAGATCCAGGCGTTCGACGCAGACCGCGATCTACTGCGAACTCTTGCCCGAAAATTAACGGAGAGCGGGCCGGATGCCCGACAGCTTCGTCGGACCATACAGCAAGCCGTGGCGGGTGAGCCACCGAAAGCGGGCAGCATTCTCGCCGCGTTGCGTCGCTCGCCTCTGGTTGGCTCCAATCTCGACCTCAGCCGGCCGCGCGAAGAGGGGCGCAAGATCGACCTGTGACGCGCTACCTTCTTCATACCAATATCATCAGCAACGTCATAAAGCCGGAGCCTTCGGGCTCGTTGCTGGCCTGGATGGGCGCGCAGAAGGACGAAGACCTCTTCATTGCTTCGCTTACTGTCGCCGAAATTCGCCGAGTCATCCTAGAGAAGCCGAAGGGGAAAACGCGCAGCAGCCTTGAAACTTGGTTCGAGGGCTCCGAAGGCCCGCAAGCGCTGTTCGCTGGCCGCGTGCTATCGTTCGACGAGAAAGCCGGCCTCGTGTGGGCGCGGCTGATGGCCAACGGCAAAGCCAGAGGCCGTTCGCGGAGCGCCCTAGACACAATCATTGCCGCTGTAGCCGAAGCCAACGAGTGTGTCGTAGTGACCGACAATGGAAAGGACTTCGAGGACGTTCAGATAATCAACCCGCTCCGTAGCTCTGGAAGCCAAGCGGGTGATGATAGCTCCAACGGTCCGGCCGATTCAATTTGAGGACTTCAGCGGCACGGAGTCCGAACGTCTCGTGTTCGCCTACCTTTAGCGATGGCTGGATTGATCTTGCTTAGTTCGGCCAGGGACGTCTCTTCCAGTTCCGCTTTAATGCCATCCCGGTTCATCTAGTCAGCTCGATCAACCAACAACTCGCACGCACGAGCGCCGCGGACAAGGCGCGATCGCAGGGACTGCGCGATACGCGTGTCGAGCTCGTCCATCTTACACTCGCTCTCGTCTTCGAAGGCCTCTCGCCAAACGCCACTGTAGTCGATCCCGCGTGCGGCTCGGGGGCCTTCTCATCGAGGCTTTCTCGCGACTGGTCTGGCGCGCTACCAATGGCAAGTTCGCCCGCCGGGAACTCGTCGGTCTGTTCTCCCAGCTCTGGGCGTCCACATCAACTGCGGAGCTCTTGGCATCGCCGTGTTCTGCCTCTAGCTGGCAGCTCTCGAGCTCGACGAGCAGCCGATCAGCGACACCCGCGACCTCAAGTTCGACCCGGTTGACTCGATAACACCCTATTGGCAGATTCAGTCGGGGAGGATCTGCCCACTCCGATCACAAGCCGATCTTTCGACCCCGTGGTCGGGAATTCTGCATGGACCTTCGTGAAGAAGGAATGCAGCGCCGAAAGCCGAAGCGCTTCCGATACATCGATGCGAGCCCCGATTAGGCATTCCTGCCACTCTATCTAGCCGACCCCCGTGGCCGCGTTGCCGATCGGTGCGCACTGGTCGCCTACATCGCCCCGGCACGTGAAGATCGTCTCTGCTGACGCTCGTTGAGCAATTCAGGCCGCCTCCGGCTGGCGTTTGATCAGCGTCAGCGTCAACCAGCGCGCGGTCAGCGCCGGCTTTTTCGAGCCCTCGATCTCAATCGTCACGCCCAGCGCCGTCTGCACCCAGCCCGACGGCCTGACCTTGACGTCGGCCAGTACGAAACGGGTGCGGATGCGCGATCCGGTTTTCACCGGCGCCAGGAAGCGCAGCGATTCGAAGCCATAGTTGACACCCATCTTGCAGTTTTCGAGCGGCCGCATGGTCTGGAAAGTCATCGCCGACAAAAGCGAAAGCGACAGGAAGCCATGTGCGATGGTGCCGCCGAACGGCGTCTCGCGCTTGGCGCGCTCCGGATCGCAGTGGATGAACTGGTGGTCATCGGTGGCCTCGGCGAACTGGTCGATCATCCGCTGCGAGACCACCCGCCACGGCGACACGCCGACTTCCTTGCCGACGCTGGCCAGAAGTTCGTCGAGACTGATCGGTTCCACGCTAATGTCCTCCATTTCAACCGTCCGAAGCGCGACGGCTTCATTCCGTGAACAGTGTCAGCCCATGCTGCACCGACTGCCGGCCATCCATCGGCAGGATGGCCCCGGTGAGATGACTGCCGTCACAGCTGCACGAATAGAGCGTTCCGCCGGCAATCTCATTCGGCGCACCGATGCGGCCGATCCGAACATGGCTGCAGACGAGCCGGCTTGTAATCGGTCGCGGTGCGCGTCCTGCAAGCCGCCGAAAGCAGCTCGTCTTGCTACGGATGATCATTCCGCCGGCGCCGCTATGCGGTATTGTCGCAGATTGATAAAATCAATTGTCTGGATAGGAACCATCCGTGTCTCGAATGGTGGAGGAGTAGTCCAGCAGACGGGGTGGCTTGTGGTCCTTCTTGAAGCGCGCCGACCTCATTGGCCGCTAGCTCTGAGCCGGCAAGAAGCGCCAGTGTCGACACGGCAAGCGGCATCAGATGCTACTTCATGATGCGGGATGGCGCTTGCTTCAAGAAGCGCTCGGCCTGCCGTGGAAGCCAGCACCGGATCTGGATTGTCGATATGCGCCCGATATTCGCGCAGCACAGCGGCAACCGCAGCGACGATGATCTCAGCCGTTGCGAGCATGCCAACCTTGGTGCCGGCCACTCTGTTAGCTTGAAGCGCAGCGCGCATTTGATCCGTCACCAGACCGGGTTGCGTAACTTGGATTTCCAAGGCGTCTTCCTGGGTTTGCACCGTCAGCGCGCTACAGCAAAGGCAGGTGCGCACGTCAAGGCAAGCGATCGTCTCGATCTCGCGGGCAATTCCAGCCCCACCGCGGGAATCTGAACCGACAACAACGAGCAGATGCGGTTCCCGCCCCAGCGCCATTGTTCTGTCTTTCGATGCATTCTCGCGTGCGCGCTTCTGGGGCGTCGTTCAGCGCAAAGTCGGTGACCACGGCTGCGCTTTCCGCGCCAGCCTGGAAAAACGCCTTCGAGCCCGTCAGGTTGATGCCGCCGATGGAGACCAATGGGATCGGCGCGACCTGGTGCTTCCACTCGCTGATCTGCTCGAGCCCTTGCGACGCCCATTCATCTTCTTGAGGCTAGTTGGATAGATGGGCCGAGCGCCACATACTCCGGCTCGGCCACTGGCGCCGTTTCCAGTTCGGTGTGATCGTGGATCGAAAGGCCGAGCTTCAATCCGGCGTATTTAATCGTCAGCATCGGCGGCAGCCAAATCCTTTTGACCAAGATGGACGAAGTCGCAGCCTTCCTCGATTGCCGTGCGCCAATTGTCGTTGACGCTCACTTGGCAACCATGGACCGCGCAGGCGTCGTTCGCGCGGCGGATTTCCGTCTGCAGTCCTTTCTCGTCCATATCCTTTATCCGGAGCTGCAGCAGACTCACGCCGAGCGGCGCCAGCCGGTCAACCCAGCCGGCACGTCGAAATTCAGATAGAAGGGATCGAGCTTCATGAGAAGACGGCCCTGCCGACCGTCGGTGAGTAGCGCGGTTCGAGCATTCCAGTGCTAGCTTCACGAATGGCATCGACCGCCCTTGCCGAACGCACGCGCCATGCCGACCGGATCGGCCGCCCTCGGGACCGCCGTGTTCAGGAGCACGGCGTCAAACCCGAGCTCCATGACGGTCGCCGCGTACGACGGCCGTCCGAGCCACGCATCCACAATCAAACGGAATGTAGGGGAAATGTCCGCGCATCAACTGGACCTCGGAGCTCAACGCTTCATCGCATTAGAATGAGCGTTCGAAACGCAGGATACCGCCGACACTGCTCTTCTTGTTGGCATTGGCCCAGTTCACTTCGGAAGCTTTCACCTTTCCGACGGCGGAGCCTCCGTAGCGGTCGTAGTCGAGTTCAGCCGTAACTGTGAAATCTGGAAGAAGCGCATAGGCGACGTTCGCAGCGGCACCATAGTTCTTGAGCTGATCACCCGAGAGCTGAAGGTTGAACGAAGTTGTCTCGTTGAGCTCGTAAGCGGCGCCAGCCCAGAAAGCCCAGTTCCCGCCCCAAATCTTATAGAAGCCGCGACCATGAGCGTCGATCGCGTTCATGGAGTCGTCGTTGAGCTTGCCATTGGAACCGTAGCCGAACATTCCGAACAGCAACAGTTCGTCGGTGACATTGATGTCGACACGGACCTTGACGGCTACCGATTCGTAGTTGCTATCATAACCAGCAACGCCGGTGATCCCTCCCCAGCCATGTGTGTATTTCAAGCCGCCGACTATGTGCGGAGCGTAGTTGTCGATTGTGCCCACCACGCCTGAGCCTTCTTCGAGCGAAACCACGGCCGAAAAGCCGTTCGCGGCGTCGAAGTAGTACTGGACCACATTGGTATCCAAAGCGCCGTACGGAACCGGCGTCTGGTTGAGTACGTCACCCGCGCCGCCAATAAACATGTCGAAGGCCGACCAGTCCTTACCAACTCGGAGGCCACCAAGCTGAATCCAGGCGAAAGTCAAGATGCTGTCTCCGTTGAAGGCATAGGACCGAGAACTGTCCGAAACCGAAGTGTGGCGGTTACCGAAATTCACGCGGGTTTCGGTGTAGGTCTTCAACGTGCCGAGTTCGGTCTCCTGGCCGGTCCAAGCTTTCAGTGTGAAGCGCGTGTTGTTTTGCCATGTACCCTGATCCTCACCAGTCCTCACATCTGAGGTTCTTGCGTGGTAAAACAATCCGACATCGCCCAAGCCCACGTAGTAGCTAAGATAGCCGCCGATGCGCAGGCAGGTCTCGGTGCCTGAAATGTAGACGTAGCCCGAGCCGTAGACGTCGCAGATCTTGACGTACTCAGTCGGGTCAGGCTCGGCGACGGTGGTCACCGCGCGAGCGTCGGAAACGGCGATCAGTGCCGCAGTTGAGCCGAGGAGGAGGCTCCCAATGGTCATTGTTGATCTCCGTCTAAATAGTAAAAGGAATCGAGACCGATAAATGATTTTTGCTAAGCAAACGATTGATAGCGCATCAAGCTGAATTCTGGGAGTGTTGCTGCACCTGTCGTGCTAATGCTCAGGAGAAGTTAGAATGTGATTGAGACTTGTTGTCACTATATTAAGTAGTTATCAATCCCAGGCGGTCGTACAACAGTTTTGTACAATCACCCTTTTCACCTCCGCGGCGGGCCTCACAAAGGGTACTACTGCAAATGACGTGCCACCCTGACGACCCAGCTGCGGCTTGAAGCTCAACTATGCGGGCGCACCTTGGTTCGCGCTTCCGTTCTTTTGCCTTGCGGATCCACCCAAGCACGAACGGCAAACGTTTCGGCTACGGTTCGTCTGTTCGCTTCGGGACAGTTTGGCTTAATGGCGACGGCATTGTTTGCTTGAGCCCCGCCGTTGAGGCATCATGCGGCGGCCACCGCTCGGTACGACGCCGTCACTTTGGCGAGCTGATGGTCGATAACCACGCGCCGCAGCCTTGCACCACTGAGTCGGTAGGCGCCAGCCTTGGCATTGCGGCGGACCAGACGGTCGCGTCGAGCAGGTTTTAGTGCTGAAAGCGGCGCGCCACAGCTAATGCTTCTTGCCAGCAATTCACACAACGAGCTCATCGAGACGGCAGAGATCATTATGGGCGGCGCTAGCTGGCGTGCAAAGTCTGGACCCAACTCCGTATTGTCTCATCGGATGCGGCATCTGCGCTCAGAAGAATCTCCCACGCGCAGATGAAGGGAAGGGACGGTGGAACAAAACGGTGCGCGTGAGGGTTTCGGCGGGAACACCATCGTCAGTTGCTGACCGAGTGCGCTCAGACCATCGCTGTCCAGCCAAGACTGAACGGCGCCCATTGCTAAAAAATTTCGAGCCCAAAGCGGAACGGACTGACATAGCGCAAAGACGCAGGCGAGCGCAGCGGTAAGGTTGGATGTTATCAGCATGGGACGGTGACCGTTGCAGACCACGAAATTTCGAGAGGCCCGGCTGCCTTGGTACACTATCTATCCGGCTGTGTCGGAGTTCTCCGGGGCGGTCGGCGCCGAGGCTTATGAGGAATGGCTCAGGAACCTGCCGGATGATGATCCGGTGTCACTCTACCTGCACGTTCCGTTCTGCCGATCAGCCTGCTGGTATTGCGGCTTCCCAACCACCATCACCCGCCATGATGCGCCCATCCTCAACTATCTGGCGGCGCTGCGTGACGAGATCCGTCTGGTTTCGGAGCGAGTGCCGAAGACGCTGCCCGTGAGCGACATACATTTCGGCGGCGGAACGCCGTCTCTCATCGGACCAGCCGAGTTCCTCGCTCTGATGGAGTTCCTGCGATGCCGCTTCGCCATCTCGAAAACAGCTACGGTCGCCATCGAGATCGATCCACGCACGCTCACGCCCGAGATGGCGGAAGGCTTGGGAGCGGCCGGCGTGAACCGCGCGAGCCTGGGCGTACAGAGCTTCGATCCCATTGTTCAAAAAGCGATCAACCGAATCCAGAGCGAGGCCCAGACGTCGGCTGCCGTGGAAGTGCTGCGCCGGCATGGAGTAAGCCGCATCAACTTCGACCTCATCTACGGCCTGCCGCATCAAACGGTGGAGTCGTGCGTCGAAACAGTGAGGGCGGCGGTCGCCATGCGCCCCGACCGGCTTGCCTTGTTCGGCTACTCGCACATCCCATCCCAAGTAAAGAATCAGCGCCTCATCGAGGCGGAATTTCTTCCCGACAGCGCTGCCCGCGCTGAACAGTATGCGGCTGTCGCCGTGACGCTGATTGCCGCCGGCTACCGACAGATCGGGCTCGACCATTTCGCCTTGCCGGACGACGAGCTCGCGCTGGCACAGGAAACAGGTCGCCTGCGACGTAACTCGTTGGGCTACTCGGCCGATACCTGCAGAACCCTGATCGGTTTCGGCGCGTCGGCTATCGGCCGCATCGGCCAGGGATATGTTCAAAACGAAGTTACACGGGATTCCTACATCCAGCACATCGCAGCTGGCCGACTGGCTACATCGAAGGGCCATCGCCTCACAGACGACGACCGCGTGCGAGCCGCAATTATCGAGCGATTAATGTGCGATTTCGAGGCTGACGTGCCGGCAATCTGTGTCGCCCACGGATCTGATCCGATCCGTCTTCGCGGTTCAGATGAGCGTTTGGCGATGCTGGCCAAGGACGGAATAGTGGACTTCGAAAACGGTTTTGTCCGCGTACGGCGGGAGCATCGCTTTGGGATTCGCGCTGTCGCTGCCGCATTCGATGTTTTTAGGGATGGCGTTACGTATATCCCGCAGCAGCTTAATGCGATGCAAAGCACGACATAGTCCGGCATCAATGTCTCCGCTTGGAACCGCCGGCCTACTTGCCACGCCGGCCGGGCGCTGGTCTGGCAAGTGGGCTTTCCGTTTGCCAATGCGTTCGTTCCCGGCCCTCACGGGGCGGCGAGTCCCTGCCGTGAGCGCCTCACCCGCGAGGCTACATGGCGGCCGTGGAGATTACCTCAGCAGCGGCGCCCGATCGGAAACCTTAGCACCTCAGCGCTTTGGCGTGGCTGCTTGAACTCTTCGACGGCAACCGCCTCAATTAGCAGGTCCAAGGCTTCGCGGCCCCTTTGACTCATCGGGTCATCCCCACAAAGGTAATCATACGCTCGATCTAAATGCACTCGGGCGGCGGAAAAATCGCTTGTCATATCATAGAACCCTCTCTACCCGCCCGCATTGCCGTCTACGAGGTGAAGGTAGTGCAATCGTCAATATATACAGACAAATTTGAATTAAATCGGAGATGATCATGGAGGCCGAGTTCCCTGACCTGATGCCGCCATCGAGCCCGCCGACGACCACTCGCTGGCGCTCGGTCGGTTCATAAATGCCGAGCACCCCGTCCCGAGACCACCTCTGACCTCCCTCCTTCGATGCTAGACGCAGCGCCGGGAGCTAATCGGCAAAGCCGCGTGTGGCGATTTTGCATAGCGGGCGCAGGCGAATCGCCACGCCCGTCCAGCATGTCCGATGCCGCGTAGGCCGCCAGGATCCCTGAGCGGAGTGCATGCACGATCCCGCGTGATGACAGTGGATCGGCACAGAACAGGCAGTCGCCCGCCGCGACCCAGCGGTCACCGGCGGCGGGATCGATCGTTGCGGTTCCCGCCGCCTTGATCATGCTGGCGGTCTCGATTGCGTTGGGCGGCACGAGCGGCGCGATGGACTGCGTTGCGGCTAAAGCGCCAATGTCCGGCTTTGCGCAGTTCGCTGCCCAGATCCGGATCGGTGAGGCACGCGCAAGTCGGCGCTGTACCACCAGCCTTCGGGACGCGCCTCGACGACCATGCTGCAATCGCCCGGTGCGCGGTCGAAAAAAGCGTGTGTAGGCGGCAAGATGTCCGTGCATGGTGAGCTTGGCGCCGAAACATCGCGCCAGCCTCCAACTGCGACCGGTCGCCCAAACCACGGCGGGCAACGATAGCTTCATCGGCCAGCTTGAGCAGCCAGCCTTGATCGTCGCGCACTGCCGAACCCACGGCCGAGCCAAACCGCGTGTCCACACCTGCCGGCTTGGCCGCCTGCACCATCAGCCGGTCGAATCGCGTCCGGTCGAGCTGCCAGCCGGCACCTTGAGCGGAAAACATGCCGTGCCGCTCGCTTGGAACTTCATTGGCCCACACCGAAACAAGCGCACGATTTTCAACGAAGCCGGCCTCGGCGAACGGCGTCCAGACACCAAGCTGACGCAGCAGCCCATTCGCTACTGCCGGCAGCACCTCTCCCGGCTTTGGCCGATCATGCCTTCCTGCTTCCAGCAACAGCACGCTCCGCGCGGGTGCATCGTTGCCAACGCCAGTCCGGATGTGGTCGCTGCCGAACGTGATCGTCTCAGCGAGTTGGCGGGACAAAATGCCAACCTCAAGATAACGTTGGCCCGGATCGGCGAGGCGGACTGAGGAAGACTTTAATTTCAAAAGGTGACACGCGGCAATAGTCGCGTGCCGCTGTAGCCCCAGGCTCCGCTTCACCGTGCGGACCGATCGGTCGCACTCTCAGCCTGGGGTTCTTCTCTGCCGCCCATCATCGAATTTTGGTGGATTGTCCGTCTCCCGCACCGGTTTGAGCGCGATAGACAAGAATCGCGTTTTCTGTGCCGGCCGGGCTTCAATGACGGGGATGGCGAAAAGCTGAGTGCTCGGGCTTGCGGGCCGAGCTTGTCGGTCGCTCGATGGAAAGTGTCATCTGAGGCGCTTCCTCTCCCGCGTGCAACTGGAAGACACGCTCGTCCAGTTCCTTGTCCACTTCCGTCAGACGATGATTGAGGCGAAGGTAGTCCGTCCAGGTCGGCGTGCGGAACGTTTCCGTCCAATGCATAGGCTTCTGCAGGTTCCGCTGGAGCGTCCAACTCCGAGCACCGACCCGGCTGTGTACATGACGCCGCTGCCGCATGAGGTCGAGGAAAGCCTCGAGATTTATCTCGGCTATCAGATATTCGACCTTGACCACGATCGGGCCGCTTCTCGGCTTCAGATTGAGAGCGACAGCCGGGGCATCGAATTCCTCCAGAGGATCGGGCTCTGAGTCGCGGCGCTCGCGAAGAGGAAACAGAACGCCGGCTGCAGCGACGAACATCAGGGAGGCAGCGGAACCCTCAAGCGCCAGGGCCAGCGAATGGTTTTCGGCCACCGTGCCCCACACCCAGCTGCCGAGCGCGATGCCACCATCTATCAAAGCATAGTAGATCGAGATGGTGCGCCCCACGACCCAGCGCGGGCTTGCCAGCTGCACGCTCACACCGACCCCTGACCAGGCGGTGACCCAACCCGCGCCGCCCAAAGCGAGTGCAATTGCCGCCACCCCGATCGAAGTTGTCAGTGCCAGGGAAAGTGAGCACGCCGCGCAGGCGACGCAGGAGAGCCTCATCAGCCGCTCCTGCGACAAGCTCCGTCTGAACAGGCTGTTGGAGAGGCCAGCGAAGACGGCTCCGGTCCCGAAGCCGGCCATGAGCGCGCCATAGGCGAGCGGGCCTCCTCCCAGCTGATCGCGGACAACCACCGGCAGCAGCGCGAGTATGGCGATGCTCGCCAAGCCAAAGAGGGTTCCGCGCGCGATCGCGGCCTTGATTTCCGATGACATCGCCGTGAAGCGCAGCCCGTCATAGATCGCCGTCCTCATCGACTCGCGTGGAAGAGGGGAAGAACGAACCTTCCACTTGCAGCGCCAAATAGTGGCCAAGGGTACGAAATAGGTGAGCGTGGTCACCGCGAATGCCGCCATAAGGCCAAACGAGGCAACTACAATGCCGCCGAGCGCCGGGCCCACAGTCCGGACGGTATTGAATCCAACAGAAAGCAGGGTGACGGCAGCGGGAACATCTCGTCGATCCACAATATCGCCAACCGACGCTTGCCAGGCCGGATCGTTGAGAGCACCGCCGCTTGCGATCAAGAAGCTGAAGCCGAGGATCATCCACGGACTGACAAAGCCCAGCGCCACCGATGCGGTCAGCATCGCGGAGGCAGTCACCATAAGGCACCGACCGGCGAACATCACCCTGCGCCGGCTGAAATTGTCGGCGAGAGCTCCGGCAAAAACGGACAAGACGAAAGCGGGCAGGTTCGATGAAGCCTGAACCAACGCAACCATCAGATCGGAAGTCGAGATCGTTGCCATCAGCCAGCTGATGGCAACAGTCTGCATCAACCAGCCGAGGCTTGAAACCTGCGTGGCGAGCCAGATCGAGCGAAAGGTGGGCTGCAGAAGTGGCCCAAAGGTCGTTGGTGCAGCCAAATCTTCGTGTGATCCAGCCACCCTACTCATTTTGCGAACCTTTTCTTTCCGTTATTGTCGCTTCCCATGTAATCTAGGCTGAACCGTGGCGGCTTAAGAATAGATGGCCCATTTGCCTACGACGAATGTGGCCACAGTTCCTCCTGACCAGTTGTCAGGCGGCCGGGACGCAGAAATGGGCCGGCTCACTCGCATTCGACGACATGTTGGTGAGCCGGAATTCACATGTCACGCTAGCGACTGAGCGAATCGAGGACCAAGACGCGCAGGGCTATCCGTCTTGCCGTTAGGAGACTTCAATCGCAAGGCCTACGCGAAATATTATTCTTCCAATTCGCCAATATTCGAAATAATCGACTCATACATTTGGTTGCAGGCAAACAATATTTCTCTTCGGTTATTCTGCTCTTTGCCAATATCCAGCCCATACGCGGCTCACGGAATGATTGAGCGCGCCACCAAGCAGGGCATAGGCATTGCCGCCATTCGACCGGCGACGGTGATCTTCAAGCCATGCGGCGTGATTGGCGTACTGGTAGAGGTACCCGTGCGAAACGTGGTGGTGCTGGCCAGCGACCATCCGGCGAAGGCGGCTGAAATAGCTTTCCACCATGTTAGTATGCTTGCCGTGGCCGTCGCTGTAGCTTTCCGAGTGGTTGATGCGCGTCGAAGCGTAATCAGCCTCCAGCGCGTCCCAATGGTTCGCTTCGTCAGCGAACAGCTTGGAACCGGCCAGCATGCGAGCGCGGGCGATTTCGACACCTTCGGCCTCGCGATTACGGACGAACGTCAAGGTGCGGCCAGCGCGCTCGCGCAGGGCGATCACAACGCGGCGACGGTCTGACTGGTTCTCCTTCATGCGGCGGTCCTTGCGGTCCTCTACGCGGTTCTCAGGGCGCACCACGCCGCCGAAGTAAGCGCCGTCAATCTCGACTTCGCCTTTAAGGGTTTCGTTCTTGGTTTCAGCAGACAGGGCTTCGCGCAGCTTGTGAGCCAGCACGAAGGCGGTCTTGTATTGAACGTCCAGATCGCGAGAGAACTGGACCGCCGACATGCCCTTGGCGCCGTTGACGAACAAGCAGATCGCGGCGAGAAGATCGACAAACGACAGCTTGCGCGAGGCGAAGATCGTGCCGCTCGTAACCGAGAACTGCGCACCGCAAGCGGCGCACTTGAACTTGCGACGGGTCGGAATGTCGTAATGATCCAGGCACCCGCATTTCGGGCAAACAGGCTCGCCTTGCGTCGAAGCCCAGCGAAGGCGCTTGAACGTGTCGTAAGCCTTTTCCTCGCCACCCTAGTAAATCTCCTTGAGAGAGAGGGTGCGGCTTTCGGCGGAGAGGAGAAAGTGTTGGGCATTGTCATCATATCCGGGGATGTTGTTCACCGTATATGCGGAATTGTATCGCCAAATACAAGGGCCTATATCATCGAATGTGATTGTATTTTTGAGGCGAGGCTATGGCACGCAAGGACGACCCGCAGACCGTTGAATACGAGACGAAGGCCAAGAACCTTTTGAAGTCAGAATTGAAGCGGAAGGGCGCGACCTATGCGCAGCTAGCAGAGAAGCTTGCGGGTATGGGCATCCATGAGACGGAACGGAATCTAAACAACAAGATCAGCCGTGGTGGGTTTACGGCAGCCTTCCTGCTTCAATGTCTCGATGCCATCGAGACCAAAGAGATCAGGACGTAACTGTATCCGGCACGATGCGGCTATTAAATCTTGAGACCAATCTCATGTGTGTCTCTCGCGCGTTGAACAAATAGGCATAGAGAGTAAGAAATTCATGCCGGATCTGGTCATCCGGGAATTGAGGCTTTCTGTCGCCCAACCAACCGGGCGCGAATTGATAGGCGCTGACGGTGAATATCTCTCCCTCGGCGTTGATGAAATTCCGCATCGTATGACTGTACGACCGCAAATAGCCTTCAATTTTTTGCTTGGCCGAACGCCATTGCTCCCACGTAGTCCATTCGCCATCAGCAATCTTGTTCATAAACGTGCGAGCGAGTTCTAAATCCCCGTTCGCCTTGTCAGCCTTACGCAAAAGTCGAAGGCTGGAGTAGGAATCGCTGATGTTCCCGACTGCGCGGTTGTAGATGTCCATTTTGAACTGAATGGAACTGAGCGCGGATCGCGTGTGTTCCTCGAATATGTCGAACTGTGATCTCAACTCGCCTATTCCTGTGGCCGCCTCGAAAACCTGGCCAATGTTTTGGTCTAGTTGCGCTGGGTTAGGATTGATCGACTTTGATTGCCTATAGGCTTCGTATCGGACCAGCGCAGCGAACACTGTCCCGGCCACGAGAGCAATCACTACAACGCTTGCCAGAGCGAGGAGAAACCACCCAGCCCAACCATACTGGCCTACCCAACCCAGAACCTTATATAGGGCTGCGAACACGGCTACGCCTGCCGCGATAAGGTAAGGCCACAGGCCGAAATAACTGAGCGCCCAGCCCACGCCGCCAACCGCTTGTTGACCAAGCGAGATTCTGGACTCGACTTTCGAAAGATGGTCCTTCGTTTGCATGGGCGGCAACTAAGCATTCCTAGTGCCGGTTGTGGAGTCGCTACTTCTCCCGCAAGATGAATGCTTGTGCATTCTGGGGGGATTGCGATGCGGTTTCTATTCCTTGCGCTGTTCATGGTGCTAGCCACCCACGTAAGCGCGCAGGAAGCCCAAGGGGTGGCCGGTGAAAGCCCAAGCGTAGGAAAACCACAACCCGCCGCCACAGATGACAGCGCCGCAAACGGCAAGAACCAGGGATTCCCGGTCACGATTGTAGAATCCCCGGAACAGGCTACCCACTCCGAGGATCGCGAAAAGGACTCCGCTAGTCACGAGGCCGCCGATTTGGAGGCCCAACGCAGGGCCGCTGATGCCGCTGAGCGAAGCGCTGCAACCGCTGAGCGGCAGGAGATACCGGCATGGACCCAAATCTGGCTCGCCATCGTTGGGACGGTAATTGCGATCGTTGCGCTCTTTATCGGGACTTGGAACTCCATAGTCGGAATACGCACGACGAGAGCGCAGTTGCGCGCCTATCTCTCAGTTTTTAATTTCGACTCCGTGGTAACCGACAAGCCCGAACCGGACATCCGTGTTCAAGTCACCTTCAAAAATGCTGGACAGACACCCGCGCAAAACGTTCGCGTCAACATGGAATGGGAATTGGCTCCTCCGCCCTTCCAAGAGGAGAAGCACTTTGCTGCCATTGTGACTGTCGATGGGCGCGGCTCCGTTGGCCCTGGCATGTCTTTCTTTGCAGCATCCCGACAACAACCCTGACAGACCCGACAGGATGATTACTCGGGAAACGCTCTCCGATTTGGTCGATGGCAAGCTCAAATTTTGGATCTTTGGCGTCATTGAGTACCAAGACGTTTTCCGTCGCGAGCAACGAACCCGGTTTCGCTATGTAATGACCCTCACTCACGACAACGTAGGCTTCAGCCCTTGCGAGTCCGGCAACGAGGAAACCTAGTGCGGCCAGCACCGCCCGCGCGATCACAGCGCCACCCCTTGGTTTTCGGGGTTTGGTGCGTTTGCTACATAAGACCGCACAAGTGCATCGCCATGCCTGACTGGCAGTGCGCTTCGCCGCAGGAAGAGTCCCGTTACTTTCCCGGCCTGGCAGGGCAGCTTGTCTCGGCGCCGCTGAATTCCGATCTGCAAAGCGGCCTGACCTTGCCCCCAGTTTCTATCCAATTTTGAGTTCGTTTCCGGCGTGGGTTGTGCCCTGCTGGGCGGGTGAAGCGACGGTCGTTGGCGCGGAGCAGTTGGCATAGCGGAGCGCGAGCGACCGTCGCGGATTGAAGGTGCTGGCGAATTCGGCCGGGGTCTGCCAGGCGATTTGGGAGTGCGGACGCGCGGTGTTGTAGTCGGCGCGCCACAGGGCGGTTGCTACGCGCGCCTGGGCCAGCGAGGTAAACAGCGTCTCGTTGAGCAGTTCATCGCGCAGTCGGCCGTTGAAGCTCTCGATGAAGCCATTCTGCATCGGCTTGCCGGGCGCAATGTAATGCCATTCGACGCGGTTCTGATCCGCCCAGGAGAGGATGGCGTTCGAGGTGAACTCGCTGCCATTGTCGCTGACGATCATCCTCGGCCGGCCGCGCTCGGCAATGAGCCGGTCCAATTCGCGGGCAACCCGCATGCCCGAGAGAGACGTATCAACGATGAGTGCCAGGCACTCTCTCGTGCAGTCGTCGACGACGGCCATGATGCGGAAGCGGCGCCCGTCGGTGAGTTGGTCCGATACGAAGTCGAGCGACCAGCGCTCGTCGGGCCTCAGCGGCACCAGCATCGGCGCCCTGGTCCCGATCGCCCGTTTGCGGCCGCCACGGCGGCGAACGGCGAGCTTCTCCTCCCGATAGAGCCGGAACAGCTTCTTGTGGTTCACGACCAGGCCCTCCCGCCTCAGCATCACTAGAAGACGCCGGTAGCCGAACCGGCGGCGCTCCTGCGCGATCGCCTTCATCCGCTCGCGAACCTCGCGGTCATCCAGCCTGCTGGTCTCGTAGCGAACCATCATGCGGCACAGCCGATGGCTTTACACGCCCGCCGTTCGCTCATCCCAAAGCCTTCCTTCAGGCGAGCGACAGCTTTCCGCTTGGCCGCGGGCGTCACCATTTCTTTCCCACAAGATCCTTCAACGCGGCATTGTCGAGCATCGCGTCGGCCAGAAGCCGCTTTAACCGCGTGTTCTCGTCCTCCAGCGCCTTAAGTCGCCGAGCCTCGGAGATATCCATCCCGCCGAAGCGGGCCTTCCAGTTGTAGATCGAGGCGTCGCTGACCCCGTGCTTGCGGCACAGATCGGCAACCGACACCCCGGCCTCGTGTTCCTTCAAAATTCCGATGATCTGCTCTTCAGAGAAGCGGTTACGTTTCATGTCCTGGTCCTCTCGATGGGCCAGAACGAACTTCAAACCGGATTAGATCAGAGGGGCAAGGTCAGGCCTCATCCCGTCACGCCTTGTGAAAAAAGGGCAGGAGGGCTACGGCTTCCATTTCAGCGTCAGCCGCTGAACGCTTGAGCCGGCTCTACGGCTATTCGGCAGGGGTTTTCCGAAGCTTTTCTAACACAAAGAGCTTGCCCTGGCGCACGGCGTACTCGATTGATTGCGCCTTCGCCAGATGCGCTGCAATCGCGCTGGCCAGCATGCAGCCCGTCCCGCGCATTGATGCGGCAAGACGCGGCGTGTCAAAGCGGACTGGTTCGTGATCGGGGCGCAACAGAATATCGGTTGATTGCGGTCCCGATGCATGGCCGCCCTTGATCAGCAGAGCCCGCGCGCCGGCTGCCAGCAATTCTTGGCCTTGCCACACTACGCCGTCCTCATCCACTGCCCGCTCCGAGCCAACAAGGAGTGCCAGCTCGAAGAGATTGGGGGTGACCAGACGGCAAAATGGCATCAGATCGCATTTCAGGGCGGCGATGGCGCCGGCTTCCAGGAGCGCCCGGCCTGACGCCGACGCCAGCACCGGATCGAGCACTGCCGGCACCTGCGGATTTTCGCGCAGCACTCCGGCAACCGCAATGACGATCTCCACCGTGGCGAGCATCCCGATCTTGATGGCCGCCACTTTGTTGGCCTGCAACCCCGCACGCATCTGACCGGCCACCAGACCGGGTTGCATAGAGTGGATTTCCATGACCGCATGGTGCGTCTGCACCGTCAGCGCGGTGACAGCAAGGCAGGTGCGCACGCCAATGGAAGAGATCGTCTCGATATCGCGTGCTATTCCGGCTCCGCCGCTGGAGTCCGAACCGCCGACCACGAGCACATGCGGTTCTCGCCCTAGCGCCATCGCTCTGTCTTTTCGATCCATTGCCGCGTGCGCGCTTCGGGATCGGCATTCAACGTGATGTCGGTCACCACCGCCGCGCTGTCCGCACCAGCCTCGAAGACACCGTCGAGCCGATCGGGGTTGAGGCCGCCGATGGCGACCAATGGGATCGGCGCCACCCGATGCTTCCACGCGCTGATCCGCGCGAGCCCTTGCGGCGCCCATTTCATCTGCTTCAGGACCGTGGGATAGATGGGGCCGAGCGCGATATAGTCGGGCTCGGCAGCGATGGCCGTTTCCAGTTCTAGATGATCGTGCGTGGAAAGCCCGAGCTTCAATCCGGCGTACTTGATCGCCAGCAGGTCGGCCGCAGCCAAATCCTCTTGGCCGAGATGGACGAAGTCGCAGCCTTCCTCGATTGCCCTGCGCCAATAGTCGTTGACGATCAGTTGGCAACCATGGACCGCGCAGACGCCGTTCGCGCGGCGGATTTCCGTCCGCAGCGTGGCCTCGTCCCTATCCTTGATGCGCAGCTGCACCAGCTTGACGCCGAGCGGCACCAGCCTTTCGATCCAGGCAGCGCTGTCGACGATCAGGTAGAAGGGATCGAGCTTCATGAAAATACTGCCCTGCCGATGGTCGGTGTCGATGGCATGGCGACGTCGCGCGGTTCGAGCATTCCCGAGCTGAAAGCTTCACCACCGGCCTCGACCGCCTTGCCGAACGCGCCCGCCATGCCGACCGGATCGGCCGCCTTGGCAACCGCGGTGTTCAGGAGAACGGCATCAAAGCCGAGTTCCATGACAGTCGCCGCGTGTGACGGCCGCCCGAGCCCTGCATCCACAATCAGAGGTACCTCAGGGAAATGTGCGCGCATCGAGCGCAGCGCCGGAATGTTGACCGGCCCGAGGGCGGAACCGATCGGTGCACACCAGGGCATCAAGACCTTGCAGCCCGCCTCCAGCAGCCGCTCGGCGACGACAAGGTCATCTGTGGTATAGGGGAATACAGCAAAACCGTCCTCGCACAGGATGCGGGCGGCTTCGACCAGACCGAAAACATCCGGCTGCAGCGTGTCATGGTTGCCGATCACTTCGAGCTTGACCCAGTTCGTACCGAAGACTTCGCGCGCCATCTTCGCGGTCGTGACAGCTTCCTTGACGGAGTGGCAGCCAGCAGTGTTGGGCAGGATTCTGACGCCGAGCGATCGGATCAACGACCAGAATTTTTCGCCGGCCCTGCCGCCCGCCATCTCACGGCGCAACGAGACGGTCACCACCGACGTGCCCGACGCCTTGACAGCCTCGGCAAGGATGGCCGGCGAAGGATATTGCGCGGTGCCGAGAAGCAGGCGCGACGGAAGCTCGGTTCCATAAAGCTCTAACATGATCTAGCCTCCCTGCATGGGCGAGAGGATTTCGACCCGGTCGCCATCGCTTAGCTGGAATTCCGCCCGGTTGGCTTTGTGCACGAGGTCGCTGTTGACGGCCGTTGCCAACCAATCGCCCTCATAGTCGAGCGCGGCAAGCAGCTCCGCCAGCGTGGCGGTGGTAACCTCATGCGATTCGCCGTTGACCATTAGTTTCATGAGCAAGCTCCTTGGTTGCGTCTTGATTGAAAACCAGGTCGGCAGCGTGGCGCGCCATGGCGGGAGCCAGGAGAAAACCGTGACGATAGAGCCCGTTGATCGCGATGATTTCCCCCTTCGTTTCGACGCGCGGCAAATTGTCGGGAAAGGCTGGGCGGACGCCGACACCGGTTTCAACGATCTCGGCCTCGCCAAAGGCCGGGTGGAGGGCATAGGCGGTACCCAGAAGCTCCATCATGGAGCGCGCCGTGATTGGTCCGGCGGACTGGCTTTCAATCATCGTCGCACCAACCATGAAACGGTGATCGGTGCGCGGCACGGCATAAAGCGGAAAGCGCGGATGCAGCAAACGGACCGGCCGCGACAGCGAGACATCAGGCGTGCGAAGAATCAGCATTTCGCCGCGAACACCGCGCAGCCTGTCATCGGCCGCTGCCATTCCCATACAGTCTATCTGACGGGCGAAACCCGAAACAGACCGGGCGTCGCAGCCGAAGTGGAATTTGACACCCATGGTCGCAAGCTTGTCATGAAGTGCCGCCATCGCCGGGCGTGGGTCGAGGTGAGCCTCGTCGGGGAAGAGCAATCCGCGGCGGAAGCGGCCGGCTAAGTCGGGCTCCAGCAAGGCAATTTCATCTTCCTCG
The DNA here is from genome assembly GCF_040321775.1 of Mesorhizobium sp. M0243. Lineage (NCBI taxonomy): Bacteria > Pseudomonadati > Pseudomonadota > Alphaproteobacteria > Hyphomicrobiales > Phyllobacteriaceae > Mesorhizobium > Mesorhizobium sp. M0243. Next base: position 43,407 of record NZ_JAMYSF010000014.1, on the reverse strand, counting down.
ACGCGCCGATAGCCCGTCGTGCGGCTGGCGAACCGGTCGAGCTCGCGCGCATCGCGCGGCGCGGCCAAGACCAGCGTTCCCCGTCGTGCTACCAAGCCGGGCGTTGCGGCGTCCCACCAGTCGGCGGCGTCGCGTCCGAGATCCAGCACCGGCTGCTCGGCGCTTTCACGCTCGCACCACGGTGCCAACATGCCACCGGCGAACCACGACGCATTGCCGCTAAGGGCAGTCCTTGTCTCGGCAACGGTAACCACCGCGCCGCGTGCGGCGAACTCGAAGGCGACGGTGAGGCCGGCAACGCCGGCCCCTTTGACCAAGACCTTCATGATGGCTCACGTGGCTGAGCTATGAGCGGCGCGCCGGTCTCGTCCGCCGGCAGGTAGAGATCGCCGCCCTCGCGGTATTTCGCCGCCATCGCCGCCATGCCCTCCTTCTGGGCTTCGGCACGGATATCGTGGGAAATTCGCATCGAGCAGAATTTCGGTCCGCACATCGAGCAGAAATGCGCCACTTTGTGCGCCTCCTTGGGCAAGGTCTGGTCGTGGAAAGACCGCGCCGTTTCGGGATCGAGCGACAGGTTGAACTGGTCCTCCCAGCGGAACTCGAAGCGCGCGCGCGAAAGGGCATCATCCCTGGTTTTCGCCGCCGGATGGCCCTTCGCCAGATCGGCTGCATGGGCGGCGATCTTGTAGGTGATCACGCCAATCTTGACGTCGTTGCGGTCGGGAAGGCCGAGATGCTCTTTCGGCGTGACGTAGCAAAGCATTGCGGTGCCGAACCAGCCTATCATGGCGGCACCGATGCCGGAGGTGATGTGGTCATAGCCCGGCGCGATGTCGGTCGTCAGCGGGCCAAGCGTGTAGAACGGCGCCTCACCGCAGACGGCGAGCTGCTTTTCCATGTTCTGCTTGATCTTGTGCATCGGCACGTGGCCGGGGCCTTCGATCATTACCTGGCAATCCTTCGCCCAGGCGATCTGCGTCAGCTCGCCGAGCGTTTCCAACTCGGCAAATTGCGCCGCGTCGTTGGCATCGGCGATCGAGCCGGGACGAAGGCCGTCGCCGAGCGAGAAGGATACGTCATAGGCTCTGGCGATGTCGCAGATCTCCGCGAAGTGCTCGTAGAGGAAGCTTTCCCGGTGATGGTGCAGGCACCATTTTGCCATGATTGAGCCGCCGCGCGAGACGATACCCGTGACCCGGTCAACGGTCAGCGGGATGTAATGCAGCCGCACGCCGGCGTGGATGGTGAAATAGTCGACGCCTTGCTCGGCCTGTTCGATCAGCGTGTCGCGGTACACCTCCCAGGTCAGATCCTCGGCAATGCCGCCAACCTTCTCGAGCGCCTGGTAGAGCGGCACCGTGCCGAACGGTACCGGCGCGTTGCGCACGATCCAGTCGCGGATGTTGTGGATGTTGCGGCCGGTCGACAGGTCCATCACCGTATCGGCGCCCCAGCGGATCGCCCACACCATCTTTTCGACCTCTTCAGCCATCGACGATGTGACGGCGGAGTTACCGATATTGGCGTTGATCTTCACCAGGAAATTACGGCCGATGATCATCGGCTCGCTTTCGGGATGGTTGATGTTGGCGGGAATGATCGCCCGTCCGCGCGCCACCTCGTCGCGGACGAATTCGGGCGTGACGAAATCGGGCAGCATCGCGCCGAAAGCCTCGCCGTCGCGCTCAAGCTTGCCGTGCAGGATCTCGCGACCAAGGTTCTCGCGGATGGCGACGAACTCCATTTCGGGTGTGATGATGCCGGCGCGTGCATAGGCAAGCTGCGTCACCGCCTTGCCTGCTTTGGCTCTGAGCGGTCGGTGGCGGATGGGAAATTCTGGCGTCAGGCGTTCGCCCGTCGCGAATCCGTTGTCCTCCGGCCGGACGTGGCGGCCGTCACAGTCCTCGACATCGCCGCGCGCCAAGATCCATTCGTGGCGAAGCCGGGCCAGGCCTTTTTGGATGCTGGTTTCGACAGCCGGATCGGTATAGGAGCCCGACGGGTCGTAGACGGTGACGGGCGGTTCGCCGGCTGTCGGATGGACGGAGATTTCGCGCATCGGCACCCGGATCTGCGGGTGGATGGCACCGGGCTTGTGGATCTTACGCGAAGCAGGCAGCGGTCCCGTTGAGACGGCTGGGGTGAGGGCATTCATCTTGAGGCTCCTTTGCTCATGCATTGGAGACCCAGTTCTGTGCCGGAAGGATGAAAAGACGCTTCTGTCGACCTGCCGAAACAGGACCTCGGGCGTGAACTCCCGCAAAGCGCTTGCACCGTCCCTACGCCAGTATGAACTGGATCAGGTTCAACGGGTCACTGCGCCGCGAAAGCCAGCAGTATCTCAGCCCCTTGCCGGGACTCCCCTGGTGAATGCCTCAAGTTGAACGGGCCGGCGTTGTCTTGTCAAGCGCATGTTCGTCCTGCGGCGGCGGTGGGCGGCAATCAAATTGGGCCCAAATTGGGCCGACGGCCTCGCCACGGGTCGCGGAGAAGTTCCGCGGCAGATAGGGCAGGTGTGGCCAAAGCTGCATTTGCCTCGTCAAACTTGATGTGACATTGACGTAGACGGAACTGCTGCGTTTCAAGAATCTTAAGCCGTCAATGCCTGATCGGAACAGAACTGGTGGGCCGCCCGAACGCCCCACAAACATCGTGCTCTCGATCACCTCTTATTGTCGCCGGAAAAGGGGTGATCGACCAATCGATCAAGTCGACCGCTCGCTGAAGGGCGCCCTCGGTTTCAGCACGGCTGGGCGAAGTGGCAATGACATGTCCAATCCAGTCTCGGAAATCCCCCTTCCTGACGATCGGTGTCTTGGGTTCAACATTCAATTTGACCTCGGCCACACCTGATAAAGCAGCTGCCTGAGTGTCGCCACCAATCCAGTCCAGGGTGCCATCTTGATCAGGAAGCAGGAATCGCGCGGCCGCAGTATGCGAATGCTTTTTGCGCAGATCCCATTCCTCGCCAATGACAAGCTTGATGTGCTCGGCGACGAGGTCGACACCGTAAGCTAGCTGGACCAGTTGAGGGTCGGGCGCGCCACTAAGACGCGGATTGACTTCAATGACAACTGGACCGCGTTTCGTGCACCGGAGTTCAACGTTAGTTGGCCCCCAGCCAAGGCCGAGAGCCCGCAAACAGCTCAGCGAAACATCGGCGATGCGCTCACGCTCCTGATCGGTTAGCAGGGCCGGATACGTCACCTCACGTATGACGAAATGGGGGAGGGGACCAAAGTCATTGGCGCAAATCGCAACGACCTCATTCCCCATAACATTAATGCTATAGAACGGGCCCTGTGCGAATTCTTCGACGAGTATTTTCGGTGTAGACCGCCATATGTGCTTTCCGCCCAATAGATAAGTCGTATGTTCGGCTACGTCTTCGAGGCTGCGGCACAATCGGACACCGATGCTGCCGCTGCCTACTGCCGGCTTAAGAATCACGGGCAGGCCGATCTCTGCAGCCGAGCTTTCTACCTCCGCCGCATTCGTCGCCAACCGATAGGCCGGTATTGGAACGCCGGCCTGCGCGAGGAGTTGGCGTTGCTTGAATTTGTCGCAGCTTCGTTCAATCGATTCAGGGTTCGGTCCCGGTAGATCGAAATGCCGGCAAAGCTTGCCAACTGTCGCATAGATCGATTCATGGTCCCCGGCAAAGCCAGTAATGCCAGCAATGTCGTGGGTAGCACGCAGCCGCGAACATTCGCGGACCAACGCTTCGAGATTGCCAGTGTCGACACGGATTGCCTCAACGTTTTCCGCCGAAAGATAGTCGTACCGAGGTGGATCAGCCGTCAGAGTAATTGGATGAAGACCAAGACACTGAGCCGCTTGGACGTATAGCTGACCAGTACCCCTATGGCCTTCGACCAATATGAGCGCTCTTCTTCTTACCATTGCTGTTAATCCCGATGCTGCGTGCTGGCGGCGGTCCGAGGGTACCGGCGTCACTTTTATGGCCGTGCCGGACCTCAGACTCGCGGTGCCGTACCATTGTCAACGACTGACGCTTGTAAAAATCTTGTAAATTGATTTGAAGGATCTGTTGCAGCGTTGTTGATTAGGGCGGCGTCGGAGGCTTGCTCCGTTCAAACCAGGTTAGCTGGGGTTTGTGTGTGATCCCGTGGGCCTGGGCGTGACCTACCCCTCGGGTAGGGCACGCCAAGCCACATCAAACTCGCAGCACAAGAACATGCGCTCTGGTCATACTGGCTCATGGTGAGCCCTGAATCTGGAACCGGCCCGATGTGTAAGCAGCGAGTCGTCAAACGGCCCCATTCAATCATGGAGTCACATCATTTAAGATCGCGAAAGCTGTCATTGCGGGTTACGGAACTGCTTTCCGATGACATTCGAAGATGCGATCGGGCGTCAGAACCGGATCGCGGACCGCCGCTTCCACCTCGGCGAGCCCGGCTGATATAATCAGGTCTGAGGCTGTGCGCCCTGTCGTTCCCAGCATTTACATTAGGCAGCCTTGCCAAGATTGTCCCGCAGCAGAACCTGCCTGAGCGCATCGACGAACGTCCGAATATCTGTCGTACTATGGGCAGGCGTAACCGTCACCCTGAACCGCTCGGTTCCCACCGGAACACTCGGCGCCAGAATTGGCTGAACGTACATTCCATGCTGATCCAGAAGCTGGCGGGACGCTTCCTTGCAACGGAATGGATCACCAATAAGCACAGGAATGATGTGGCTTCGGGTCGGCATGACGGGGATGCCCGCCTCTTTCAGCAATCCGATTAAAAGTTTCGTTTTCCGGTGCAGATCAATTCGTTCTGAATCTGAATCGCGAAGATGGCGCAGCGCTGCCAGCGCACCAGCCGCCAGCGCTGGCGCAAGCGCCGTGGTGAAAATGAAACCGATCGAGAAGCTTCGTATGCTGTCAACAATGGAGGCAGGTCCGGTCACATAACCCCCCATCGAGCCGAACGCCTTACCTAGCGTCCCTTCGATGATGGTTGGACGATCCATGATGCCAAGTTCCGCGGCAATGCCGGCGCCTTTCGGACCGTACATTCCCGATGCATGAACTTCATCCAGAAACGTCATTGCGCCAAATTCGTCCGCCATGTCACAGATATCTTTGATCGGTGAAATGTCACCGTCCATTGAATATACCGATTCAAAAACAATGATCTTGGGTCTTGCAGGATTTACGCTGCGCAGAAGCTCCCGCAAATGCGCAACGTCGTTATGCCGGAAGACGCGCTTTTCGGCCCGGCTGTTGCGGCATCCACTAATAATTGAAGCGTGGTTGTGCTCGTCAGAAAAAATAATTGTGTCCGGCATCAAAGATGCCAATGTACTCAATGATGAATCGTTTGAGCTGAAGCCGGAAACAAAAATCAATCCTGCTTCCTTATTGTGGAAACCTGCAAGCTCCCGCTCGAGCAACACGTGATAATGGTTGGTGCCACCAATGTTGCGGGATCCTCCCGATCCTGCGCCGTTGGCATCGATGGCGCGCTTCATTGCCGATAGCACTTTGGGGTGCTGCCCCATACCGAGATAATCATTAGTGCACCAAATGGTTATCTCTTTTCGCCCGTCGGGCCTATTGAGCCAGGCCTTTGGGAAGTTGCCAGACTGACGCTCCAGATCGGCAAATTCACGATACCCGCCACGGCCTTTGAGTTGCTCGATTCTTCCGGCGAAATACTGCACATAATCCAAATCAATCTCCTGTTGGGAAGCCGTTTTTCGGCGCGCTCAGTGCTGCTTCACAGCGCACCTGCGCCGGCCCATCGCGTCGCATCCCTCGACAAGCACCAGCAAGATTGGATTTCGACTACGCGCTTGATCTTGCGGGGGTTTCGGCCGCTCCAGCTAATTCGGGTAACGCGCCCCAAAGTGCAAGTGAAGAGAATGTTAAATCTGTTTGTTACTGAAATGTCTGAAATTGCATAGTGTCGCAAGGGATTTCATAATTCTGGCCAGTCGTCGTTCGATTCCTGGCGCGGCCTTGTCAGAGCTGCGCTCGGCGGGCTTTCGGGCCCGAGAGCCGCAATGCGCGAGCGCCGCGTCTTGTCGCGCAACAGTCCTTGAAGCCCTTCGGCGGCGAAACGCTCTGCAAACGCCATACGCAGCGTTTGGACTTGCTGGCCTGCCGGATCATCTTGACGGTGCCGACGTCATCGTCGGTCCAGCCGGTTCGGAGTCGCCTCAGAATCGGAAATTTCTGCCCATCAGACTGGAAATTGACATGTAAGCTTCCCGGCTCCTTCAGATGTCATCATCTCTCGCACACCAACTCATGCCACGCAGATGAGATCGCGCCTTTTTCTGTCGTCACATTCCATTGTCAGAATCGGAAAAGAAGGGTCTCCTTGTTTTTATATGAAACAAAATTTCACAAATAATTATGAAAACGGACATGTTTGCTGCAGACAATTAACGTGCACGTACTTGTCTGCCGCTGCATAACGAAATATAGGCAGCGATTATAACTTATAAACGTAGTGAAACGCGTAAATCGACATTTCCATAGAGCTGCAGCAGAGGCGAGGGGAGTCCCATGGGCCCTATGAAGATGCAGCCCGAGGAGATGGGCAGCCTGTCCGCGCGGATTTACAGCAAGGTGCGGGATGGCTTGATCATCGGCAATTTCGCGCCGGGCGATCGTCTCCTTATGCAGGATCTTGCCGGGCAGCTCGGAACCAGCATTACGCCGGTGCGCGAAGCCTGTCTGCGGCTCGTCAGCGAGCAGGCGCTCGAGTTGCGCTCCGGCAGGTTCGCCGCGGTGCCAGACCTCAGCCGCGCCCGCTACATTCAGATCAAGCTGATCCGCGTGGCACTTGAAGGGCTTGCGGCAGAACACGCTGCCGACCATTTTGCCCCCGCCGATCTCGAACAGCTTGAGACCTTCCGCGCCTCATTTGTAGAGAGCCATAAGGCCGGTAATATCAAGGAAGCGCGATCCTCCAATCGCGCTTTCCACTTCGGCGTCTACCGCCTGTCGCGTATGCCGATGCTGATCGGACAGATCGAAAGCATGTGGGCCTCGATGGGTCCAATCCTTAACGTTTACGATCGGGAAATTCCGCGCGGGTACACCGGCGCGGAAGAACATGACCATCTCATCGAGGCCTTGAGGACTGGCGACAGGAAGAGGGCCCGCGAGGCGATCGAGAACGACATCCAGCGAGGCTCACATGGTTTTCTGCGCTATTTCGACGAGCGCGGCTCCGGCTGAGCTGAATTGCCCTAAGCACCATCGATCTGCGCGACGCGCGGTGTGCGCAGGCCGGCTGTTTCCCCGCCGTCTACAGTCACCACCGTGCCGTTGACATAGCTCGATTGATTCGAAAGTAACCAAGCGACCACATCAGCGATCTCTTCAGGGGCACCGAAGCGGTTGGCAGGGATCCGCAGTTCGAGCTGCTTCTTGCGCAGTGCATCGCTTATGATGTTGCCCATCATGCGTGTTTCGATCTGGCCGGGGCAGACAGCGTTGAAGCGGATCTCCTCGCCGAACTCCAGCGCGAGGGCCTGCGTCAGCCCGATGACCGCGGCCTTTGAGGCGCAGTAGGCAGCGAGCCCTTCTTCGCCCGTCTTTCCGGCGATGCTGGCCATGTTGACGACTGAACCCCTCCCGAGCCGCAAGCCGTCCAGCGCATGACGGATGAAGAAAAAGACGCTGCGTGCATTAACCGCAAGGACCTCATCCCAATCGTCCTGGGTGGCGGTGGCGAAGGCAATGCGCTTCGACATGCCGGCATTGTTCACGAGCCCCGCGAGCCGGCCGTTGCCAAGTTCAAGCGCACGGTCGACGACACGGCGGCAATCGTCTTCACGGATAATGTCACCGGCAACGAACGTGACACCGTGATTGGCGCGTTCGAGCGCCGCGCCCGCTTCTGCATCTCGGCCGGTCGCCACCACTCTGGAACCGGCAGACGCAAGTTTCTCCACGCAGGCCCGCCCAATCCCGTGCGTGGCGCCTGTTACGATGATCATTCCAATTCACTCCATTACGTATTTGGCAACCGCACAGTTTGGGGGGCTCGCTTTTGGGCCAATCCCCGCCCCATCAAATCATGACGAACAACGTTGTCGTCACCTAGGATCAGTGGATCAATTGTGACGCAGGTTAAAGCCGGTGGACTGACCCAAGCGCCGGGCCGTCGGCCCAACGGCTGGATTGGCGATACTGCGCATGTGGCCATGTCTTTCCTCGCGTGATGGGGTGTTCCCTAGAAGCGGAGCGATATGCGGGTGTGACGACCGATAAGGCGGACCGGCTATTCCGATAGGGACATGCATACTGTCGCATGACCGACTCGTCATCCCCGCAAGGCCAGTAATGCCAGAAGTGCTGCACAATACGCCAAGAACGCACACCGACCAATCAGTGTTTCGACTGTTCGCCGCACACGGGATCGGCCTCTCAGCTGGCAAAACCATGTCGCAATGGCTGGACGTGCATCGCGATTTGCGAGCCTGGTGACGCGGGACTTGCGCCGGCACGCCATCAAGGGAACCGGCCGCGACGGCTTGCCGGCGGAGGCTGTGCTGCCCTGCCCCTGCTCAAGCAGCACCACCCACTAAGCATCGGGAACCCGCGTTCCATTTAGAAGCCTCCACGTTGCGGGCCTTTGCCCGGCTGCCGGGAGAATGAAGTCGCAAGACAACACCCGCAATCCGGGCGCCGACCTCTAGGAAGAACTCAGGCTGGCAAGCGCCAGACGAGAGAAGTTGGAAAGCGGCACGGTCGTGCGCGGGGAACCGTCATTTCAACAATCATCCGACCGCAGCGTGTTATGGCACGCTGCGGTGCGGTTCAGCGCGGCTGTTGCAGCACGCGAATGCACTGGGCACATCTCCTCCCTAAAGACACTATGACGATTTGGTCGATAGCGAAGTGCGGCTGCTGACCAATGGCTCTGTATTCGAAGGCCACGCTGATCGCTTTGACTTATTCGCCGGCGCTTGATGTCAGGCAACTCGATCGACAAGCCGCATACCGGTCGGTCGCGAGGAAGCCCACATCGCCGCGGCCAGTTGCATGGCTGCTGTCTCCGACCTCGTCTTTCGTCAAATGGATTGTGATCCCGGTCGAGGCAGCGAAACCGCGATTGAAGACACTTTCCCGGCTGAGCACCGGCTAATGAAAACCCTATTGACTTATAACTTATAAGTAGTACGGTAGCGCTGTGAAAATGAACAACGGCGCGGATGGCCCTGAAGGCGAACTCGCCTAGACGGTACTACGATCCGCCAGCAAGCCTCTGCTCCCAAGGCAGACCGCGGAGCCGGCGAAATCGCCGGCTCCGGACCCGGGAACACACGAAAATGGGGAATCACATGACCAAGAATCACGCTTTCCGATCCATCCTCGCGGCGGCTTTCGTCACCGGCGTGGCCGTCCTGCCCAACGCCGCCCAGGCCAAGGATTGGTGGCCCTTCAAGATCAACGCGGCCAAAGGCGGCGATCTGAAAAAAGTCGAGGCACTCGACTATGTGCCGCTGGAAAAGGCCGAGAAGCCTTGGAACCTGTGCGTCTTGTTTCCGCACCTCAAGGACAGCTACTGGGTCTCGGTCGACTATGGTATCGTTGAGGAAGCAAAGCGCCTGGGTGTCAAAGTGACGGTCCTGCAGGCTGGCGGCTATGACGCGCTGCCCAAGCAGCTGTCGCAATACGACGATTGCGTCGCATCCGGTGCCCAGAGTATCCTCGTCGCCGCCATCTCGGAAGCCGGTCTGGCGGCCAAGCTGAAGGAGGGCGACGCCAAGGGCCTTGTCCAGATCGCCGTCGCCAATCCCATTCTGGAAACTCCGATCACCGCGCGCATCACTCCCGATACCTACCAGAAGGGTTTTCAGGAGGGTGAGTACCTCAAGAAGTATCTCGGCGACAAAAAGACGACCGCGATCGGCCTGCCGGGTCCGCAGGGATCGGGTTGGGCGGAGAGCTATATGGCGGGCTTTCGCGACAGCATCAAAACCGGCAACATCAAGCTCGCGGCCGAGCTCTATGGTGAGCCCGGCGTTCCGCAAAGCCTGCGCCTCATCGAGGACGCCCTGCAGACCTATCCCGATCTCAATGTCATCTGGGGCGGGGCTGCTGCGGCGGAAGCGGCCGTCAGCGCCGTCGCCGACGCTGGCCGCGACGATGTCGTGATCATGTCGTCTTACGAGAACCAGACGATGCTGAAGCTGGTCAAGGAAGGCAAGGTGCTTGGCTTTGCCGCCGAGTATCCGGTGATGATGGGCCGCATCAGCGTCGACCTCGCGGTGCGCGCCTTGGAAAAGAAGGACTATGAGAAGGTTCTGCTGGTCGCGCCGGGTATCGTGACCAAGGACAACGTCGACAAAATCGACCCGACGCAGATTTTCGCGCCCGATGGGTGGAAGCCTGAATTTTCGGTACAATAGCCACATCTTCGATGGGCGGTAGACCTCGGCCTTGGCCTGCCGCCCGTTTTGCTTCGAGTTCGGTGGTGTCAGCGATGCTTGAACTTACGCGTATGACGAAGCGTTTCGGGGGTGTGGTGGCGCTTGACGGCGTCGACTTCTCGCTGTTGAGCGGTGAGGTCCATGCCCTTCTCGGTGAAAACGGCGCCGGCAAGTCGACGCTCATCAACCTGATAGCGGGAACGTATGGCTGGACCGAAGGCTCGTGCCGTATCGACGGCCAAACCGTTTCCGCGCTGACCCCACAGAAATCCCGCGATGCCGGCGTCGCGGCAGTGTTCCAGGAATTTAGTCTCGTCCCCGACCTCACGGTCGAGGAGAACCTGTTTCTTGGACGCGAGTTGAAAGGGCGGCTTTTCCTGAACCGGCGCGCGATGCGCGCCCGCGCCGAGGAACGCTTCCGCGAAATTGGCTTTCACGTCGAGCTGGACAGCAAGATCGAAACGCTGACCCGGGCGCAAAAGCAGATGGTCGAGATTGCCAAAGGCATGCTTTCGGATGCCAAGATACTCATCCTGGACGAACCGACCGCGTCGCTCACCGACGGTGAAGCGGAAAAACTTTTCGCCGCCATCGCGGGTCTCAAGGCCCGGGGCGTCGGCATTATCTATGTGTCGCACCGCATGGCCGAGATCCGTCGGCTCGCGGATCGTGTCACGGTGCTGCGAGGAGGGCGTAAGATCGATACCGTGGCCATCGCCGCGGCATCCGATGCTGCGCTCATTGAGATGATGGTCGGCCAGCCGGTCGAGCGAATCTACCCGTCAATCAGCCAGCGCCCCGCCGAGGTCGTGCTGGCGACCAGAGGGCTGCGTGTCTCCGGTAGCGTGTCAGATGCCTCCATCACGGTCAGGGCTGGAGAAATCGTCGGCCTGGCGGGCCTGGTTGGCTGCGGTCGTAGCGAACTTTGCCGGGCCGTGTTCGGCCTGGAGCGGGTGACGTCCGGTGAGATCGAACTCCATGGCGCGGTGGTAAGAGCGCCAGTCCCGCACGGCATGTTGCGTGCTGGACTTTGTTACTATCCAGCTGATCGCGGCGCCGAGGGACTGGCGCTTGGCCGTCCGGGCCGCGAGAACGTGACCATGGCCGCGCTTGACGACCCGAGACTGTCCCACGCCGGACTGCTCAAGTCATGGCGCGAGCGCCGGGCGATAGCCGGGCCGCTGAAGACACTGGGTTTGCGACCTATGGCGCCGGAACGCGCGGCGTCGTCGTTTTCGGGAGGAAACCAGCAGAAACTCGTGCTGGCGCGCGGTCTGATGCGCCCAGTCTCGGTCCATATTTTCGATGAACCGACGGTTGGCATCGACGTCGGCGCCAAAAGCGAGGTCTACCGGCTTATGAAAAGCCTGGTGGAGAATGGCGCGGCCATTCTGCTGTCATCGTCCGAACTGCCGGAGCTCGTTCACCTGGCCAACCGCGTCTACGTCATGCGTGAAGGGCGCATAGTCGCCGAACTCAAAGCCGACGGCATCACCGAAGCCTCCGTGCTGCGTCACTATTTCGACGCCCAAACCGGCGCCACGGAGGCAGCATGAGCCCTGACATGCTGCGGCGCCGTTTTCTGGAAACAGGCGGGATCGTCATCCTGCTTCTGGTCGCGGTCGCGGCGGCGGCCGCGATCATCGAACCGCGTTTTCTGAACCGCCTGAACATCCTCAACGTCCTGCGCAATTTCTCCTTCCTGGCGGTTCCGGCGATCGGCCAGATGATCGTCATGACCACCGGTGGTTTTGATCTGTCGGTCGGCGCCACGATGGCGTTGGCGTCCGTGGTCACGGCCGCGGCGATGGCCGCGATGCCCGACGCGGATGGGCTCCAGCTGCTGGTACCGGTGGCGCTGGCCTTGGCCAGCGGCGCCTGTGTTGGCCTGGTAAACGGAACGCTGGTGGCGCGGCTTTCCCTATCACCTTTCATGGTGACGTTGGCATCGTTGTCGATCGTCGCGGGAATTACGCTCTATTACACGCAGGGTATCCCGATCTATGGCGTTTCCGACGCCTTCGTCGATGCCATCGGGCGAGGGCAGGTGCTTGGCCTGCCGCCGGTCTTGCTGCTGGCGATCGTGGTGATCGCCATCGCCATCATTCTGCAGCGTCGGACCGCGCTCGGGCGCCACTTCTACGCCGTCGGCGGCAATGTCGGCGCCGCCCGGCTGTCGGGAGTGCGCACACACCGTGTGCTGATAACCGCCTATGTGCTCTCCGGTTTTCTGGCCGCGCTCACCGGTGTGCTGATCACCGCTCGCATCGGTTCTGGCCAGTCGACGATCGGCGGGACGCTGGGACTGGAGACGATCGCAGCGGCGGTGATCGGCGGCGTTTCATTGCGCGGTGGCTCAGGCCGCGCCGAGAACGTCGCCATGGCGGCGCTGTGCCTCTCAATCATCGCCAATGCGATGAACCTCACGCAGATCGACAGCAAATTCCAGACGCTGGTTCTCGGTTCCGTGCTCATCGGCGCACTGGCTTTCGACCGAATTGTTCAGGGGAGGCGGGCCAATGTCTGATCGTCCAGACATGGCGGCTCCGGTTGTTCTTGACCGCGCTCGCCCGGACATCCGCCAGTTCGCGGCGCAGGCCAAGCTGCCGGGGCTCGTATTCCTGGCCCTGCTAGTTCTCGGTCTGCTCGACCCGCGCATCGTTTCAAGCGGCAATCTCTGGAACATCGCGATCCAGACCAGCTATCTCGCACTCTTCGCCATGGCGCAGACCATGGTGCTGCTGACGCGCGGCTTCGACCTGTCGCTTGGTTTTACTGTCTCGCTCGTCAGCGTCATATCGGCGATGGTGATGACCGGAACCGGCGATATGCCCATCCTGTGGGGAATCGCCGCCGGCCTCGGCGTCGGGCTGCTGATCGGCGGGCTGAACGGCTTCCTCATCGCCGGTATCGGCATCAATCCACTCGTGACGACGCTCGGCATGGCCAACATTGTCATGGCGCTGGCGGCAACCGTCAGCGGCGGCTTTCCCGTGCCGGGCATTCCCGAAGCCTTCACGGAGGCCTTGGCGGAGGGACGGGTGATCGGCATTCCGGTGCCCATCGTGTTCGCCGCGCTGTGTTTCGCACTGCTGTTCCTGGTCCTGCGCTTCACCGTGTTCGGCCGCGGCCTGTATCTCATCGGTGCCAACCCGCGCGCGGCGAAGGCGGCGGGCGTTCGCACCGGACGTGTCGTTGCGATCGACTACGTGGTCTGCTCGCTGCTGGCCGCGATTGGCGCCATGCTGCTCACCGCGCGCACCGGGTCGGGCGAGCCCAACCTTGGCGGCAACCTGACCCTGGAATCGATAGCGGCGGCGGTGGTCGGTGGCGTGCGGCTGACCGGCGGCGAGGGAGGCGTCACGGCGGCTCTGCTCGGTGCCCTGTTCATCACGGTCATTTCCAACGCCATGAATCTCATGCAGGTCGACGGCTATCTGCAGCAGGTTCTTTTGGGCCTCATCATTCTGGCCAGCCTGATACTGGGCCGCGATCACAAGAAACGCTAACAGCTTCGGACCTTAAATGGCTTATCAAGTCTGCATCGATATCGGCGGAACCTTCACCGATTGCCTGGTTTCCGAGCCCGGTGGGAAAATCTCGATCTTCAAATCGCCCACCACGCCCGGCGAATTCGAGAAGGGATTCATCAACGTGCTGCACGTGGCGGCGGCCGGATACGGGCTCGATCCCGCGACGTTCATGACCAAGATCGACTTGATCGTACACGGCTCGACCGTCTCGACCAACGCGCTGGTCGAGCGCAAGACGGTCAAGGTCGGATTGATCCTCAACGAAGGACATCAGGACATCCTCGTCCTGCGCGAGGGGCCGCGCAAGGGCGCCTTCCAGTGGCGGCTCGACTATCCCGAGCCCTATGTCCCGCGCCACCTGACGAAGACGGCGCGGGGCCGCGTCGATGCGCGCGGGCGGGAGCTCACGCCTCTGTCGAGATCCGATGTCGAGGCGGCGATAGCCGACTTCCGGCGCTATGGGGTCGAAGCGATAGCGGTCGGTCTGCTTTGGTCGGTCGTCAATCCCATCCATGAAACAACGGTGCGCGATATCATCGCGCAGGCATGGCCGGAGATCCCGGTCACGCTTAGCCATGAAGTCAATCCGATGTCGCGCGAGTACAAGCGCATCATCGCGGCCGCTATCGACGCGTCGATCAATCCGATCGTGCGCACCTACATCGAGGACTTGCGGCAAGCACTTTCGCAGGCGGGTTTCCAGGGCGAGCTGCTGCTCGCCAACTGCGTCGGTGGAATGATGCCTCCCGCCGAGATGCTGCGGCGGCCAATCTACAGCGTCATGTCGGGGCCGACGCTGGCGCCGATGGCCGCGCTGGCGCTGAGCGACGAAGCCAACGTCATCGTCGGTGACATGGGCGGCACCACCTTCGACGTCTCGGCTTTGCGTGACCACCAGATCATCGTCACCCCGGACAGCATGATCCACGACGACTCGCTGGGGATCGCGAAAGTCGATGTGAGATCGGTTGGCGCCGGCGGCGGGTCGATTGCCTGGGTCGACGATGGCGGCCTGCTTCGTGTCGGGCCGCAAAGCGCTGGCGCGCGGCCGGGGCCGGCATGCTACGGAGCGGGCGGCACCGCGCCGACGGTCACCGACGCCAATGTCGTGCTCGGCATCATTGACCCGGATTATTTTCTCGGCGGCCGGATCAAGATCAGCCGCGATCTGGCCGAGAAAGCGGTCGCGAGCATCGCGACGCGGCTCGGCATCCCGCTGCTCGACGCGGCTTACGCCATCCAGACCACCAGCAACCACAACATGGTCGGGGCCATCGAGGAAATCACCATTCGCGAGGGCATAAACCCACGCGACAGTTTCTTTGTCTGCGGCGGCGGCGCGACCGCCATCCACATCGCCGAGATGGCCGACATATTGGGCTTGAAACGCTACATGATCCCGCGCTTCATGGCCGGGCTGAGCGCGTTCGGCGGGTTGATCTCTGATATCACGCGCGAGGAAAGCGCGGTTTTCCTGACCTCGACCCGGCGCTTCGACGCCGCCGGCGTCTCCGACATCCTGGCGCGGTTGAAGGTGTCGGGCGAAGCATTCCTCGAACAGGCCGGCGTTGAGCCCGAGCTGCGGCGTTTCGAGTTCTCCTTTCTTGGTCGCTACGAGTACCAGTCCTGGGAGATCGAGGTCCATTTCGAGGCCAATGAGGCGCGCCTCGAAGCGGAAAAACTCCCAAGTCTCGTCGAAGCGTTTCATCAGATGCACGAACGCATCTATTCGATCAGATCCGACCGCGACATTGTCGAATTCACCAACTGGAAGCTGCGCGCGGTGGGCAAGCGGGCTAATCAGGACGCCTGGAGGGACTTCAGGCTAGCCGACCAGGCGACGGCGCCGGTCGCCAAGACCCATCGGCCAGCTTATTTGCACGAAACCCGGCGGACGAGCTCTCTGCCCGTCTACGACATGGACCAGCTGGGCGCGGGGGCGGCGCTTGATGGGCCATGCCTGGTGGAGGCGACGACGTTCACCGCCTTCCTCAAGGACGGACATCGCGGGCGCGTCGACCCGCAAGGCAACATTGTCGTGACAGTCGATTGAGATCAACCTTCCCGAACAAGGCATCGTAAAATGAATTCACCTGTCATTCGCCTGGAGACGCCAACGCGCCGCGTCGATCCGTTCCTGATGTCGGTTCTCAAAAGCCGGTTCGAGGCGGTCGTGCGGGAAATGACGCTGGTCGTGATGCGGGCCAGCCGCTCGGCGGTGATCAAGAACGCCCGCGACCTGAGCTGCGCGATCCTGACCTATGATCACCGCCTCGTTTCCACCGAGGACGCGCTGCCGATCCACGTCATGTCGATGGATCTGGCGACGCGCCCGATAACGGAGTTGTTCGACGATATCGCCGACGGCGACATCTTCCTCAACAACTGCCCATACACGGGTGGCACCCATCATGCCGACCTGATCATGGCGATGCCGATCTTTTTCGACGGCAAGCCGCTGTTTTGGGCCGTGGCGCTTTCCCACCACGCCGACACTGGCGCGCCGACACCTTCGACCTATCTGCCATTCGCCAAGAACGTTTATGAGGAGGGTATCCACTTTCCCTGCGTGCGCGTGGTCGAACAGCACAAGGAGAAACAGGACATCCTGCGCATCGGCATGATGCGCAACCGTGTTCCAGACATCTGGCTGGGCGACGTGCGCGCCCAGATCGGCGCCTGCAGGACCGGTCGACGCCGTCTGTTGGAACTGCTTGAAAAATACGGCCGCGACACGCTGCTGGATTTCGTCGAGGACTGGTTCGACTACGGTGCGCGCCGCACCATGGCCGAAATCGCCAAATTGCCGAAGGGCAAGTTCTCCTACGAAGTCCGCCATGACCCGGTCCCCGGCGTGGCGGAGGAGGGCATCCCGGTCAGGATCACCATCGATGTCGACCCTGAAGCCGGCGAGATCACGGTCGACGTGCGTGACAACATGGATAACGTCCCTGGTGGTCTCAACCTTTCGGAAAACACCTGCACGGGTTCGTGCCGGATCGGCGTCTTCAACAATCTCGACGACGGCATCCCGCACAACGAGGGTGCCAAGAGCCGGATCAAGGTGTTGATGCGGGAGGGAAGCGTGGTCGGCAAACCCCGCTACCCCGTAGGCACCTCGGTGGCGACGACCAATGTCAACGACCGCTTGATCATCGCCGGCAATTGCGTGTTCTCGACCATGGGAGAACCCTATGGCCAGGCCGAGAGCGGCTCGCACCTGCCAGCGGGGATCGGGGTGATTTCAGGCAAGGATCCGTTCAAGGATGGGCAGCCCTACGTCAATCAGGTCTTCATTGGCTACGCCGGCGGCGGCGCGCGTCACGGCTATGATGGCTGGCTGACATATTGCGGGCCGGCGAATGGCGGCCTGATCGCGCTGGATTCCGTCGAGGTGGACGAATCCATGTACCCCATCATCATTGAATCGCGCGGCGTGGTGGCGGATACGCAAGGCATTGGCGAGTTCGAGGGCGCTCCCGCGGTGGGCGGTGTCTTCTATCCCGTCGACCATGAGATGACACTGGTCTACTCGGCCGACGGCACAACCTTCCCGCCGCGTGGCGTGCTCGGCGGCGGTGATGCCAAAGCCAGTCGCAGTGCCAAGCGCGGCACCGACGGCAAGCTGGTGGAATTGCCGGCGTTCCATGAGGAGGCGTGTCGCGCCGGCGAGCGCATCGAGTTCGTTGCCTGTGGCGGCGGTGGCTATGGCGACCCGACCAAGCGCGATGTCCGCCGTGTCGCGGCCAGCGTTGACCGCGGCTGGCTGACGAGCGAAGCGGCTCGCCAATCCTACAAGGTGGCCCTGGTGCTGGACGCCGAGCAGGGCGTCTGGGTCGTCGACCAGGATGCCACCGCGCGCCTTCGGGCGGCCTGAGCCAGCGCGAAGAGAGGTCGCCAGCAAATGACCGGCGGCTTCGATCACGCCCGCTTGGCGGCCGCGTCCTGCTCGTCGAAATACCGCAACAGGTTCATGCCACCGCGCACGATGTCGCGTTCGATCGCCTTACGCGCCACCTTCTTGTTGCGGGTCCGGAACGCTTCGATCAGCGTCTCGTGCTCCTCCGCACCGATGTAATCGTTCTCGGCCTGCAGATAATACACGTTAAGGATAGGGCCCATCGAGACCCACAGGCTTTCGATCTGGGCGATCAGCATATCCATCTTGGACAGGCGGTAGACGCCGAAGTGGAATTCACGATTGGCGCGACGGGCGCGGTCAGCATCGCCGGACGTTTCGCCGGCCACGAAATCGCGATGGATCTCCACAAGTTTGTCAATGTCCGCCTCCGAAACATGCTCGACGGCGAGTTCGGCCGCTAGTCCCTCGAGCGCGATGCGAATGAGCCGGACCTGCCAATAACGCGACCGGGTCAGCTCTGGAACGGTGATGAACCGCCCCGACCGCAGTTCCAGCGCCTGCTCGCTGACGAGCCTGAAACAGGCCTCTCGCACAGGCGTGACGCTGGTGCCCAGCCGTTGTGCCAGATCCTGCATCAACAGCCTTTCACCGGGCCGGAAATTGCCCGCAATGAGGGCTTCGCGCAGCGAGATATAGGTTCTCGCCGACAGACTACCTTGCTCGATTGGCTGCATCGTGTTCATGAATCACCGCTGCATGTTGGCCGCACCGAATCGGCAACGGATAGGTACGAGCAGCTCTTATATCCTATAAGTCCGGTTGCGAAAAAGGCTAAGAACTGGCGGGTCTCCCAGCAGAGAGCTTGCGCAGGATTGTCTCGATAACATCCAGTGACTTCTCAATCGTGGCCCGGTCATGGCTCCCTGACAGGTAGAGACGCTTGAGCGGAAGCGGCTGGCCAATCAGCCGGTTCGCCACCATCTCCTTGCGGAATGCGAGATCGAAGACATCGTCGTTGCGCAGCAAGTCCTGGTAGTCGCGGTAAGGACCGCTGAGGAAATAGATCAGCCAGACCGAGCCAAACCCGGCGCTCTGCGCGGGCAGGCCGAGGCGATCGATAATGCCGTCCAGCTGCGTGCGCATGAAAGCGCCGAGGGCAAACAGGCGGTCATAGAAGCCTGGTTTCGACAGCTCCTCGATCGTCGCCTGCATGGCGGCGAGCGTCGACGGCGTGCCGTTGAAAGTACCGCCCATGAACACGGATCCTTCCCCGGTCCGGCCGACGAGCTCCATGAGATCGCGCCGACCGGCCACCAGGCCGACGGGATAGCCTGACGAGGCCGCCTTGCCGAAGGTCGCCAGATCAGGCGTGACGTCGGCGATCGACTGATAGCCGCCGAGCGCGTGGCGAAAGCCGGTGATGACCTCGTCGAAGATCAGCACGACACCATGATCGCTGGTCAGGCGACGCAGGTCGCGCAGAAAAACATCCGTCGCCATCACCGACCCCATATTGTGAGCGATTGGCTCGATGATGATCGCCGCGACCTCGCCCGGATTGGCCTTGAGATAATCCTCGACGGCGCCGGCATCGTTGTAAGGCAGCACGATCGTGTGTCGGGCGGCATCCTCAAGGATGCCGGCGCTGATTGGATCGTACTTGCCGATCGCCTGCGCGTGCGACTGTACGTTCATGGCGACGTAGTCGTGCCAGCCATGATAGCCGCCTTGGAACTTGATGATGCGCTTGCGACCGGTGGCGGCGCGGGCAAGGCGCAGGGCGTGATAGGTCGCCTCCGATCCCGAATTGCAGAAGGCGACGAGATCCGCGCAAGGGATGCAGTCGACCAGCGCCTCCGCCACCTCGATCTCCAGCCGCATCGTTCCCGCACCGACAAGATCGATATCCTGCGTGACCGCAGCGATGCGTTCGCGCACCGCCGGATGACAGTGGCCAAGCACGTTGGCGCCGAAGCCGCAATGGAAGTCGGTGTACTGGTGTCCGTCGACGTCGTAGAGAAACGCACCCTGCGCCTGGGCAAAGACATGCGGCGCGCCGAGCCTGCGGCTCGGGCTGAGCAATCCGCCGGGCATCACCGCGCTCGCGCGCTCGATGAGTCGGGCGGTGTTATTCTGATCGGTCATCGTAATGTCCGTGCATGGCTATGGTTGTCCGCCGCTCAGCCGAGGGCTTCGAGGACGGTGGCCTCAATTCCCGCCGCGTCCAGACGGTAGTGCTTGTAGAGATGCGTTGGCGGCGCAATCAGGCTGTATTCGTCGCGGATGCCATGGCGTATCAACCGTGCCGGGCTGCCCGCCTCCGCCATGATTTCCGCCACCGCGCCGCCCAGACCGCCGAGGATATTGTGTTCCTCGATGGTTAGGATGAAGCGGGAGTGGGCCGCGGCCGAGAGCACGGCCTTCGTATCCAGCGGCTTGATCGTATGCATGTCGATCAGCCCGACGGACTTGCCCGCCGCGCGCAGCGCGCGGTAAGCCTCCCTCGAGGGATGGACCATCGAGCCACAGGCGATGATGGTCAGTTCCGATCCTTCGCCGTGGACGATCGCCTTGCCGAACTGGAACTCGACGCCGTCGTCATAGACCACCGGTTCCTGGCCGCGGCCAATGCGGAAGTAGATTGGCTGGGCATGATTGACAGACGCCCTGACGGCGGCCGCCAGTTGCGGGCCGTCAGCCGGCGCGACGACCGTGAGGTCGGCGATGCTTCGCATGATGGCAAGATCTTCCGTCGCATGGTGGGAGGTGCCGTAGAAGCCGAGTGAAATACCGGCATGATGACCGATCAGCCGCACCGGCAGAGCCGAATAGGCGACGTCGGTTCTGATCTGTTCGCAGCACAGCAGCGCCAGGAAAGAAGCGAATGTAGCGACGAACGGCATGGCGCCTGTGCTGGCCATGCCGGCAGCAGCCGAAACCATGTTCTGCTCGGAAATGCCAAATTGCGTGAAGCGTTCGGGAAAGCGTTGCGCGAACCGCACCAGCCCGTTGGAATATTGAAGGTCGGCCGTACCGGCCACGACCGGATAACCGTCTTCGACCAGATCAATGAGCGCGTTGGCCAGATAACTCAGGCCAGGCGCACGCGCGTTGATCTGGCGGTACTGCCAGGAGTTGGTATCGATCGGGCCGTTCATTGTGTTTTGCCTCCACGCTTGATCTCTTCGGCGGCCAAGGCCTCGTCCGATGGCGCGAGATAGCCCAGATGCCAGCCGGGTTCGGTTTCCATGTAACCAACGCCCTTGCCTTTGGAGGTCTTGGCAATGATGCAGACGGGCCGGGTGCGGTCTGCCTCGGCCTTCAACTGTCGCAGCAGCGTCGCGAGAGCGACGACGTCGTGCCCATCGACCTCGTGCACCTGCCAGCCGAACGCCGCCCATTTGTCGGCCAACGGTTCGATGCCGATGATGTCGTCGACCTGCCCGTCGAGCTGGTATCCGTTGCGGTCGACGATGGCGATCAGATTGCCGGCCTTATGGTGGGCGGCGGAGAGCGCCGCTTCCCAGACCTGGCCCTCCTGCATCTCGCCGTCACCGAGCAGGACATAGACATCGAAGCGCCGGTTGGCCGCACGGCCGCCAAGCACCATGCCGAGGCCGCCGGACAGGGCATGGCCGATCGAGCCGGAGCTGAAATCGACGCCGGGCACCTTGCGCATGTCGGGATGATCGCCAAGCGGATTGCCGAGCCGGGTGTAGCCATCGAGGACGTCCTTGGAGAAGAAGCCCCAGTCGACCAGCAGCGGGTAAAGGCCGACCGCGGCATGTCCCTTGCCCATCAGGAAGCGGTCGCGATCCGGCCATTGCGGCTCGCCGCGCCTCAGCCGCATCGCATCGTAGTAGAGCGTGGCGAATATTTCCGCGCAGGAGAACACCGACGAATAGTGGCCCACCTTGGCGATCTGGATGAGGCGCAGCGTCTCGAGCCGGACGAACTCTGCCCTGTCGCGCAACAGGGCGATCCGCTCCGCGTCGGGTGGCAGGGTGTTGTTTGAAGGAGTGGGTGCGTTGGCCATTGGACGTCACTCTCAGGATCATTTTTTCTCGACAACTTATAAGTTATAAGATATTCCTCGCCGAAGCAACCGCCTATCTGGTCGCAAGGAGAATTTTGATGAACAACGAATCGCGCGTGCTGGACATGGCCAGGCACTTTCATTCCCAAACGGATCCACGCCTGCATGAGGATCATGGTCCGTTGACGATCGTGGCCGGCGAAGGCGCGACCGTCACGGATGACGCGGGCAACCGCTATATCGAGGGCATGGGCGGACTCTGGTGTGCCTCGCTCGGCTTCAGCGACAGCCGGCTGGCCGCCGCTGCTGACCGCCAGATGCGCAAGCTCGCCGTCTATCACACCTTCAATCACCGCTCGAATGAGCCCACCGTCGAACTCGTTGAACAGCTTACCGCGTTGGCGCCGTTCGACCACGCGCGCGTCTTTCTGGTCGGCTCCGGTTCGGAAGCCAATGACACGATGGTCAAGCTCGCCTGGTATTACCAGGCCGCGCGGGGACGTCCGGAGAAACGCAAGATCATCAGCAGGTTTGGCGCCTTCCACGGCAGTACGATCATGGGCGCGGCGCTGAGTGGGCTGCCGCACATGCACAAGTCCTTCAACCTGCCGCCGCTTCCCGTCATATTCGCCGCGCGGCCGTTCCACTATCTCGACGGTCTGCCGGGCGAGGCGGAGCATGACTACGCCACGCGCCTGGCCCAGGAACTCGAGGCCCTGATCCTGGCGGAGGGGCCAGAGACGATTGCCGCGATGATCGCAGAGCCAGTCATGGGCGCCGGCGGCGTGCTGGTACCGCCGGAGAATTATTTTCCAAAGGTTCAGGCGGTGCTGCGCAAATACGACATTCTGATGCTGGCCGACGAGGTGGTCTGCGGTTTCGGACGCACCGGAAATTGGTTCGGCAGCCAGACTTTTGGCATGGAACCGGACATGCTGTCGGTCGCCAAGGGGCTTTCATCCGGTCATCTGCCCATTGGCGGCGTCATTATCTCCGACAAGGTCTACCAGTGCGTCGCCGACGAGGCCCACAAGGTCGGCGTGTTCGGCCACGGTTTCACCTATTCCGGCCATCCGGTGACAGCCGCCGTCGCCGCCGAGGCGATCAGGATCTACCGCGAGATCGATCTCGTGAGCCAGGCGCGCCGTCTCGGCGATTATCTGCATGCAGCGCTCGCGGACGCGCTCAACGACCATACACTGGTCGGCGAGGTCCGCGGCCGCGGTTTTATAGCGGGGATCCAGATCGTCGAGGATCGCGCCACCCGTCGCGCCTTTGCGCCGGAGCTGCGAATTGGCACCGATGTCGAGCGGCGGTGCCGCGAGCACGGAGTCATGATCCGCAACATGGGCGACGTGCTGGCAATCTGCCCGCCCTACGTCATCGCCCCTAAAGAGATCGATTACATGGTTGATGGCATTCGCGCGGCTCTTGATGAGACCGCGGCGGCCCATGCGCGGACTGACCAGTCGGCATGAACCCGCCCGGCGTGCGGCGAGACGTCGCTGGAGGGGCCGGCCGCGCGAAAGGCGCTTGGGCAAGCGCGAGCCGCAGCCAGCATACAGGATCCTGATTGTCTTATCCGAACGGAGGCCAGACCATGCTTCAGAAAACCAGCCATTTCATGCGCCAGGCCAATCTCATCAACGGCGAATGGGTGCAGGCCGACAGCGGCCAGACGGTCGACGTCAACAACCCGGCCACCGGTCTCAAGATCGGCACCGTGCCGAAGTCGGGCAAAGCCGAGACCCGCCGCGCCATCGAAGCCGCCGCGGAAGCTTTCAAGACCTGGCGCAAGACGACCGCGCTCGAGCGCTCGAAGCTGCTGCGCAAGCTGCACGACGCGATGATGGACAATCAGGACGTGCTGGCCAAACTGCTGACCATCGAGCAGGGCAAGTCGCTGTTCGAATCGAAGGGCGAGATTGGCTCTGCCGCGGCCTACATATTGTGGTTCGCCGAGGAAGGCCGCCGCACCTATGGCGACGTGGTGCCGTCGCCGTGGGCGGATCGCCGTATCCTGGTGACCAAGGAACCGGTCGGCGTCATCGCCGCCATCACGCCGTGGAATTTCCCGTCCTCGATGCTGGCCCGCAAGCTCGGCCCGGCGCTCGCCGCCGGCTGCACCGCAGTGGTCAAGCCGGCCTCGCAGACGCCATATTCGGGCCTCGCCTGGGGTGCGCTCGCAGAGGAGGTCGGCTTCCCCAAGGGCGTCGTCAACATCCTGACCGGTTCGGCAAGCGAGATCGGCGACGAGATCTGCGCCAATCCGCTGGTGTCGAAGATCACCTTCACCGGATCGACGGAAGTCGGCAAGCTTCTCATCCAGAAGTCGTCGGTCACCGTCAAGAAAGTGTCGATGGAACTCGGTGGCAACGCGCCGTTCATTGTCTTCGATGACACCGACCTCGAGCGTGCGGTCGCCGGTGCGATCACCGCCAAGTATCGCAATTCCGGCCAGACCTGCGTCTGCACCAACCGCTTCCTTGTCCAGGCTGGTGTCTATGACAAGTTCGTCGAGAAGCTCGCTGCCGCCAGCAATGGGCTGAAGGTCGGCTCCGGCCTCGAGGACGGCGTGCAGCAGGGGCCGCTGATCGACGAGAAGGCGGTCGAGAAGGTCGAAGAACTGATCGCCGACGCCACATCCAGGGGCGGCAAGATCGTTGCCGGCGGCAAGCGCCATGCGCTCGGCGGCTCGTTCTTCCAGCCGACCGTCATCGCCAACGCGACACCCAATATGCGCTTCATGAAGGAAGAGATCTTTGGGCCGGTCGCCCCGGTGTTCAAGTTCGAGACCGAAGAGGAAGCGATAGCGCTCGCCAACGACACCGAATTCGGCCTCGCCTGCTATTTCTACACCGGCGATCTCGGCCGCGCCTTCCGCGTCATGGAAGGGCTGAAATACGGCATGGTCGGCGTCAATGAAGGCCTCATCACCACGCCGGAGGCACCCTTCGGCGGCGTCAAGGAATCCGGCCTCGGCAAGGAAGGCGGACATCAGGGCATCGAGGATTACCTCGACACCAAATATGTCTGCATCGGCGGCCTCGGCTCTAGTGGGCCGGCTTTTC
This sequence comes from Mesorhizobium sp. M0243, assembly GCF_040321775.1. Classification (NCBI taxonomy): domain Bacteria; kingdom Pseudomonadati; phylum Pseudomonadota; class Alphaproteobacteria; order Hyphomicrobiales; family Phyllobacteriaceae; genus Mesorhizobium; species Mesorhizobium sp. M0243. Next base: position 18,495 of record NZ_JAMYSF010000014.1, on the reverse strand, counting down.
CCGCGTCTCAGAACGCGGAATGACGAACCCGCGGGTGATCCGGTGAAAATCTTTCCGGTTCCGAGGAGAAGTGACCTAAGATCGTGAGCGCCCTATGCTCTTACGTTTCCGGAAAAAGCTTCGGAAACAGCGCGTCCAGAGCGTCCGCCGGAAAGCGTAGGGACACTGGGCCCTTTGGCGTTTCCGACGCCAATAGTCCGAGCGCGATTACGTCATTGAACACTCGACGCGCCGTACGTTCGGGTAGTCCGCTAATACGGGATGCCTCGCCGCGGTCAAACTCACCGCGCGTGAGCGCTTCCTCCACGAGGCGGCCGGCTTCGGGCTTCAGACCACTGCGCTCCACATGCCGATACAGCCGCTTGGCCAACGTGTCGAGATCGAACAGTCCGGTCATGAAGCTCACCTGATCGATACACGCCTGCAGGAACCATAAGGTAAAATCGCCGAGTGCGCGTTCGGAGAGGTTGCCACGTCCGTCGAGATCACCCTGGCGGGGCATATCGGCATGATCCATCATGCTCTTGTAATCCGTTCGGCTTTTCACGCCACGTGCCAAGCCTCGTGAGATCGACCACAGCCCGTGCGCGGCGACCCCGGCCTGAGGGCCATGGCGTGGCTCATCAATCGGCTGACGCGTCCGTTGCCGTCCGGAAACGGGTGAATGTAGTTGAAGCGGTGATGCGCGGCAGGAATGGTCAGGATGCGTCCGGCCTTGCCCAGCTTATCGAAGCGATAACGCATGGCAAAGTATTGCATGAAATCGTTGACGCGATCGCTCGAAGGCGGTTCATGCCGGCCGATGGCGACGTCATGCTCTGGCTTCGATCGCCACTCACCTGGCGCCATGACGAACTCACGGCCGGAACCCTTGATGGTCAGCATGGGCGATTCCGCATCGCGGTAGAATTCCGCATGCAGCCATCGAAGAAAACCTACCGATGCCGGTTCCGGCAACTGCCCATCGGCAGCCAGGCGGTCGATCTCGGCTTGCACGCGAACGTGCGCGGCCGCCTCGAGCTGCAGATTGCGGCGGTTCTCGTCTCGATCGAAATTCCGACCAGCGCCCGTTCGATGTCGCGCGGGCGCGTATCGTGGCCTTCGATCAGGTTGCTGTAGTAGGTGTTCATGTTGCGCACGAGATGGGGCGAGGTTGGCTGCGGTACGCGAGTGCAGGCTTTTGCCCAAAACAGCCGACGTCGCCAGGCTTGGACACAAATCGATGCTGCCGATGATGATCATGGCCGATGTTCGGCAGGCCTATCGTACTGACAACTACGCACAAACCGTAATTGGGGGAGCCATCTGGCCGATGCTTTGGCCGATCTATGACGATCGGCCGGACTCAGACAGGTTCGAGGTGGAAAACAGGCAGCTTTAAACATGGTTCTGCCTCGGCCAGCGCAAGATTCGCCTGGAGCTTCGCTTATGCTGTGTGAGCTTGTTCTCTCGCGCCCGAATTCCCCATGGATGGCCCAAAAGCAGGCGATCCATTTGTCATTTTTAAGTGCGTCGGACTGCCAGTTGATCGCGTTCTGACCCGACTGGGAGTTCAAGTTTGACCTGAAACTGACCGGGTGCTGGATGGCAGGCTTCATCCCCACCGGTCTGATATGAAACAACGTCCGGCCCCGAGGCTAGGCTGCAATCTCGGATGGCTTGTATGCGCCGTTTTTTTAGAGCGTGTTGCGGGCTTGGTCTGCTCAACCTCGGAGCTCTACGCTTCACGGCGAGGATGAGCGTTCGAGGCGCAGGATTACTGCCGACACTGCTCTTCTTGTTCGCATTGGGCAGTTCCCGTTGGAAGCTTCCATCTTGCCGACTGCTGAGTTTGGAGTCGCCGTAGCTGTGAAATCGAAAAGAAGCCCATAGGCAACGTTTGCCGCGACGCTACTGAGAGCTGGTCACCGGGAGAGCCGAAGGTAGAACGAAGTTGTCTCGTTGAGCTTGTATGTGGCGCCAGCATAGAAGGCCCAGTTCCCACCCCAAGGCTTATACAAACCGCCACCGTTAGCGCCGATCGCGTTCATGGCCTCGTCCTTTTGGCAGAGATCACCACGGTCGCTAGCTGGCGAGCAAAGTCCGTCCCAGCGCTGCATTATCTCGTCGGATCCGGCAAGCTGGCAGAATTTCCCAGGCGGAGCTGACGGGGAGGGATGGTGGGAATAAAACGGTGCGCGTGAGGTCTCGGCGGGAACAGCCAAGACATCTAAGCGGAACGGACTGGCATAACGCAAAGACACAGGCGAGCTCAGCGGCAAGGTGGTTTGTTATCACCATGGGACGCCTGCCGCGTCAAACGGTGGTGTCGTGGGTCGAGACGGCGAGGGCAGCGGTCGCCATGCGCCCCGACCGGCTTGCCTTGTTCGGCTACTCGCATATCCCATCCCAAATAAAGAACCAGCGCCTCCCATCGAGGCGGAATTTCTTCCCGACAGCGCTGCCCGCGCTGAACAGTATGCGGCTGTCGCCGTGAGGCTGATTGCCGCCGGCTACCGACAGATCGGGCTCGACCATTTCGCCTTGCCGGACGACGAGCTCGCGCTGGCACAGGAAACAGGTCGCCTGCGACGTAACTCGTTGGGCTACTCGGCTGACACCTGCAGAACCCTGATCGGTTTCGGCGCGTCGGCTATCGGCCGCACCGGCCAGGGATACGTTCAAAACGAAGTTACACGGGATTCCTACATCCAGCACATCGCAGCTGGCCGACTGGCTACATCGAAGGGCCATCGCCTCACAGACGACGACCGCGTGCGAGCCGCAATTATCGAGCGATTAATGTGCGATTTCGAGGCTGACGTGCCGGCAATCTGTGTCGCCCACGGATCTGATCCGATCCGTCTTCGCGGTTCAGATGAGCGTTTGGCGATGCTGGCCAAGGACGGAATAGTGGACTTCGAAAACGGTTTTGTCCGCGTACGGCGGGAGCATCGCTTTGGGATTCGCGCTGTCGCTGCCGCATTCGATGCTTTTAGGGATGGCGTTACGTATCCCGCAGGTGAGGGCAAGCAGACACACGGAAGCTAACACAGGGGGTATCTTTTGCCGGAGAGAACGAGCTGCCATCGTGCGGTGCCCGGTTAGTAGTGAAGCGCCGTAAAATGTCGACATAGGCGTTGGTGAACTGGACCGAACGACGAGAACAGCCTATCCAGTGTGTTGTCGGCAGTTAGTTCGAAAGTCCTGCTACACCCGATCCGATGCCTCTCAACGCCGAGGCCGCACCTCCGTGCCGAAGCCGGCCTTCCCAATGGTGGGTCGAGCCGTCGCTTACCCCGTGCTTGCCTCACAGATCCGCGACCGAGAACCCAGCCTCATGCTCCCGCCCTGCCGGGGCCTAGGTCAATCTAGCATGAAAGGAACACGTCGGAACCTGGGATATCGCTTGCCCGGCCGGGCGGCGATAGCCTTGTCGGGGCAGCGAGGAGCCGTAGCCGATGATGAACGCACAGGAGAAGTCTGGCGTGAATGGGGCGATGATTGTCAAGCTTTGCTCTCGAGTCATTTCGTCAACCATCTTGCGTGACCGATTGGCGACCATCTCCTCGTCCCGACCTTATATTACCCGTTGCCTGTCGCCGCCAGCGCGCAGTGACTTGTCAAGGATGGAGGCCCGCAGACCCCATCGCGCGGCGACTTGTCCTTGACGGTCACGAGCACGGCGGCAGGTTTGCCGTGGTCGGGGAGCCCTTCCTTGGGCGGAGCCGACGACGGTGTTCGAGGGGAACTCGCCATGAGCCGGGTGCGCAGAGATCGTCCGACGCTCTTGTATTTGCTGGATCCCAGCCGGCTCCGCCTCCGACTGCCTCGGTAGCTCGGTATCCTGAGCGCGTCGGCGGCATCATGCCATTATCATCCTACGAATTGCATGCTCCATCGTCCTGGACGAGACCGGTTTGGCTAGCCAAAGGACGAAGGTCTGATTACCAGATGTGATCGGCATGGGGTCGCTTCCACCAACGACGATGATGGGCACCGTCATCAGGGTGGTACGTAGAGCTTCGGGCTGTCCTGGCCCGAGGAAAGTCGCTTTATCGAAAATTAGGAGGTCGGCTGCCTTCCCGCTCTCGATCCAGTCGCAAAGACTCTCGAAGGTCGCGAAGCCGACCGGCTTATAACCCAGCGCGGCGATCTTATCCTTGTAGATCTCCAACGCTGCTGGATCGGGGTCAACGACTGCAATGATTTCTCCGTTGCCAAGTGATCCATCGCATGGGCCGAAAGCGCTATCAGCTCTGACCTGCTCCTCAGCGCAGGCCGGTAAGTAGAGATCGAAGCGTGTACCTCGGCCAACAGCCGAGGTGACGTCAAGGCATCCTGCGAGCGCGCTCACATGGCGGTCCACTGCAGCAAGACCCAGTCCGGTCCCGCCGACGCGAGAGCGCGTGGTAAAAAAGGGCTCAAAGATATGCGGAAGCACCGAACTTGCGATTCCTTGGCCATCGTCGCTGATGGAGAGGAGAACGTAATCTCCCGGTTTCAAGGTGCCCTTAGCCACGGGCTTCGTTTGACAGACGTGAGCGCGAGAAACGCTAATCTCGACACGGCCCTCATTCAAGAGAGCCTCCGACGCGTTCTTGCATAGATTCATAAGGATCTGCTGTATCTCGGTCGGGCTGCCCTCGATCACCGTTTGCCACTCGTTGATCTTGAAGTTCAACTGAACATCCGCACGAAGTGTAACCCGCAGCAATGGCGCGAGATCCATTACACTCTCCGAGACGTCGAAAGGCATCGTCACGCGCTTCCGATTTCGGCTTAGTGACAAAATTTGATCAATAATCAGTTTGGCTCGGTTGCTGGCCAAGATAATTTGGCCGATGTGGCCCCGAATTCTCGAGGGGCGACGCACAAGACCTTTAGCCATCTCTGCGTAGCCGACTATTGCTCCTAGAACATTATTGAATTCATGTGTAACGCCGCTTGCGATTGTGCCGACAGCCGTCAGCCTTTCCGCATGCTCCCATCGACTCTCAAAAAGGTTACGTTCCGTGTGTACACGTTGCATTTCAAGATGGTTGCCTAAACGCACAGTAGCGCTCGCCAGAACCAGGAGGTCGTCTGTGGAGGGTGGTGAGCGATCTCCTTCAAAAACAAGGATACAAACCGCAGCCTGCTGATCGGAGGCCCGGCAACCAACAATTTGACAAACACCGGTAGTGCCTACGGCAGTCCGAACCACTTCCGACGCCGGAACGACGCGAAACACTGGCTGTTCCGGGTGTACAAGTGAGACGACTTCATGGATTAGCGTGGCGTTGCAGACGCGCATGCGCTTGTTCGCGACAAAGTACTCGGTATTCCTGCTGATACTCGGATCCACCAGAGCAAGCGCGCATTGATCCGCATCGAAAACGCATTGAATGAGTCTAAGCGCCGCTTCGGTGGAGAAGCGCCGCGAAGCCTTCGTTGCTTGACTGTCGATGAAACAAGCTTCGATCTCACTCATCGCCGCTTCAAGCTCTAACCGCCTTTCCAACCGGTTCGTCCGCACATGCAGCGTGGAGGCTCGAATGGTCGCAAACAAGCAGAGGCATATGGACACCAAGCCAAAGAAAAGCCGTGTACGCTGCGCTTGCGCGCTGGCGAAGCTGTAGGCTTTCAGATGTTCTCGCTCCAATTCGGCAGCCTTGGCGAACGTGTCGAAGGATGGGATCCGATTGACAGCGCGGTCCAACCTCAACATTGAGGACAGGATAGCGCGGCCCTCGCGGGCAACATCCTCCGTGACTTGGTCCTGGCTAGGAGGAAGTCGGCGGAGAGACTGATCGATTTGTAATGCGAGGCTGAATCCCGGTCTGGCCGAAAATTGAAGGATCAGATTGGAAAATTCAGGCCTGTTCGACACTCCCCCCCAAAGGCGATTAGCCGAGCGAGCAAAGCGTACGAGAGAGCTTTGCAGAAGCTCATTTTGCGCGGCCGAGTTCGAGATGGCAGCTTCTGTGTTTTCGAGGGACTTTTTGAGCTGTGCAACCAACCTGGAGTGCACCCCGGAGCTCTCATTGGGCGAAATCTCAACAAGGCGTTGGTAGTTTTGAAGGTTCCTTTTTAATGCTTGCCCGGTAGAAGCAACGGAACGGAAGTCCAATACCATGTCGGCGCGGGCGACGTCTCGCTGGAGCAATGCGTAGTTGATCTGAATCGTCCGCAGTTCGCTTAGGACCGCCTCGTTGATCTGGGGGTCTTGCCACTGTATCGCGACCAAGAGCGCAACCGAGGCCACTAGGGCCATTACAGAAGCTTTGTCGGTACTGAGCCATTTTTCCCAAACGAACGGCGTTTGAGCCGCGGTGCGTGCCTTGCGAAGGTCCGAGTTGAATTCTAGCTCCCCATCGCGTCGGTGTGCGGCCGGATGCTGCTGGAACAGGAAAGCCAAGTGTACCTCTCCCCTCAAACAGGCGGTGTAGACACCGTTGCACTCTGCCCCCATGGCCCGCTGACCTTCCATTGATTCGCGGGCGTTTCGACCTCGACGGCGAGGCGGCAGCACAAGGCGGGCAACTGATCGCAGTTTTCGGAACTGGTCTTCCGAGAGATCATCGAAGGGGCATACAAGCGCACGCCTGCAGCAGCCGAGGATGATACCGGCCGGTCAAACGCAACTGGCGAGGGCCGGATCTGCTGTTGGCTGGCAGCTAACACTGGCGGGGCGGCGGCCTCAACTACGGCGTGCCTAGAGCCGGCTGCTGCGAAAGCGTCCGACACGCTTCCCTTGGGGTCATCCCGTCCAGCGGGCATTCTTGGATCGCTGAAAAAAGACGAGGCGGCTTGATGATCCTGCCCTCGCTGAAGCACCTCGCGAAACCCCTTTTCCAGTCGCAGAAGCTCCTCTGGACCGGTAGGCGGCTCGTCAGCTCGACCATCGAACAGCGGCCGGAGCGCCTCGGACACGTGCTGCTCAAAGCCCACTCGCCGGGCCTGGACCGCTTGCCCGTCTTCCAAGCCGGCGTCCTGCACCTGCGACAAAGCTGTTACACGGGATGGATTACTATTTCGCGGGTTCATACTAGCCTCACATCAAACTGTATCGTCAAAGTCCTGCGCCAATTCACACAGCGGGTCATCGAGTTGAGATTCTGCGGAGAGCGCCTCCTCTGCTCCCGTCAAGGGCGCCGGCTCCGGGAGGGCGCCTGTCTGGCTTTCAAAGATGCGTTTCAGAATGCGATCCGAAAAATATCGCACCTTCCTCAATTTTAATGGTGGCAGACCTTTGATGAGAACAATCTCGTAGTCGTCATCGAGCAGCCGAACCTGTTCGGGACGCAATAGCGGTGCACCTTGATGTGAATTCTGAATGTTCCAATCGAACGTTCGCGCCTGGCTGTAGGAAATCGATTGGGCTTGAAATGTGAATCCACCGATAGCTTTGGAAATGTAGTTCGGAGTCTCGTCATCTACCTCGATGTTCCTAGAAGCGCGCCGGCAGCCCGGGCGGGGGGCTTGGGGTTAGACTGCCAGCGCACGCCACTCATAAAGAGCGGCCTCTTTTCGCGGTTCGGACACCCATAGTCAACCCGGCAACGTCTGGATGCCCGCTGTGCTTTTTGCAGAGCGGCGATGCCGGGCATATCGGCCGATCCTGTCTAGGATGGTGTGGCCACTCTCGTCGGCCGAGTTGATGCTCCAGCCAGTATCGCCTTGCCGACCAGCATGAGTTCGCCGTTAGCAATCCATTGTTGCGGGCGTTCCAGTCACGGCCTTCCATTCGGCGATGGCTTGCAAGCGATGAACATGTATGGCGAGAGCAGAACGTTTGGGGCGGGGGACGAAGAGGTTGCGGAGGGCTGACAAGGTCGAGACGAAGCGTTGCAGGCCTCCCGGCGATCGGACCCCTGCATCATCCGCTCCCGTTTTCGCGGCGGCACATGGGAATTCTCCGCTCTGTTGTTCAACCCCTTGTGCGACCGGTGCTCGACGTCCGGCATCATCTGTCGCTTTGCCGCTCCATACGAGCGAAGCTAGTCGGTGATCATGCGCTTCGGCGCGAGCCCCTGCTTCTTCCACAGCCGCGTCAGCAAGCGCAACCTCTCGCAGGGTGCGCTCTCAGAGTTCGTTCCTGCGCAGCGGCCTTGTTATCTCGATACTGGATAAGCGTCTACGAACCTACGCGCCGCATAACGAGCTTTGTTGCGCTGGTCGGTTGCGAAGGGTGGCTCTATGCATCGCAGTGGCGGACGCGAAATCCTCACCATCCTTCTGCATCGCGCTATTTGGCTTGCCGAACACCCAATTTCGCCGGCACGCTGCCGCTGAATACGATGATCATCTCGCATTCTTGCTATGGAGACTGTCGTCCTTCCTGGGCACGCGGCTGACGGCGACGAAAGCGGGTTTATTCATGCAACACCCCTTTTTGGCAGGCAAGCTGGTGGACTTCGGGATGTCGGGGGCGAATATAGCGAAGACTCCCGCCGCTCGCTGATGCATTCTGGACGCAACCGCATCGAGCCGATGTGTTCGAGACGCTTCGCGGCTGCAGTCGCCGAACGATGGCGTGGTTATGCGACCTGTTCGGCATGGCTACCCCCGTCCAGTCAGGCGTTCACGAAGGTGTTTGTCGAGAGTTCGTGGAGAAAGTCCGCCACTTATCGTTGGCGAGGGCTTTGCTCCGGAGTGGCGATCGGTGCGCTGATCGACAGGCAGGCTCTGGCCAAAATCGAATCCCATGCCGTCGCGAAAGGCCGCAGAATCGATGCGGGGGCAAACGCATCGCGCGAATGGCACGTCGAACTATCGGTCCGGTCTCCAGCGAGATGACCATCGCGCAAGAAAGAGACATTCGGGCGGCTGGCGCCTGTGATTGCTTCGACGATGCGGATAGGTCGTGCATGAGGCCAACGACACGATCTACGGCCTTCCCCCACATTTGTGCCTCAAACGGAAGCGTGTTTGGCGTGTCGCCGAGGCCTTGGAATATGGCATAGTGGTATGAACACGGGACGCATGTCGTCGGAAGCCGCGCCTTTCGGCCGAGTGAAGCAGTCCGGCATCGGGCGGGAGGGTTCCCGCCATTGCCTCGAGGACTACCTCGAAATGAAATACCTCTGCACTGGCGGCATCTGAAGCATGGGCTTGCAGGGCTCGCAGACCGGTAAACCAGCGAGCCATCTCCAAATATGTGAATTGTGGATTGCTCCTCGACGGGAGCTGAGGGGCGGCTCCGCAAGCCTTACGACGCTCTTTGCGAGCCGTAGCTGCCGAGCTGGCAAAAGGCCGGGCTACGTCGCGCCAGCGCAATCGGCGCGCAGAAAATTAGGCCTACCCGCTCCGGGACCGCGGACCTCGTCAGCTTCTCGTAAGTATGCCCGAGTAGGTTGCTCAGCTGATCTGTGGACGTGAGGCTAACGTGAACCGGCACAAATTTGACCTATCCAATGTAACAGGTTGGCGGCAGGTGCAGCCCCCGGCATCTCAAGAGCAAGCGGCACAGGCCGGGCAAGAGGGCTTTGAGCAGCGCTCGGGCGAGGCGCGCCAAGCCGCTGCCCAAATTCCCGCCCCCGGCGTTCCGGCTCTGCCAGACCCGTTCCATCCTCATCCGTCTCACGGAGACCTGAGCCTCATCGAAGGCGCGGCCCCATGGGAAGCGCAGCCCATGATGCAAGGGAGCGGACAAGAACACGCCGCGGCGCCGTACGCCGGAGGCAGTGGGTCGATGCTAGGTGCCTCGGTGCTGCAGCCGGGTCACTCAACGGCGCGCCATCATCATGCGCCGGATTCGTCAGTGGGTGATCTGAATCCTTCCGCACCGTTCGAGTTGCGTGACCATGCTCGTTCCCCCGTGCCGGCGGCGGTGCAGCCAGATCCTCCAGTAGTGGTCTCCGACGGTCGCGGCTGCAAGCGTCCTCTTTATTCCAACGATGCGACCGTTGTCGAAGGGCTGAGGTCACTCTACGCGGGTAAGGCCAAGGAGGAAACGGTCAAGCGCCATGTAAATTCTCTTTACGGCTTTGGTCGTTGGCTCTTTAAAAATAACAAGCCGGGATTTGCTGCTCGGCTTCACGAGGAGTCGCTGGATGAAGATCTCAAGGAGTACGAGAGCAGTGGTGGCTCCTCGACTGTGGCTGTGGCACTGCGTCGTCTCAGAGAGTCGGCGGGCGGAGTGCCAATGGTGGGCCGCGCTGTCCTGAATCCCGACCCTGCCGACGCCGTGCTCATCAAAGAGTACAAAGCGGCTCTCATCAAAGAGTACAAGGGAGCGCCTGCGACCGGGCCGAATCGCCAAACCATTCACGACTATGGAGCTACTCTTAGACGTTTCAGTGAATACCTGGTTGAAAACAACAAGCCGGGGATTGCGGCTCGGCTTCACGAGGAGTCGCTGGATGAAGATGCCAAGCGCTATAAGGCCTCCAGTGGTGACCGGAGGATCATTGCACTAGCTCAACTCCGGAAGTTCCTGCCGTCCGCCGCACTCGGGCGCGAAATTGCCCTTGCTGCTCGTCCGGAAGACGCACTCGGCATGGAGGCTCGTGCCATTGGGGACGCCGCTGCGCAGCACAGCGGGCCGCAGAAGGCATTGGGTCGGCCAGAGAAGCTCCCTGGGGAAGCTAATGAAGACGCCGCTGTTCTGCCATCGTCTTTCGTACCAACTGGGCACCATCACCAAGCCTCGGATCCCGCAGAGTCCTTTCGTCCCCTGATCTGGCGCGACGGCGACCAGCGCGCGCCGGACGAGCGGATCGCTGCACAGGACAGGAGCAACCTGCTACCAAGCGAGGAGGTGCCACTGAGGCCACCGGAATTCGCTCCTCCCAGCTTGCGGGCGGGGAATTCCGCCTCGCCAGAGCTCTTTCCTGAGGGGATGTCCCCCGCGGTCGAAGGGTTTTTTGGTGTTTTCGGCGACCCCAGCGGGCGGGTGCTCGGCGCATTGCAATTGCTAGGCGACGAACATATCCACAGGGATTACCAGCTCCTGGAGCAGGAGTTGCAGGGGAACAATCCAGAACTCGCCGCCCGGACGCGGTTCGTGGATCCCCTCGTAGCCAATTATCATCTGCGCTTGGGCTCCGAGAGCGACAAGCTAAGCGCATTCCAGCGCATCGTCCATAATCAGAACGGTAACGACACAGCCGACTTCCTGTTCGTGCCAGTGAGCGATGGCGGTAAGACTCTTGCGGAGCGCGGCAAACATTGGTCGCTGCTGTTCGTTGATCGCAGCGACCGGGAACGGCCGGTTGCCTATCATTATGACTCCGTCAGCGGATGGCATGACAAGCTTGCAAAACACCTCGCAGAAAGGCTGGGCGCCAGCCTGGAGACCCGCGTGGACTTACCCCGCATCGCCCAGCAGAGCAACGAGTGGGATTGCGGAGTCTACGTGGTGGACGGCACGCGGGCGCTGGTTGGGCGATTGCAAAGATGGCAGCCAGACCTGCCAGACCTGAACCTCAACAACCTCGTCGTCAATCGGCAGGCACTACAAACCCGACTCATGGGTGACGATACATCTGGAACGGCAAATTATCTCACGAACTTTGAACTCATGGACCGACAGGCGCGAGACGCGGTTAAGGAAAGCCCCGTTGGGACGTTTCACCAGCGGATCAAGCGGCTCGGCCAGTCAGCGCGAGCGTTGCACGACAGAGCCCTGGCTCCAGTCGCGCCGGACCAAGGCAACCCAGACTCGGTGTTCGTACGGGACGTTGTTCCCGGGGAAACACGCCATCATCATGCGCCGGATTCGTCAGTGGTTGATCTGAATCCCCCCGCACCGTTCGAGTTGCGTGACCATGCTCGTTCTATGCCGGCGGCGGTGCAGCCAGATCCTCCAGTAGTGGTCTCCGGTCGCGACAAGCGTCCTCTTTATTCCAACGATGCGACCGTTGTCGAAGGGCTGCGGTCAGCACTCTATGCCGGTAAGGTCGGGGAGCGCACGGTCACGGACCATGTAAATTCTCTTCTCGGCTTTGGTCGTTGGCTCTTTGATAATAACAAGCCGGGATTTGCTGCTCGGCTTGACGATCCGTTGCTGGATCAGGATCTCAAGGAGTACCAGCGCGAGAGTGGCTCCTCGAACGTGGCTAGAGCACTGGGTCGTCTCAAAGAGTCGGCGGGCGGAGCGCCAATGGTGGGCCGCGCTGCCCTGAATCCCGACCCTGCCGACGCCGTGCTCATCAAAGAGTACAAAGCGGCTCTCATCAAAGAGTACAAGGGAGCGCCTGCGACCGGGCCGAATCCCAAAACCACTCAGGACTATGCGGCTACTCTTAGACGTTTCAGTCAATACCTGCATGAAAACAACAGGCCCGGGATTGCGGCTCGGCTTTACGAGGGGTCGCTGGATGAAGATGCCAGGCGTTATTTGGACTCCAGTGGTAACCGGTGGATCAGTGCACTAGCTCATCTCCGGAAGTTCCCGCCGTACGCCGCACTCGGGCGCGAAATTGCCCTTGCTGCTCGTCCGGAAGACGCAGTCGGCATGGAGGCTCGTGCCATTGGGGACGCCGCTGCGCAGCACAGCGGGCCGCAGAAGGCATTGGGTCGGCCAGAGAAGCCCCCTGGGAAAGCTAAGCAGCTGAGCGAGATCGGCAATTCAGGCGCTCGCGTGCTGATGCAGGCCCCCACCCATCAAGTGGGTGCATTGGCATGGGAGGCGCAGCCCATGATGCTGGGGGACGAGCACCTGGCACCGCATACCGGAGGCAGTGGGTCGATGCTGGGTGCCTCGGTGCTGCAGCCGGGTCACTCAACGGCGCGCGATTCGTCAGTGGTTGATCTGAATCCCCCCGCACCGTTCGAGTTGCGTGACCATGCTCGTTCTGTGCCGGCGGCGCCTGCCGGGCCAGCGTTCGCCAGGGCTGAGGAGACGCCCTCCGCGGTTGGCGAGGCCGCGGAGGCCGCAAGGTGGGCTCGGTTGCAAAAGCAAATGGACGAACCAGTGCATGATCCCGGCCCTCAAGTGGATACATCGCCATGGGAGGCGCAACTCATGGTGCAAGGGAGCGGACAAGAACACGCCGCGGCGCCCTACGCCGGAGGCAGTGGGTCGATGCTGGGGGCCTCGGTGCTGCAGCCGGATCACTCAACGGCGCGCCATCATCATGCGCCGGATTCGTCAGTGGTTGATCTGAATCCCCCCTCACCGTCCGAGTTGCGTGACCCTGCTCGTTCTGTGCCGCCGGCGCCTGCCGGGCCAGCGTTCGCCAGGGCTGAGGAGACGTCCTCCGCGGTTGGCGAGGCCGCGGTGGCCGAAAGGTGGGCTCGGTTGCAAAAGCAGAAGGTCGACGCTGATTTGTCGGGATATTTCGACTCGATTCCGCACGCGGACCTTCTACGATCGCCATGGGAGGCGCAACTCATGACGCAAGGGAGCGGACAAGAACACGCCGCGGCGCCCTACGCCGGAGGCAGTGGGTCGATGCTGGGTGCCTCGGTGCTGCAGCCGGGTCACTCAACGGCGCGCGATTCGTCAGTGGTTGATCTGAATCCCCCCGCACCGTTCGAGTTGCGTGACCATGCTCGTTCTGTGCCGGCGGCGCCTGCCGGGCCAGCGTTCGCCAGGGCTGAGGAGACGCCCTCCGCGGTTGGCGAGGCCGCGGTGGCCGAAAGGTGGGCTCGGTTGCAAAAGCAAATGGACGAACCAGTGCATGATCCCGGCCCTCAAGTGGATACATCGCCATGGGAGGCGCAACTCATGGTGCAAGGGAGCGGACAAGAACACGCCGCGGCGCCCTACGCCGGAGACAGTGGGTCGATGCTGGGTGCCTCGGTGCTGCAGCCGGGTCACTCAACGGCGCGCCATCATGATGCGCCGGATTCGTCAGTGGTTGATCTGAATCCCCCCGCACCGTCCGAGTTGCGTGACCCTGCTCGTTCTGTGCCGCCGGCGGTGCAGCCAGATCCTCCAATAGGGGTCTCCGGTCGCGACAAGGGTCCTCTCTATTCCAACGATGCGACCATTGTCGAAGGGCTGAGGTCAGCATTGGAGAGCACGGTCAAGCGCCATGTAAATTCTCTTCTCGGCTTTGGTCGTTGGCTCTTTGATAATAACAGGCCGGGATTTGCTGCTCGGCTTCACGAGGAGTCGCTGGATCCGGATCTCAAGGAGTACGAGAGCAAGAGTGGCTCCTCGGACGTGGCTAGAGCAGTGGGTCATCTCAAGACGTGGGCGGGCGGAGCGCCAGTGCTGGACCGCGCCGCTGTCCTGAATAATCCCGACCCTGCCGACGCCGCGCTCATCAGAGATTACACAGCGGCTCCCATCAAAGAGTACAAGGCAGCGCCGACCGGGCCGAATCCCGCTACCATTCAGACCTATGGATCTGCTCCTAGACGTTTCAGTGAATACCTGGTTGAAAACAAAAAGCCGGGGATTGCGGCTCGGCTTCACGAGGGGTCGCTGGATGAAGATGCCAAGCGCTATAACAACTCCGGTGGGATCAGTGCACTAGCTCATCTCCGGAAGTCCGAACTCGGGCGCGAGCTCCCTGGGAAAGCTAATGAAGACGACGCTGTTCTGCCATTGCCTTTCGTGCCAACTGGGCCCCATCACCAAGCCTCGGATCCCGCAGGGTCCTTTCGTCCCCTGATCTGGCGCGACGGCGACCAGCGCGCGCCGGACGAGCGGATCGCTGCACAGGACAGGAGCAACCAGCTACCAAGCGAGGAGGTCCTCATCAACCGTGAGCATGATACAGCGGAGTTGAGACCAGCGAAGAGGCAAAGGACCCCGAACAGTCGTCTGCAGGACGTTGCCACTGAGCCGCAGCTGAGCGAGATCGGCAATTCAGGCGCTCGCGTGCTGATGCAGGCCCCCACCCATCAAGTGGGTGCATTGCCATGGGAAGCGCAGCCCATGATGCAAGGGAGCGGACAAGAACACGCCGCGGCGCCGTACGCCGGAGGCAGTGGGTCGATGCTGGGTGCCTCGGTGCTGCAGCCGGGTCACTCAACGGCGCGCCATCATCATGCGCCGGATTCGTCAGTGGTTGATCTGAATCCCCCCGCACCGTCCGAGTTGCGTGACCATGCTCGTTCTGTGCCGGCGGCGGTGCAGCCAGATCCTCCAATAGGGGTCTCCGGTCGCGACAAGGGTCCCCTCTATTCCAACGATGCGACCGTTGTCGAAGGGCTGAGGTCAGCTTACGCGGGTAAGGTCAAGGAGAGCACGGTCAAGCGCCATGTAAATTCTCTTCTCGGCTTTGGTCGTTGGCTCTTTGACAATAACAGGCCGGGATTTGCTGCTCGGCTTGACGAATCGTCGCTGGATCAGGATCGCAAGGAGTACGAGAGCAGGGGTGGCCCCTCGGAGTACGAGAGCAGGGGTGGCCCCTCGATCGTGGCTAGAGCACTGGGTCGTCTCAAGACGTTGGCGGGCGGAGCGCCAGTGGTCGACCGCCCTGTCCGGAATCCCTACCCTGCCGACGCCGCGCTCATCAGAGATTACACAGCGGCTCTCATCAAAGAGTACAAAGAAGCGCCTGCGACCGGGCCGAATCGCGGTACCATTCAGGTCTATGGATCTACTCTTATACGTTTCAGTGAATACCTGCATGAAAACAAAAAGCCGGGGATTGCGGATCGGCTTCACGAGGGGTCGCTGGATGAAGATGCCAAGCGCTATGTGAACTCCGGTGGTAACCGGAGGATCAGTGCACTAGCTCATCTCCGGAAGTTCGCACCCGGGCGCGAAATTGCCCTTGCTGCTCGTCCGGAAGACGCAGTCGGCATGGAGGCTCGTGCCATTGGGGACGCCGCTGCGCAGCGCAGCGGGCCGCAGGAGGCATTGGGTCGGCCAGAGAGGCCCCCTGGGAAAGCTAAAGACGGGCGGGTGCTCGGCGCATTGGAATGGCTAGGCGACGAACATATCCAGAGGGATTACCAACTCCTGGAGCAGGAGTTGCAGGGGAACAATCCAGATCTCGCCGCCCGGACGCGGTTCGTGGATCCCCTCGTAGCCAATTATCATCTGCGCTTGGGCTCCGAGAGCGTCATGCTAAGCGCATTCCAGCGCATCGTCCATCAGAACGGTAACGACACAGCCGACTTCCTGTTCGTGCCAGTGAGCGATGGCGGTAAGACTCTTGCGGAGCGCGGCACCCATTGGTCGCTGCTGTTCGTTGATCGCAGCGACCGGGAACGGCCGGTTGCCTATCATTATGACTCCTACAACGGATGCAATGACACGCTTGCAAAAGAGCTCGCAGAAAATCTGGGCGCCAGCCTGGAGACCCGCGTGGGCGTATCCCGCATCGCCCAGCAGAGCAACGTGGTGGATTGCGGAGTCTACGTGGTGGACGGCACGCGGGCGCTGGTTGGGCGATTGCAATCGCAGCCAGATAACCTGAACCTCAACAACCTCGTCGTCAATCGGCAGGCACTACAAACCCGCCTCAGGGGTGACAATACATTCGGAACGGCAAATAATCTTACGAACTTTGAACTCATGGACCGACAGGCCCGAGACGCGGTTAAGGAAAGCCCCGTTGGGACGTTTCACCAGCAGATCAAGCGGCTCGGCCAGTCAGCGCCAGACGTTGCTCCCGGGGACCCATTTAAATTTCAAAGTCTTGAGAGCAAGGGGGACGCCGCTGCGCAGCGCAGCGGGCCGCAGGAGGAATACAGTTGGCCAGAGTATCTCCCCCCTGGGAAAGCTAATGAAGACGACGCTGTTCTGGCATCGTCTTTCGTGCCAACTGGGCCCCATCACCAAGCCTCGGATCCCGCAGGGTCCTTTCGTCCCCTGAGCTGGCGCGACGGCGACCAGCGCGCGCCGGACGAGCGGATCGCTGCACAGGACAGGAGCAACCAGCTACCAAGCGAGGAGGTCCTCATCAACCGTGAGCATGATACAGCGGAGTTGAGACCAGCGAAGAGGCAAAGGACCCCGAACAGTCGTCTGCAGGACGTTGCCACTGAGCCGCAGCTGAGCGAGATCGGCAATTCAGGCGCTCGCGTGCTGATGCAGGCCCCCACCCATCAAGTGGGTGCATTGCCATGGGAAGCGCAGCCCATGATGCAAGGGAGCGGACAAGAACACGCCGCGGCGCCGTACGCCGGAGGCAGTGGGTCGATGCTGGGTGCCTCGGTGCTGCAGCCGGGTCACTCAACGGCGCGCCATCATCATGCGCCGGATTCGTCAGTGGTTGATCTGAATCCCCCCGCACCGTCCGAGTTGCGTGACCATGCTCGTTCTGTGCCGGCGGCGGTGCAGCCAGATCGCCCAAAAGTGGTCTCCGGTCCCGACAAGGGTCCTCTTTATTCCAACGATGCGACCCTTGTCGAAGGGCTGAGGTCAGCACTCTATGCCGGTAAGGTCGGGGAGATCACGGTCAAGCGCCATGTAGATATTCTTTTCGGCTTTGGTCATTGGCTCGTTGAAAATAACAAGCCGGGGATTGCGGATCGGCTTCACGAGGAGTCGCTGGATCGGGATCGCAAGGAGTACGAGATCTGGGGTGGCGGCCCCTCGGCCGTGGCTGGGTCACTGGGTCGTCTCAAGACGTGGGCGGGCGGAGCGCCAGTGGTGGGCCGCCCGGCCCTGAATCCCCACCCTGCCGACGCCGTGCTCATCAGAGAGTACACAGCGGCTCTCATCAAAGCGTACGAGGCAGCGCCGACCGGGCCGAAACCCCGTACCGTTGAGGTCTATGGGTCTGCTCTTAGACGTTTCAGTCAATGCCTGGTTGAAAACAAAAAGCCGGGGATTGCGGATCGGCTTCACGAGCGGTCGCTGGATGAAGATGCCAAGCGCTATATGAAAACCGCTGACATCAGTGCACTAACTCATGTCCGGAAGTTCGCACTCGGGCGCGAAATTGCCCTTGCTGCTCGTCCGGAAGACGCAGTCGGCATGGAGGCTCGTGCCATTGGGGACGCCGCTGCGCAGACCGCGGCACAAGCTCATGGCCACGCAGGAGAGCAGGGACCCATCTCTCGAGCTCAACAAGTCGCGCCAGCGCCGTTTGAACGGCACTTGGGCAAGAAGCGTGAGGCCCAGGACGGACTGACGAGTACACTTGACAGGAGCAACCTCGTGAACAGCGGGGGCGTCATCATAAACAATGAACATTACACAGCGCTGTTGAGACCGGCGAAGAGGCAGAGGACTGATAATCCGCAAAACCGCGCCATGGGGCGGCAACTGAGCGAAGCAACCACGACGTCCATCAGCCAAGCCTCCGATCAAGCCCGAGCGGACCTAATGGCTTCCTTCAGAAGCAGGGAGCGCTCCGACGCGGGGCGTTGAGCTCCATGGCTGGCGTCAAGCAGAACAGCTCTCTTGACGACAGAGGCGCTGATGCGATCTCCGGACCGGTAGCTCTCGCCGTAATTGATCAGGCTGGTACTGTTGGAAGGCTTGATCAGCCTCGTCACCCCAATCTCCAGCATAGCTCACTGTCACGCGGCCAACGTGCCTCCGTAGCTAACATCTACGTCAGCGTTGAAGAAGTACCCTGCGCCACGGGATGTTTTGACCAGGCGAGGGTTGGCCGCATCAGCCTCCAGCTTTCGGCGCAAGCGCATGATTAGGACATCGATACTTCGATCGTA